>ONJG01000003.1 GCA_900318105.1 uncultured Eubacteriales bacterium
AGAATTCCTTACGGCATATACGCCATACCAGGCTGAGATCAGCCAGGGTATTCTCCAGTCGATATTCGAGTACCAGACCATGATCGCCGAGATTACGGGCATGGACATCGCAAACGCTTCACTCTATGACGGAGCATCGGCAGCTGCAGAGGCATGCTGGATGTGCAAGGACCGCAAGCACAGCACGATCTATGTATCCGGTGCGATTGACGAGAGAATTCTCGAAGTAATCAAGACATATTCATTCGGAAGAGAGAATAAGGTCGAGCTCATTCCTGCAAAGGACGGAGTAACAGACAAGGACGCTCTCAAAAAAGCTCTCGAGGCGGATGATGAAGCAGCATGCTTCCTGATGCAGTATCCTAACTTCTTCGGAGTGGTCGAAGATGCCGAGGAGCTCTGCAAGATCACTCAGGGCGCAGGAGCGAAGTTCATCATGTATTGCCAGCCACTTTCACTCGGTATCCTGAAGAATCCGGGAGAGATCGGCGCAGACATCGCAGTTGGCGAAGGACAGCCTCTCGGACTCGGTCTTGAGTTCGGCGGACCGTACCTCGGCTTCCTCTCAACAAAGGAAGAAAACATGCGTATGATCCCGGGCCGTCTCATCGGTGAGACAGTGGATACAAAGGGCGACAGAGGATTCGTGCTTACGATCCAGGCCAGAGAGCAGCACATCCGTCGTGAGAAAGCCAGCTCCAACGTCTGCTCCAACGAGGCATGGTGCGCACTCAGAGCCGGCATCTATCTCTCAACCATCGGACCTAAAGGTTTCGAGGATGTGGCCAAGCTCTGCTCATCCAAGGCTCACTACATGGCAGAGGAGCTGGATAAGATCGGCATGAAGCTCTGCTTCGAGGGCGAGTTCTGGAACGAGTTCGCAACCACATGTCCGGACGCAGACAAACTGCTCAAGGCTCTCGAGGATAAGGGCATCCTCGGCGGACTTAAGTTCAGCTGCTGCGGCTGCGAGGATGCAAAAGAGGACTGCATACTCTGGTGCTGTACGGAGCTCAACACAAAAGAAGATATCGATGAAGTCATAGCTGTCGCAAAGGAGGTGTTCTGATATGAAGTTGATATTCGAAAAGAGCATTCAGGGCAGAGGACAGGATATCTTCCCGGCCTGCGACGTACCTGAAAAACTTCCTAAAAAAGAAATGCTTCGCAAAGCCAAAGTACACCTTCCTGAGATCTCTGAGAACGAGATGGGCAGGCACTACACGGCACTTGCCAAGAGAGCGCACGGAGTTAACGACGGATTCTATCCGCTCGGCTCCTGCACGATGAAGCACAATCCGAGAATAAACGAAAAGATGGCAAACCTTCCTGGCTTTGCCAAACTGCATCCGCTCCAGCCTGCACACACAGTCCAGGGTGCAAACGAGCTCATAGCAGACCTCGAGCACTTCCTCTGTGAGATCACGGGCATGGACGGAGTCACATTCCAGCCTGCTGCCGGAGCTCACGGCGAGTTCACCGGACTTCTCCTGATCAAGGCTTATCACCATGACAGGGGCGAGGCCGAGAGAAATGAGATTCTCGTTCCGGACGCTGCTCACGGCACCAACCCCGCATCGGCCACGATGGCAGGCTACAAATCTGTGACGATCAAGTCCAACGAAAACGGTACTGTAGACCTCGATGACCTCAAGGCTCATCTCGGTCCCAAGACCGCAGGTCTGATGCTGACCAACCCGAACACGGTAGGTCTCTTCGACCCGAACATCATGGAGATCACAAGGCTCGTACACGAAGCCGGCGGTCTGAACTACTATGACGGCGCAAACCTCAATGCCGTAATCGGTATCGTTCGTCCAGCAGACATCGGATTCGACGTAATCCACATGAACCTGCACAAGACATTCTCGACACCGCACGGCGGCGGCGGTCCGGGCAGCGGACCTTGCGCATTCAAGGACTTCCTGGCACCATTCGCACCGGGACTTGTATGCAAGGACGGTAAATACGTAAGAGCCGAAAAGTCCATCGGTAACATGACCGGTTTCTACGGCAACTTCCTCGTAAACGTCAAGGCATATACATACCTCCTGACGATTGGTAAGGACGTTGCGACTCTCGCACAGAACGCAGTTCTGAATGCGAACTACATGCAGGAAAAACTCAAGGATATCTATCCTATCGCATTCGATACGACCTGCATGCACGAGTTCGTAATCGGCATGGATCCGATTTACAGAAAGACTCATGTATCGGCTCTGGACGTAGCCAAGGCACTGCTCGACTACGGCATCCATCCGCCTACAATCTACTTCCCGCTCATCGTCCACGAGGCCCTCATGATAGAGCCTACCGAGACGGAGACAAAGGAAACACTCGACGAGGCCATCCAGGCATTCCGTGAGATCTACGACAAGATCTTCAATGCGCCTGAGAGCGTACAGCAGGCACCTCAGACCACACCGGTTCTGAGACTCGACGATACCAAGGCGGCACGTGAGCCACACCTGAGGTACACATTCGATTAATACAATCGCAGCAAAAGAGGGAGCGTCAGCTCCCTCTTTTAGTATTTCGATTCATATTTTGCAGCCGCCGTCAGCCGCGGGTTTATTACAGGCGCGCGGCCTCCATGAGTGCCTCAACAAATGAAGGATGCGGATGGATTATATCTCCGACTTCATTCAGCGTCATGCCCTGGCTTATCGCCACTGCGAGCTCTCCGATCAGATCGGATGCCCTGCCGCAGAGCAGGTGTGCTCCGATGATAACGTTATCATCCGCTCTGGCCACGAGTTTTACAAATCCGCGGTCGAGTCCTGCGATGAGAGTCTTTCCGTTTGCCGACATCGGATATTTCTTGGATACGACCTCTATGCCCTGCTCCTTGGCCTCATCTGCCGTCAGTCCGATCACCGCAATTTCGGGATCGGTGTAGATGCAGCTCGGCACGGTGTTCATGTCGATGGTCGCATCCTCTCCCAGCATAATTGCAACAGCGCTTCTGCCCTCAGCCGTGGCGGTATGTGCAAGCTGGATTCCTCCTATGCAGTCACCGATGGCATAAACGCTCGGGCAGGCTGTCTGATAGTTCGCATCGACCTTGATGAAACCCTTCTGATCGAGCACATCGTATTTTGCGAGGAAATCATCGCTGAACACGCCCTTGGTAACGGGCTTTCTGCCTACGCTCATCAGCACCTTGTCGGCAACGATAGTAATCTCCTCTTCTTTTTTATTCTTGAGAGTGACAGCGAGCTTGTCTCCGTCCTTCTCGATTTTCTGTACGGGTGAACTCACGTGCACATCAACGCCCTTTTTCTCAAGCGACATCTTGATGCTGCGTCCTATTTCCTTGTCCACCATCGGCAGGAGTCTGTCGAGTCCTTCGATTACGGTAACGTGGTCTCCGAGATCGGCGTAAATCGTGGCAAACTCAATACCTATAACTCCGCCGCCGATGATTACGAACTCCGGGATCTCTTCGCAGCCCATGTTCAGGAGGTCAGTGCTGTCGATAACGCCCGGAAGGTCTGCGCCCGGGATAGGCGGAATCAGAGGATCTGATCCTGTCGCCACCATTATCTTCTCTGCAGTGTAGCCCGCGTCTCCTACCTTGACTTCATGCTCTCCGCAGACTACGGCTGTCCCTTCGAGTATATCTATCTTTTTCTTGTCCAGCAGGCCTTTGATGCCTCCTCTCAGAGTGTCGAGAACTTCGTTTTTTCTCTCTCCGATCCTGGCTCTGTTGGCTTTGAGACCGGTGACCTCAACTCCGAGCTCGGCTCCGTGCGCAGTCTCTCTGTAGACATCGGAACAATGCATCAGGGCTTTAGTCGGAATGCATCCTCTGTTCAGGCAGGTTCCGCCCAGTTTGTCCTTTTCGACGACAGCCACTTTCATTCCGCCGTCAGCTGCATCGAACGCGGCTTCGTAGCCTCCCGGTCCTGCGCCGATGATAAGAAGATCATAGTTGTATTCGCTCATAGAATTCACCTCGTTGTAGTTATTTGAAAATATACACACTCCTTAATTGTGCACCTAATTGTATCAAAGAACGCCGCCGCATCACAACAGAATTGCAAAACTCATATTCCCGCATTTCCTTCCCGCTGCCCTTGTTTATATCGCCGATGCGATCATCCTGATTATCTCGTTGGCTGTTGCGGATGCCCCCACGGGCACTTTGAGTGATGCAATCTCGGATGCATCATATTTGCAGCCCCTCAGCATGTCTTCCACTACAGCGAAGACATCGGTCTCAAGCGAATCAGAATAAAGCTTTACGTCTTCTATGTATTCTCCCTTCATTGCGAGCTGGGCCTCGACCTCTCCCCAGTCAAATCTGTGGATAATGTCCTTTTCGAACGGAATCCTCGTTCCGAGCCTCCACTCTTCCGAGGAGTATTTATCCTTCAGCTCCTGCGGTATATCCGGGGCTCCGGTCGCCATGGCTTCTGCGCCATAAACCTTTTCGGCGGCGAGCACGAGCATGTTTTTCATGGCCTCGATCTGAACGGTCAGTCCGGCAGTTTTAAGTCTTTCGTCCTTTATATGTTCGCACAGATTGGTAACTCGTGAGCGGACCGATGCAACTCCCTTGCTCCTGAGCTTGGAGTCCGGCACATTCAGGTAGCGCGTCATATCATCCGGATTCACCTCCATCATGATCGTGCCGTGATGGTAGTTATATCCGTGTGATGAAAAATATGCGTGACCCGAGAATTTCTTTTCGTCGACGGTCAGGTCATTCCTTCCATTTTTGACCGCATTGACGCCGAGAAGTCTGCACGCCAGCAGTATGACCTCTGTCTGGCGCTCCACATCAAAGAGTCCGTCCCTGGCTATAAATGTGAAATTGAGATTTCCCATATCGTGGTAGACCGCGCCGCCTCCTGAGATCCTGCGTGCCAGATACACCTCGTCTCTCTTAATGGCCTCGACATCGCACTCGCGCCACGGATTCTGGTTCTTTCCAATGACCACGGTATGCGCATTCTGCCAGAGGTACATCGTGACTTCGTCTTCCTTTGCATTCATGGTCAGATATTCCTCAAGCGCCAGGTTTTCATATGGATTTGTGTTGTTTGTCTTGATTACGTTGAGCTTCATCAAACAAGTACCTCGCTGTAAAAACTGCCGGCACATCAGTGCCGGCATCTTGTATTATCGTCTTAGCAGCACAGGCAGATTACTTGAAGAGTTTGCCTGCGATCTTGATGATGTCGCTTGCATCAACGCCGTCCATAAGTCCGCCTACGATGCTGAGCATATCATCCGAGCCGCTGCTCTTGGCTGTGCTCTTTGCGGTCTTGCCCATTCTGGACATCAGAAGCGGTGCTGCGATGGCCATGATCTTCATGATGGTCTTGGTATCAAGTCCGCTCTTTTTCTTGGCCTTGGCTGCAACTTCCTCCTGCTGTGCTCCGAGGAGATGCTTTACGATCTTGGCTCCGTCATCTGTATCCACATTCTTGAGATACTTTGTGAAGTCGCTTGTATCGTTATTGCTGTGATCCTGAAGCGCCTGCAGGAAACCCTGCTGTGTGTCCTTGTTTCTGGCCTGTCCCTGCATGCCCTTGAGGAGCATCGGCAGTACTTCCTCGATTGCGGAACCTGCTTCTTTCTGGTTAACGCCGAGCATCTGGCTTACCTGATCGATTGCTCCGCTGCTGAGCATTGTACCCATTAAATCATTAATATCCATAGCCATAGTATCTGTCCTCCTTAGATATATCATGCGTGTGAACGCTTATCAACTATTGTCTACCCTTAAATTTTAACTGTTGAAAGTCTTGTATGTCAACAAAAAGCGTCATGTTTCGGATACCGCCGTGAACTGCCCCTTGCGCGCTCGCTACGCTATTCCGACGCCGCACTCTCGCTCCATAATCTTCGCAAAGGATCTGATGCAGGCGTGCACAATGCCGGTGCAGTGCGTCTTGCGATCGGGGTCCGTGAACTCATAGTCTCTTATAAGCTCCGGGCAGATCGCACTGCCGTACTCAGCAATTACATCATCGTTCAGCTCCCTCACGAGATCGATGCACTTCTGAAAAGCGGGATCTCCCTTGACCGTGCGCCCGAAAACTTTTCCGAGTGCCATGGTGGCTCCTGCTATCGCTCCGCAGACATTGCCGCCGTTTCCGAATCCATACGGAAAACCCGTCGACATCGCGATGGCTTCCTCTCCTATCCCGAGCTCGTAATGTCTGTTCAGCACATCCAGCACCGACTCAGAGCACATAAAGCCCGTCGTGAAATTCTCTGTTGCATCTGCGAGCATCTGCTCCATATTTACTTTATCTACCACTTCTGTCCCTCCAAAAAAATGAACCGTATTATCTACGATTCAATTATACTCCTTTGAGCATGCGTATGCTATTTGCGAATGGCAGTTATGGCGCGCCACTCACCGTCCGCGCTGACCTCCTTTATCTCAAAACCCGCATCACGTACGGCCGCCGCCACGCGCTCGCACTTCACATCGAGTATGCCGGACGAAATATATATGCCTCCGGGCTTAAGATGATCTGCCGCTGCGGGTGAGAGCCTCTCCACGAGGTCAGCCATCAGATTGGCGACTATTATGTCAGGTTCAAAGTCCACACCTTCCATGAGGTCTCCCTCCACGGCTTGTATTCTTCCAGTCAGACCATTACGCTCGATATTCTCTTTCGCGACTCTGACGGCATCGGCGTCTATGTCTATGCCGAGGCATTCATCCGCGCCGAGCATCGCAGCCGCTATAGACAGTATGCCCGTGCCGCATCCGACATCCAACACTTTTAGCGAGCGCGCAAGGGGCAGTTCACGGCGGCTCGAAGACGAAGCCGGGATGCCCCGTTCAGCAGCGAGCGAAGATCTGTCGCGCGCAAGGGGCATCGTCTTCTCGAGCGCCCTGATGCAAAGCGTAGTCGTTTCGTGAAGGCCCGAGCCGAACGCCATACCGGGGTCCATCTCTATCACGAGTTCTCCCTCCGCCGCATCGTACTCCTCCCAGCTCGGCTTGACGACTATGCGCTCTCCGACCTTCGTCGGTTTGAAATGCTCCTGCCATCTGTACAGCCACTCGCTGTCATCCGCTGTCTCGGATATCCGGCAGTCCGCGCCTGCCTCAGACGCGATGCTTTTCGCTCTTTTGGCCTCCCTCCAGCCCCCTTCATCATCCGAAAAGTATAGCGTGATCTCAGGGTCCTCAGCTGTCTTCTCTGCAAGTTCTTCATTTATATAGTCATACTTGTACCACTCGGGATGCTCTTCTATCTCCAGATAATCCGCCGGGTCGCTTATAATCATCTCATCAAAACCCGAAGCCGCAAGCGTTTCACTCACAACATCCAGCATTTCCTTATTCGTCTTTATCTTAAGTTCCAGGTATCTCATTTTATTCGTTCGCTTCCTGTCCCCGGTTTATCTGCGTTTTCAACAACCATTTTATATCATTTTTAATCTTGGCAACACTCTTTTAACTGATAAATAATTCTGTCTTAACCCTGCTTTAACGCCGCCCTCATATAATCTGGGCATAAGAGAACTACACTGTGATTTATGTAAATCGAAAAGAACACTGATTGTGCGAGAAAGGAGGGCGCTATGATTACGAGACTTAAAAAGATCGGCATATTGCTCTTTGCAATACTGACGGCAGCTGTATTTCTGGCTGTATTCATCGTAAGCAATAACGCATTTGCAAACAATTCAAACACAGAAAATCTGAAAAGGTATATCGGCGAGGAAAAGGCAAAGGAAATCGCTCTGTCGGATGCAGGAGTATCCAAGGCTGATGCAACATACCTGCATGCTCATCTCGACAGAGACGACAGAGTAATCGACTATGACGTTGAATTCTACTCCGGCGGAAAGGAATACGATTACGAGATCAATGCATACACCGGAGCGATTATCGAAAAATCATCCGAGGTCGAAAGGGTTCCGGATTACGGCAGCCAGCAGTCTGCACCTGCTCAGGTTCCAAGCTACGGCAGTCAGTCTGCCGCAGCTGCAGCAAATACGCAGGCACCCGCAGTCAATACTCAGCCGTCTGCCGGTACATACTACGACGATGACTATTATGACGACGACTGGGATGATCGTTACGATGACTATGACGACAGATACGATGACGACTGGGACGACCGTTACGACGACTATGATGACGACTGGGATGATCGTTACGACGATGATTAAACCAATCGTTTCGACTACGACAACTGACTTAATCGCATCAAAAGTGATTCCATTATGCCCATAAGTGCAAAGTGGAATCACTTATTTCTTTCTCGTCTTGTACAAAATGATTCCCAATCCTGCAATATGAGTATTTGGGAATCATTTTGCTTTTTATATGTGAATTATTTCCGCCTTATTTCATGATTATCTTCATGAATTTTTTCTTACCCTTCTGGAGGACGAGCTCACCGTTTTCGAAGTCGGCCTCGGTGACCGCGTATCTCTTATCGGTGATCTGATTGCCGTTGATGCGGGCACCACCGCCCTGGATGGTGCGGTAGGCTTCGCTCGTCGAAGGCTCGAGGCCGGCTTCCTTGAGAAGCTGAGCGAGTCCCATGCCCTCGCCACCGAATGCGGATGCTTCGAACTCTTTTGTCGGCATGTCTGCGGATACTCCGCCGCCTGCGAATACCTCGCGGCTTGCCTCGAGGGCTTTCTGTGCTTTTTCCTCGCCGTGTACGAGCTTTGTAACCTCAAACGCAAGAATCTCCTTGGCTTTGTTAATCTCGGCTCCCTCGAGGGATGAAAGTCTGTTGACCTCGTCCATCGGGAGGAATGTCAGCATGCGAAGGCATGTGTTGACGTCCGCATCGTCCACGTTCCTCCAGTACTGGAAGAAATCGTATACCGGAGTTCTCTTTTCATCGAGCCAGAGTGCGCCTCCGACGGTTTTACCCATCTTTTCTCCGTCGCTCTTGAGGAGCAGGGATACGGTAAGTCCGAATACCTCGTCGCCGCAGAGCTTCCTCGTGAGGTCCACTCCGCCGATGATGTTGGACCACTGGTCATTTCCGCCGAGCTGTGCCATGAGGCCGAAGTCCCTGTGCATAACGTAGAAATCGTAGCTCTGAAGCAGCATGTACGAGAACTCGAAGAACGAGAGTCCTGTATCTCTTTCCATGCGGGTTTTGAAGCACTCAGCGCGCAGCATGGTGTTTACATTGAACTGCGTGCCGATGTATCTGGCAAACTCGGTGAACTTGGCCGGTCTGATCCACTCCGCGTTGTTTACGGATACGGCGTAGCCGGGTTTCGGCTCTCTGTTCTGATGACCCGGAGTATATACTCCTTCGTTTCCTTCGTACTTCCACTCGTCGTCGAAGTCTATATATTTGTCGAAGAGTTTCTTAAACTGCCTGCAGTTTTCGTCGATTGTCTCGATGGTCATGACCTTGCGCATGTCGGCTTTGCCGGACGGGTCTCCAACCTCTCCGGTTCCGCCTCCGAGCAGGAATACCGGTGTATGTCCGTATTTCTGCATGTACATCATGGTGATCATCGGGATAAAGTGTCCGATGTGAAGACAGTCTGCAGTAGGGTCAAATCCGATATAGAACTTGATCTTTTCGTTTCCGAGCAGCTCTCTGAACTTCTCGGGATTTGTGCACTGCGCGATGAGTCCTCTTTCCTCGAGCACATCATATACATTGGTATGTTCACTGACATTATCGGGTATCAGATTTTTCATATGACTTTTCTCCTTTGTTACAAGTACTCACAAAATATATCACTCGCTGCAAAATATTGTCAAACTTCTGAGCCTTCCATCAGGCTCTTTGTTTCTGTTCTATATATCCCGCCGGCCCGGGCAAACATCTCAAAGAAAGCCGGATAACTCTTGTTCACTGCTTCGGCGCCCGCTATCCTGCCTCCCGTGAGTGATGCGAGCATCGCGAGCGACATCACTATGCGGTGATCGTTATGTCCGTCAAGCACGGCCGCCGGCTCCTTCAGGCCGCATCCGACTTTTATCGAGTCCTCTGAGAGCTCTGTCTCCACGGAGAACTTTGCAAGCTCCGCGCACATGGCGCTGCCTCTGTCGGATTCTTTTAGCTTGAGACGCCCGGTGCCTCTGAGCACGCAGCCGTGATTCATGGCTGCATATGCCATGAGCACGGGACCGAGGTCCGGGCAGCCTGATATATCGATTTCGGCACATCCCCTCCTCAGCATTTCGAAGTGCTCTTTGCATATTTTATCAGGCTGCAGGCTATTATCGTCCAGCCCATTTACGGAGACTCCCATGGCCAGGAAGCATGCCGCGTTGGACCAGTCTCCTTCGACCGTCACATCGGCAGCCTTGTAGCTTTGATCTCCCGGTATCAGTATCTCATCATTATCCGTCCGCTCTGCTTCAACCCCGAAAGCCGAAAGAGCCTCTATGGTCATATCTATGTATGCACTGCTCCTGACAGGAGGCTTCAGTATGAGCCTGCTGCCCCGCTCTGCAAGCGGCAGTGCAAAGAGCAGACCGCTGATGAACTGGCTGCTTATACCTGCATCGATATTATACTCTCCGGGGCCGAGCCTGCCGCTTGTTTCAACATAGTCTCTGCCCTTTTCATAACTGATGCCGCAAGATGCAAATATCTCTTCGTATACTCCGAGAGGCCTGCACATAAGTCTCTCACTGCCGGTAAACCGCATGCGCGCGCCCGAAAGGGCCGCAAGCGGCATGAGAAACCTGAGCGTGCTGCCGCTTTCCCTGCAGCGAAGCTCTGCAGGGAGAGCGCATGCGGGATCAAAGCCCTTTACACTCGCGGAATACCCCGCCGGAGAACTTCCGTCCTCATGCAGATCTATATCCGCGCCGAGCGCCCTCAGGCAGTCCATGGTCGCGAGTATATCCTCCGACGGAGCGATGTTCGCAACTTTGCTTGCTCCATCCGAGAGGGCTGCTACTATCAGCAGCCTGTGCGCCATGCTCTTGCTCGGCTCGGCATTTATGCAGCCCGATAATTCGGATTTCTCTATGGTAATCGTCATTTATTATCCGGTCCTTCAAGCAGTCTGTGCTGCCATTTCTTGCTGATATCCATCGTAGCCTGCAGGAATTGCACGTAATACGGCCTGATCTCGTCATTTTCGATGAGCGCGCTGCACTCTTCAACGATGTGCCGTTCCTGCTCCGGATCGGCTATATCAAGCCCGTTCTGTTTCTTGTATTTTGCGACCTCGGTGACAAGCTCCATCCTCTTTTCGAAGAGCTCCGCCATCTTTTCGTCTATATGCCTTATTTCCTTCCTGGCTTCCTTTAAATTCATACGCTATATTTCTCTGTCCTTTCCCTGTACAATGTCACATGAATCCTGCAGAATCTTTATTATATCCGCTACGGACGCATCCTGTCCTCTGCTGTTGTCAATGCTGATATCCGCATATCTCTCGTAAATATGCTTTCTCCTCACATAGAGCGCCCTGAGTTTATCCATATCTGCAGAAAGAGGTCTTGACTCTGACGGTGTGAGAAGTTCCAGAGGCGTTTCCAGATATACCACCAGCCCGTTTTGCGAGAGGTTTATCATATTCTCTTCCGACTCCACTACTCCGCCGCCTGTTGCTATGACCTTCCCCTGTTCCTTAGACAGATCTTTGCAGACCTCGGCTTCGATTTTTCTGAATTCCGCCTCTCCATACCGTCTGAAGATCTCCGGAATGGGCATGCCCGCGCGAAGTGCCGCCTCTTTATCGCAGTCGAATAACTCCCGTCCGAGTTTTGCGGCTACCTTTCCTCCTATCGTGGATTTGCCCGCTGATGGCATGCCAATCAGCACTATGTTGATGCGCTCGAGCGGCTTTCCTGTCAGTCCGAGTTTCATTTGTTGCTCCCCATCTTATCTTCTTTGGTCAGGAGATACCCGCTTCCGTATCTCAGGCAAAGCAGGTCTGCGACAGCCAGTGCCGCGGCCGCATCCACGCAGGCTACGGCTCTGTGCACTATCGCCGGATCATGGCGGCCTTTTATCTCAATCTGAACTTCCTCCATCCTAGAGAAATCCACCGTGTTTTGTTTCCTGCCTATGGAAGGTGTCGGCTTTACGGCAGTTCTGAACACCACGGGCATCCCGTTTGTGATGCCGCCGTTTATGCCGCCGTTGTTGTTGCTGCGTGTAACAACCCTGCCATCCTCGATTGCAAATTCGTCATTTGCCTCGCTTCCCTTCATCCTTGCGATGTCAAATCCCGCTCCGAATTCTATGCCTTTGACTCCCCCGATTGAGAATACAGCGGATGAAATCTCCGACTCCACAGAGCTGAAGCTTGGCTCTCCGACGCCCGCGGGCAGACCGAGTATCACGGTCTCAAGTATGCCTCCAACCGAGTCGACTTCGTCCCTCGCCTTTTTTATCTCAGCTGTCATCCTGTCCTCATCGCGGATTCCGGCGAGCTCATATATGTGAGTCTCGATAATTATCCCCTTGTCTTCCAGGGCTTTTTTCAGGATGGCTCCGGCAGTGACGAGCGCGGCCGTGAGCCTTCCGGAGAAGTGCCCTCCACCTCTCGCATCCTGAAAGCCTCCGTACCTCATCTCGGCGCTGTAATCGGCATGGCCCGGTCTCGCGATGCCCGCGAGTTCTTCATAGTCCGATGAGTGGACGTCGCCGTTTGCGATTGTAAATGCGACCGGTGTTCCCTCCGTTCGGCCGTTCAGAACTCCGCTCAGAAACTCCGGGATGTCTTCCTCGCGGCGGGGCGTTGATATGGCCGGCGCGGATTTTCTTTTGTCCAGCTCGCTTTTTATGTATTCGCTGTCTATTTCAAGACCTGCCGGAAGACCGTCCAGCACTCCTCCTATGCAGGGACCGTGGGATTCTCCGAACAGAGTCAGTGTTATTAAATTACCCAGCACATTTCTCATACAAGCAATCTCCTTGTGAGCACCGCTCCGATCCTTATTTTCTGTCTGATCGGTTCCGCCGGCTCTCCGGCGGTATACATATTATAACTCATTATACTATTCTTTCTAAGCAAAAAGCGCCGGTCCGCAGACCGACGCCGATATGTTCTGAGCGCGATTTTAATGCGTTTGTACACAAGCGCCGGATTTAGAAATCCAGATCCTCTATCTCGTTTACACGCCTCTCGTGTCTGCCGCCTTCGAACTCCGTGTTAAGCCATTCATCCACCATGGCAAAAGCCGTATCCTGATCTACCACGTTGGCTCCAAAGCAAAGCACGTTTGCGTTGTTGTGCTGCTTGGTCATATGGGCTGTCTGCACATTGTGCACAAGACCCGCTCTTACGCCGGGCACCTTGTTGGCTGCCATGCTGATGCCTATGCCGGTGCTGCAGATGCAGATACCGAGATCTGCTTCCTTTTTCGAAACGGCCCAGCCTACTGCGTGACCGTATTTCGGATAGTCTGTCGACTCTTTGGAGTCACAGCCGCAGTCGATCACTTCGTGTCCCTCTGAAGCGAGCTTGTCCTTTACAGCCAGTTTCAGTTCATATGCTGCATGATCGTTTCCTATTGCTATTTTCATTATATACTCCTTTTCTATTTGCGATCCTTGAGCTCCATCTCGAAATAGGTCTCCTTGACCTTGTGGCTGAGATCGTGAGAATCTCCCTTCACATGAGGCCAATTATACTACTATTATTCGCTCAAAGTAAGATGCTGCGGCACCCCTTTTGAATAATAAGCGTCGATCTCACCCTCGATAAGCGGCTGAGCATATTCTATAAACTCATCGCTTACGTAAGTCCCGTCATTTGTGATCCACTCAAGAGGAACCGTGCGCTCTACGTTGGCAACCTCGTGGATATCGAAGGTGCTGTACGATGTCACATACGGAGCTCTCGATTCAACCTTTATTACAACCATCTCTCCGGTGCAGCCTTCAAGAGCCTTCTGTGCTGCCATATATCCTGCGTTATATGCTTCGTCGGAGTCTGTCTTTGACACCACATGTGTAGCGCATCTTTGCATAGTCGAAAATTCTATGGCTCTTGCCTTTATCCCGGCCTCCGCCGTGAGCATGTTGGCGAGATAATCTCCTACACCGGAAAGCTGCGTGTGTCCGAAGGCGTCCTTTTTGGCATCGGCGCCCTGAGCACTTACAAACTCTCCGTTTGCGAGCTTGATCCCTTCGGATACTGCTATTACAACCGAGCTCTTCTTTTTCGTGATTTCCTTGACCCTCTTTACGAAATCCTTCGGATCGAAACTCACCTCAGGCAGATAAATCAGGTCCGGTTTGTTGCCGCCGAGTGCGGCAGCTGCCGTGAGCCATCCTGCATGGCGTCCCATAATCTCAACTATCAGAGCCGACGTTCTGTACGGGCCGTAGCACTCCGCATCCGCGATTACTTCTTTTAGCGTTGTGGCTATGTACTTGGCCGCTGAACCGAATCCCGGGCAGTGGTCGGTTATGGGCAGATCGTTATCTATGGTCTTGGGGATTCCCATGAACTTCTGTGTCTTTCCATGCTGCTCGGCATAATCCGAAAGCATTTTGACAGTGTCCATGGAGTCATTTCCGCCGTTGTACAGGAAATACTGGATGTCGTATTTCTCCATTATGCTGAATATCTTTTCGTAAACCTCTTCGTTCCCTTCAATCTTGGGAAGTTTGTATCTGCACGATCCGAGGAATGCCGAAGGAGTTCTCCTGAGCAGCGACACGTCTGCCGAATCCTTCAGTTCCTTTTTCAGATCGATTATGTTTTCATTCAAAAACCCTTCGATGCCGTAATGCATCCCGTATATCTTTTTAACACCTGCCGCCTTGGCAGCTTCAAATGCTCCTGCCAGGCTGGAGTTGATGACCGCAGTCGGTCCGCCCGACTGGCCTATAATCAAATTCCCTTTTATAGCCATATCTTCTCCCTTATGTTTGTTATATTACTTGGTGCCGAATATCCTGTCGCCGGCGTCGCCGAGCCCCGGCACGATATATGCATTCTCATTGAGCTTTTCATCCTTGGCTGCGATGTATATATCCACATCCGGATGAGCTTCCGTAAGAGCTTGTATGCCCTCGGGTGCTGCGATGAGGAACATCAGGCTGATGTCTTTTGCGCCTCTCTTCTTTACGAAGTCGACTGCTGCTATGGCGGATCCTCCGGTTGCCAGCATCGGATCGACTATGATTACTCTTCTCTTGTCTATATCCTCGGGGAGCTTGCAGTAGTACTCGACCGGCTCGTGTGTCTCGGGATCTCTGTAGAGTCCGACGTGACCGACTTTGGCGTTCGGAATAATCTCGAGCATTCCGTCCACAAATCCAAGTCCTGCTCTCAGGATGGGAATTATGGCAACGTCCATGCCTGCCAGCATTTCAACCGTGGTCGGGCAGATCGGAGTTTCTATGTCCACCTTTTTGGTCGGCAGGTCGCGGGTGACCTCAAATGCCATAAGCATGGCGACCTCTCTTGCGAGATCCCTGAACTCCTTGCTTGTCGTGTTTTTGTCTCTCATCATCGACACTTTGTGCTGGATCAGCGGATGATCGAATACCATTATCTTTCCCATTGTTTTCTGACCTCCTGTTTTAAGCAATTTGCTTCTATTATTATATATGTTTGCCGGACTGTTTTGTGTTCAATTCGTAGAACTTGGAAAATCATTTTATGATGTCGTAGCCGGCGCTTTTCAGCATGCGGTTCATTACGCTGAAGCCCTCACCCTTCTCATCGAGTCCTCGCACGAAGATGATGTCATATCCCTGCCTGTCGAGCTCGCGCAGATCCGCAAAAAGCTTGTGCGCGGCCTTTTTTGCATCGCCTCCGTATTCGAGAATCGCGGGTTTCTTTCCCTCGCGCATGGCCTCGATGCCGAGCTGCATGACTTTATCTCCGAAAAACTTCCCGTCTCCCTCGATAATCCTCACCTTCGCCTTTGGCGAGTAATGTGTGTACTTCATGCCGGGAGACCTCGGTTTGAAATCCTCATCCGCCTGTGCTCCGAGTGCGGGCTCTGCGATGAACTCCGGTTTTTTAAGAAGGGATTTGTCGTATTCCACCTCGCATCCTATCGCAGCCTCGAGCCATTCTTTGGTTATGATGCCGGGCCGCAGGATGACAGGAGTGTCTCCTGTCATGTCCACGACAGTGGACTCGATGCCGACGTCGCACTGATCTCCCATGATGACGGCATCGATGCGGCCGTCCATATCCTCCAGCACGTCCTCTGCAGTGGTCGGGCTCGGGCGACCCGAGATATTTGCGCTCGGTGCCGCAACAGGCAGGCCTGCCTGTTCAATCAGGCTGCGCGCCGCCTCCGACAGCGGCATCCTGATTGCCACCGTGTCCAGCCCTCCGGTGGTCACGGACGGCACCGCGGGATTCTTGTCAAACACCATAGTGAGCGGCCCCGGCCAGAGCTTCTTTGCAGCCAGCTTGGCATACGGGGATATCCTGATGCTGCCGCCTGCCACCAGCTCATCGAGATCCTCAAATCTTGCGATATGAACTATCATCGGATTGTCCGACGGTCTGCCCTTGGCCTCATATATAGAACGGACGGCCCCTTCGTCGAGGGCATTGGCCCCGAGTCCGTAAACCGTCTCTGTCGGAAAAGCAACAAGCCCACCGCTCCTGATAATGTCTGCGGCGTGCTCTATGTCTTTTTTGCTTGTCGTTAATCTCAGCGTTCTCATCTCTTTAAAACGCTTTCATCTTTTCTGCCTGATCGGCTGTGATAAGTCCGTCGACCGCCTCGTCGATATCTCCGTCGAGGAACTGGTCGAGTTTGTACAAGGTCAGGTTGATTCTGTGATCTGTCATCCTCCCCTGCGGGAAATTGTATGTACGGATTCTCTCGGATCTGTCTCCGGAACCTATCTGGCTCCTCCTGTCTGCGGAGATCTTATCGTTCTGTTCCTGCACCATCTTGTCATAGAGCCTGGCCTTGAGAACCCTCATGGCCTTCTCTTTGTTCATTATCTGGTCCTTTTCGTCCTGGCAGGTTACGACAAGTCCGCTCGGAAAGTGTGTGATTCTTACAGCCGAGTCCGTGGTGTTTACGCACTGGCCGCCATTTCCGGATGCTCTGTACACATCAACCTTGATGTCGTTCGGATTGATCTCAACCTCGACATCATCAACTTCCGGCAGCACTGCAACCGTGGCAGCCGATGTGTGAATTCTTCCGGATGATTCCGTCTCGGGCACGCGCTGCACGCGATGCACGCCTGATTCAAACTTGAGCCTCGAGTATGCGCCTTTGCCCTTGATCATCACAACGGCTTCCTTGATGCCGCCGATTCCGGTATCGCTGATTTCGATTATCTCAGCCTTCCAGCGATGGCGCTCCGCATATCTCAGATACATCCTGAGCAGATCGTTTCCAAACAGGGCGGCTTCTTCTCCGCCCGCGCCGGCTCTGATCTCGAGAATTACGTTTTTTTCATCGTTAGGGTCTTTCGGAAGCAGTAGGATTTTAAGATTGTCCTGCGCCTTTGCCATCTTTTCTTCGAGCTCCTTGGCTTCTTCCTTGGCCATCTCCTTGACTTCCTCGTCGTCCTCGAGCTCGATCATTTCGCGGGCATCCGAAAGATCGGACTGCATCTTTCTGTAGTCCTCATAAGCCTTTACCACAGGTTCCATCTCGGACATTTCCTTCATGTATTTCTGGAATGTCTTCTGGTCTGCGATAACCGCAGGATCTGCAACCTTTTCGGACAGCTCCTGATATTTCTCCTGTATAAAGTCGAGTTTGTCGAACATCTTTAACCTCTGTATTTTGTGCTCTGTTATCCAAGGCGTATTCTATCATAAAACAGGCCTTGTTTCCTGCAATTGCGGTTTTTTTCAAATTAAAACCGGAGCACTGGCTCCGGTCTGAGTATATATGCTTTGTCTAGAGTCCGTATTTGTTCTTGAACTTCTCAACACGTCCGCCGCGGTTGGCAAACTTCTGCTGTCCTGTAAAGAACGGGTGGCATTCCGAGCAGATGTCTACTCTCATCTCTTCCTTGTCGGACAGAGTTGTAAATGAATTACCACATGCGCAAGTTACTTTACATTCCTTATAC
>ONJG01000032.1 GCA_900318105.1 uncultured Eubacteriales bacterium
AGAAAAGAATTCCCTAGAGAATATAGATGATTCGTTTAAAAAGATTATTGTACAGAAAGATTATTTAAAACCTAAAACAGATGAAGACGGCATTATTCGAATGGGGCTTATGAACTTTTTGCTTAACGATGATGTTTTACGATAAGTTCTAAAAACGTGTAAATACACAAATAATGCAATCAATATTGGTAAATTGGCAAACTTTAAACACCATTTTACCAACATTACCAACATACGTTAGATGCAATAAGAGGTAGCAAGAAATGATTAAGATATTATTCGTCTGCCATGGCAACATCTGCAGGAGTCCGATGGCGGAGTTCGTTATGAAGGATATGGTGAGAAAACGCGGGCTTGAGGATGAGTTCGAGATCGCATCGGCTGCTACAAGCACTGAAGAGACAGGGATGCCGGTCTATCCGCCCGCAAGAAAGAAGCTTGCAGAGAATGGGATAGATGTTTACAGTAATGAATTAGGCGTAAACTCTCATCGTGCTCATAGAATGACTAAGCCCGAGTACGATTATTATGATCTTATCATCTGCATGGATCATAATAATCTCAGAAATCTGGACAGAATTATCGGGAGTGACAGCGAGGGTAAGGTAAAGCTGCTGCTGGACTATACAAACAGAGCGGGAGCTGAGGTTGCAGACCCATGGTATACGGGCAACTTCGATGCGACCTGGCGTGATGTGACAGAGGGCTGCAAGGGCATACTTGAAGAGTTGACGCAGGGTGTATAGTGATTGTGTTACAACACTGGATTAGAGATAAAGAAAATGAAAAAGAACGAGAATTTTGACATACAACAATATCTGGCAGACGGAGTGGACCAGGTTGTAAAGGACGCTCTCAAGGCGACCCTTAAGGATCCGAGAGAGAGCGCCTTCCTTGCGAAGTTCGCACTGGCCAGCGCAAAGGCTAATAAAAAGAGAATCGAAGAAGAGGAGGGCGGACTGCACGTGCCGTCATATCTTATATCGAGCATCACATCAAACTGCAACCTTCACTGCGCGGGCTGCTACTCGCGTGCAAATAAAGCGACTGAGGACTGCCCGGCGCAGGAGCAGCTCATAGATGAGGAGTGGCTCAGAATCTTTAAAGAGGCAGAGGAGCTCGGCATCAGTTTCATACTCCTGGCAGGCGGCGAGCCGATGCTCCGTAAGGATGTGATAATAGCTGCAGGCACGATGCAGAATATCATATTTCCGATATTCACAAACGGCACGTACATGAACGACAGCTATTTCGAGCTCTTCGATAAATGCCGCAACCTCATACCGGTTATGAGCATTGAAGGCGGCAGGGAAGAGACAGACTCAAGGCGCGGCTCAGGTGTCTATGACACGCTCGTAGCCAACATGGATGAGCTCCACAGACGCGGCCTCATATACGGAGTTTCCGTCACCGTGACCAAGGAAAATATCGGAGAGGTATACTCGGATGAATTCCTAGATCTTATGAGAAAGCGTGGCTGCAAAGCGGTGTTCTACATCGAATATGTGCCGGTCACAGACGAGAGCCAGGAGCTTGCACCTGACGATGCGGACCGCGAATTCATGAACGAGAGGATGGACTACCTGAGGGCAAACCACCAGGATATGATGTATATCGCTTTCCCGGGAGATGAAAAAAGCTCAGGCGGCTGCCTGGCTGCTGGGAGAGGATTCTTTCATATCAATTCACACGGCGGAGCAGAGCCATGCCCGTTCTCGGCATATTCGGATATCAACGTAAAGGAGACGTCCGTGCGTGAGGCACTGAACTCAGGGCTGTTCACGGCTCTTAGAGAGGGCGGCATCCTGGCAGGAGACCATATAGGCGGATGTGTGCTCCACGAGAAAAGAGACCAGGTAGAAGCTATACTGGCAGGATAGCCGGAAAAAATTAATTGTTACAGGACTGTTCAGGCAGAGAAAGAGGAGAAGGATGAGCAAAGTATTATTGATTAACGGCAGCCCTAAAGCAGACGGATGCACGGCAGAAGCCTTGAAGGAAATGATAAGGACATTTGATGCTGAGGGCGTTGAGACAGAACTTGTCCAGGTCGGAAACAAAAACGTGCGCGGCTGCGTGTCGTGCGGCTACTGCATGGAGCATGGCAAATGCGTTGTGGATGATATCGTAAATGAAGTTGCGGAAAAGTTTAAGGATGCAGATGGAGTTGTAATAGGAAGCCCTGTGTATTACGGGTCTCCCAACGGCACTATGCTCTCATTTCTGGACAGGCTCTTTTACAGCTGCGCGCAGGGCGCAGGCCACATGAAGGTAGGAGCTTCTGTGGTGAGCTGCAGAAGAGGAGGCAACAGCGCATCGTTTGATGTGCTCAACAAGTACTTCACAATAAGCAATATGCCTCTGGCATCATCCGGATACTGGAATCAGGTACATGGCTTTACGGCTGAGGATGTGAGAAAAGATGAAGAGGGACTTCAGGTGATGAGAAACCTCGCGCGCAACATGACCTTCATGATAAAGGCCATAGCCGATGCGAAAGAGAAGTACGGACTTCCGGAGCTCGAGAGCGGAGCGTTTACGAGTTTTCCGGACGGTAAATAAACAGGCTTCATAAGAAAGGGACAGCTATGAAAAAGATATACGGAGTGCTGATTCTGATATTGCTGCTGGCACTCGCGGCAGGCGGTCTTTATGCATACAGGAATTACCAGGCCAGGCAAAAGGTGACGGCTGATGCACTGCAGGCGAGGCTTGAGAATGCATCAGAGCTGACCACGCAAAAGATGATATATAACGGCGTTATAGAGTCAGAAAGCGGTGGCGTTCCGATATTGACCAAGGAAACTTTCCTGATGACATACAAGGCCACGGTGCGTGCGGGCTTTGATGTGTCCAAAACCGCCATCGATGTGGCGGAGGACAAGGTCACTGTCACTCTACCGGAGATGGAGATACAGGAAGTTACCATCGATCCGGATGAGATTAAAACATATACGACGTCGCTGACGCTTATCAAGCCGGACGGCAAAGCAGAGCTGAAAGAAGCCCTGGTCATGGCTGAGGAGGACGCAAAGAAAAAAGCAGATGAAGAAGGCCTGCTCGAGGCCGCCGATGCAAATGCCGAGACACTGGTAAAGAATCTCTTCGCAGATGCGGTCGGTGAAAGAGAGCTGGTTGTAAAACATAAATAAGTGTAATTATGAGTTATTCGCAATTGGATGAAAAGTATGAGTTCAGGGATATAAGGCCTGAAGAAGCAAAGCGAGCTGCCGAAATAGAGCAGCTTGTTTTTCCGCCAAACGAAGCGGAGGAACCGGAGAAACTCATAGAGCAGGTCGGGATAGCGCCTGAACTGTTCCTTGTGGCTGTTGACAGGAAGAGCGGGGAGCTCGCCGGCTTTCTGAACGGCGTAGCAACGGACGAGGAGAGCTTCAGGGATGAGTTTTTTACAGACAAGTCGCTTCATGATCCGGATGGCAGGAATATCATACTGCTCGGACTTGATGTCCTCCCCGTGCACAGAGGGCAGGGTCTTGCGAGCAGGATAATGGAGACCTACTGCGAAAGAGAAAGAGCACGCGGCAGGGAAAAACTCATTCTGACCTGCCTTCCCGGGCTTGTTAAAATGTATGAAGGAATGGGTTACCGGAACATGGGAATAAGCGGCTCGAGCTGGGGCGGAGAGACATGGTACGAAATGCATAAGGAGCTTCGGAGTGAATAAGAAATTGTATAATCTAGCTCAGTGGACCTGGGGACTCCCGCAGACGCTTGCGGGGCTTGCGGTTTACATGATACACAAGAATAACCAGCATTATGATTACGAGGGCGCTAAGGTCACGGTCTGGGACAGAAATGACGGATTGTCACTGGGCAAATTCATATTCACACCTGATGACAAGAGCCTGGTGAGTCATGAATACGGACATACGAAACAGTCTCTGATACTCGGACCTCTGTACCTTCCTGTGGTCGGCGTTTCGTCTATGATCTGGAACCGGCTTCCTTTTTTTAAAAGTTTCAGAAAAAAGACAGGAAAATCCTACGATTCGTTTATAATAGAGAGTAGCGCAACATATCTCGGAAGACGGAGAGGCGCAAAACGGTAAACGGTAAACGGTAAACAATAAACAGTAATAATTCAAAACAGTAAGCGGTTAAAACAGGTTATTTAATATGGCAAAAGTTGGAAGACACGTAAAGTCAAGGTTCAGTAAGTTTTCTGAAATGCCAAGAGGCAAGAAAATACGTAGAATTATCGGGCAGATTATAGTGCTCGGTTTTGCTGCCGTGGTTATCATGATGGGATACACGGCATTTAATATCGGCAAGATCAATCAGGACACCCTTTACAGCAACATCGAGCGGTCCTCGATATTGTATGACACAGATGGAGAAGAGATAGATACACTGCACTATACAGAAGACAGGACGCTGGTTTCGATTGCCGACATGCCGGATAATCTTAAAAATGCATTTATCGCCGTGGAGGATAAAACCTTTTACAAGCATCACGGATTCAACTTCAGGAGGATGTTCGGAGCGGTTCTTTCAAGGCTGACAGGCAGATCGTCATCCATCAGCGGAACATCAACCATCACCCAGCAGCTTGCAAGGAATGCTTATCTTTCCGAAATCAAGAGCCAGAGAAGCATCAGGCGTAAGCTGTCTGAGATGTATATTGCATGGAGGCTTGAGAGAAAGCTCACAAAAGACCAGATACTCGAAGCGTATCTGAACACCATATATCTGGGATATGGCAATTACGGTGTCAGTGCAGCCGCAAGAACTTACTTTTCAAAGGAAGTAGGTGATCTTGAGCTTGATGAATGTGCAGCACTTGCGGCGCTTCCGCAGGCGCCCGATGCCTATGCCCTGATAACCACGGACCCGGAAGGGGGCGGTGAAGAGATAACGAACATACATTATTACACGCTCGATTCCGTGGATGAGGACGAAGAAAATACATATTCATATACAGAATATGAGAACAGTGATGAAGACGGCGAGGAAGGAGAATCCGAAACCAGATTCTATGCCAACGACACTTCCAAGGAAAGAAGGGATCTCGTGCTCGACCTGATGGCAGAGCAGGGATATATTTCAGAATCCGAGGCAAGCGGGGCATATGTGGACATCATCGATATCCTCGAACCGAGCTTTGAGAAGAGCGAGTCTGCATATACATATTTCAAGGACTATCTCGCGGAGGTTGTGACGGCTGACCTCATGGAAAAGTACGACATGAGTGAGGAAGAGGCACAGCGCACGGTATACACAGGCGGTCTCAAGATTAATACGACCATAGACAGCACCATTCAAAATGCTATTTATGAAGAATTCCAGAATGACAGCAATTTCCCTGCTGCTGCTGACGGGAGCAAGGTGCAGGCCAGCATGGTTGTAACAGAAGTGGATACCGGACATATCAGTGCCATGGTCGGCGGCAGGGATACCGAGGGCTCCAAGCTTTTCAACAGGGCGGTCAGTCCGAGGCAGCCGGGATCATCCATCAAGCCGCTTGCCGTATACGGAGCAGCTCTTCAGAAGAGCTATGAGTATGCAAAAAAGAATCAGACATTCCCGTTCGTGGATTACGGATTTGATAATCAGGGCACAAAGTACTGGGGAGACTACATCACGGCAAGTTCCGGTGTAATAGACGAGCCGCTTAAGATTAACGGAGAGATATGGCCTCAGAATGCCTCAAAAACGTTCTCCGGCAGCAATTCTTTCAGATCGGCTCTTCAGAAGTCCATCAATACCTGCGCTGTAAAGATAGTGTGGCAGGTCGGGCTCGAATACTCCGCGGAGATGCTTGAGAAGTATAAATTGTCGACCATAGTCACCGACCAGAGTGAGGCGACAAACGACGTAAACCCGGCCGCTCTCGCCCTTGGTGCCATGACTTACGGAGTCACTCCGCTGGATATGGCTCTTGCATATGCTGTATTTCCGGGTGAAGGAGTACACCACACTCCTGTATGCTATACAAATGTCACCGACAGCTCAGACAGAATAATGCTGGTTGGAAAAAGCGAGGAGACTGAAGTACTCGACAAGGGCGTTGCATGGATTATGACAGATCTCCTCAAGTCCGTTGTTTCCAACGGGCTTGGAAGACCGGCAGCAATATCCGGAGTCCAGGTAGGCGGTAAGACAGGAACCACAAATGACACATTTGATGTCTGGTTCGATGGATTTACCCCCGATTACTCTGCAGCTCTCTGGATAGGAACGGATCTTAACGTCGAAATGTACGGAACGTCCGGACAGGCCGCTGCTCTATGGGGCAAGATAATGAGCCAGATTCCTGGAGTAAAAGACGGGGTATATCCTGAGATGCCTTCAAACGTCGTAAAAAAAGGCGGAGAGTATTATTCTCTCGGCACCGATAAAAACCCCGGAAATTACTCTGGATACTCAAATAAAAAATCCAAGAGCAGTGATGACGACGATGAAGACAGCAAAAAGGTCAAGGAGAAGGAAAAGAAGACCGATGAAGGCAGCAGCGGCGGTACTACTCCGACACCGACGCCGACACCGACACCGACACCGACACCAACACCGGATCCTAAACCGGAACCTGAACCGGAACCTGAACCGGAACCTGAGCCGGATCCTAAACCGGAACCTGAACCTGAACCGGATCCACAACCTACCCCGACACCTAATGGGGCGGTTTCAGGATAAAGCTTTCAGGGCATTATGAAAATGCGGAACTTTATGACAATACAAAATCCCAGGAACTCCCGGGATTTTTTGTAAGATTCTTCGCTGCGCTCAGAATGACAGAATGGTGTCGGTTTTTTTCGCTGCGCTCAGAATGACAGTTTGTTAATTGACTCTGATGGATATCTCACCGGAGTTCAGGGCCTCTTCGCTGCCGTCTTCGTATCTGACTTGCAGACTGCAGTCATCGTTGATCGCAATAGCAGCAGCCCGACGGGTTGACTTCGGAGTGATCACATCGATGTCTTTGCCGAGTACAAATGATTTCTCCCTGTAATAGTCAACGTATGACTTATCGTCATTTCTGTATATTTTCATGAAATTATTGAGGACTTCTGCCACGAGCTTGTTTCTGCTGAGCTGTCCGGGTTTGTCCAGTATGCTGCCGGCTGTGTCAGCCAATGCTTCCGGAAAACCGTTCTTGGGAGGATACAGATTGATGCCTATTCCCACAACCACGCAGTCGAGCTTGGCATCCTCGAGATTGTAGGAGGCTTCGCTGAGTATACCGCATACTTTACGGCCGTCCACGTATATATCATTTACCCACTTTATGGAGGCTTCCTTGTCGGTAAGATTTTCTATGGCCTTGCAAACTGCAACCGCCGACATTGTTGTGAGCTTTACAATTCCTCTGCCGTGGAAATCCTTGGGCCGGAACATTATGCTCACATATACTCCGGTATCTGCAGGGGAGTAGAAGGTGCGTCCTCTTCTGCCTCTTCCGGATGACTGGGAGCTTGCAACGGCTACATAACCATCAGCCACACCCTGATTGGCTTTTTCCTTGCAAACATTGTTTGTTGAGTCTACAGTCCTGAACACCTCAAGCCTGATATCCTTGCAGTCGCCTGATAAATATTGGGTTATGGCCGGTGCTGACAGAATGTCCGTGTCCTTGGACAGACAGTAGCCTCTGTTTGTAACGGCACTGATATCAAAGCCCTCCTTTTGAAGCTTTTTTACAGCTTTCCATACGGCTGTTCTCGAAACCCCGAGAGTCCGGGCTATATATTCACCCGAAATGAAATAACCTCTGTTTTTTTCGAACAGCGCCAATAATGTTTCTTTTGTTGTCATCTTCCCACCTTAAAAAGGAAATACTTCAATTACTTTTAGTCTTGTCTATAGTTTAACCATTACAGTTTGGATTATCAACCTGGTTGACAATTTGGTTCACATTTAATACACAGATTTCATATATGCATTTGAAAGATGTGTTGCTGTGGTAAAATATATTCAAGCGAAAAAGATGCAGATTTCATAAGGAGTGGCGACTATGAAAGCAGAATTACTGTCTCCCGTGGGAGCTAAACCACATCTGATAGCAGCCGTAAACAGCGGAGCGGATGCTGTATATATGGGAGGCGTTTCATTTAACGCAAGGGTGTTTGCGGAGAACTTCAGCGATGAGGAACTTCCTGAGGCCATAAGGTATGCACATGCCCATGGCGTAAAAGTGTACATGACTCTCAACACTCTCATAAAAGATGAGGAACTGGCCAGGGCTTTTGAATACGCAAATTATATATACGGGCTCGGGATAGACGGTCTGATAATACAGGACCTCGGTCTTGCGAGGCTCCTGCATAAATACCTGCCGGATCTGCCGCTGCACCTCTCGACGCAGGGGACTCTTTACAATAAGGAAGCTCTGCCCGCGGCGAGAGAGCTCGGCATCAGGCGCATAGTGCCGGCCAGAGAGCTCAGTCTGGATGAAATAAGAGAGCTCTCACGTGCAGCGGCTGCCATGGAACCTGCTATGGATGTTGAGGTATTCGTGCACGGCGCAATTTGCATGTGCTACTCAGGGCAGTGCCAGATGAGCAGATTGCTCGGTCAGGGAAGCGGCAGGAGCGGCAACAGAGGCACATGTGCCCAGCCCTGCAGGCAGGCGTATACCGATGATTCCGGCAGGACATATTATGCGCTCAGCCCAAAAGATCTCTGCCTCATAAACCGCATCCCTGAACTTACTGAAGCCGGCGCTGCGTCATTCAAGATAGAGGGGAGGCTCAAGAGCCCGGAATATGTGGCTACGGTTACGAGTATTTACAGAAAATACATAGATCTGTATGACAGCCTGGTGCGTGAGCTTGGAGCAGACGAAGCACGTTCAAAGTATGAGGTCGACGAAAAGGACATGATGATGCTCAGGCAGGTGTTCAACAGGGGAGACTTCACGGAAGGCTATCTCTTCGGAAATCCCGGAGAGGATATACTCTCGGGAGCGAGTCCCAAAAACCAGGGCATATACCTCGGCCGCGTAGTGGCTCTTATAGACAGCGAGGATAAGGTGACCGAACCCGATGAAAAAGCCGCAGCCAGAGGCGCCCTCAGAAGGGGCAAGGTCCTGGCATGCATCAGCATGGATAAATCCGCTAAAGAAATGAGTGCATATGTGACAGCCGGAGACGGGCTTGAGTTCAGGTCGGATGAAAAGGATTATCTTGTGAACAGCCCAGCCGGCGGAGTGACTACATACGTAAAGGACATAGGTGATGGCTGCATTATACTCGGCGATTACGACAGGGGTATAAGCACAGGAGACCTGGCTTACAAGGTCACAGACAGCAGGCTCGCCGAGGAAGCACTGAATCTGCCTGAAAGAAAATTGCCTGCCACCATGCAGTTTACGGCGAGGGAAGGCCAGTATCCGACCCTTGTGATGACAGATGTAAGAGCAGGTTACAGCGCGGAGATAAGTGCTGACTACAAGGTGGAGCATGCAAGGAAGACTGCCACGGATGCAGACAGGATAGAAGACAGCCTGAGAAGGCTCGGAGATACGACGTATACAACGGGCATGACCGGCATTGATGTGCAGATTGATGAGGATGTAATGGTGCCGCTTTCCACAGTAAACCGCATGCGAAGGGAAGCTGCTGATGAGCTTTTGGATAACAGAATAAAATCTGCGACAGAATCCCGCGCTCCCAAGCTTGATAAGAATGAGATAGAAAAAATCAAAGACGAGGAAGGCCTTGGGCGTGACATGCTCGATTTATCGATGTATCCTGCAAAAATCGAAGGCAATATTGTCAGTCCCGTGCCGCTTGAGACCTTTATGGAAAAGCGGGATAAGGGAGATCCGCAGCCCGGGGAAATACCGTACATACTGAACGTTTCCAAGGGAAAACTCGACAAATATCTGGAAGACAATTTTGATGAACTAGTCAAAGCAGTAAAGAATACCGGCATACTGATCGGAAACCTCGGATGGATATACAGATTTAAGGAAGCGGGGGTTCCGGTTTATGCGGACTATGGTCTCAATGTATTTAACAATCAGGCCAGGCTGCTGACAGAGGAGCTTGGGGCCGAGCTTTACATGCCGTCGCACGAGACGGATGTAAGTGATGAGAGAGGAATTCCACTGATGATCACCGAGTATCCTCTTAATGCAGATACCCTGACCGACAGAAAAGGCGAAACACACAGAATCGTGCGCTCCGCCTCGGGTGACAAAACTCTTATCTACTGATCTGCCTGATTATTTCCCTGCAAACAGCTGTCTGAGTGGTTTGTTCAGCAGCATGATTGCGACTACGCAGATAATGGTATTGGGAACCATGTAGGTGCCGTTGTACAGAAGTGAATAAACGGCAGGGCTGGTCATCTTGAGATTCATAAACTCCTCGGGCATATACTGTGCATACACGGTAACTCCGCTGATGAAGTGGATTACGAACCTCGCCAGGCATCCCACCAGGGCGGCAACCGCAGATGTTGACGGGCCGGGGATCTTGTCGCTGGCTGCAAATAATCCTGCAAGTCCTACTGCCGCATATGCAACGGAGTAGTCGAATATCATGGAAACCCAGCTGATGGCAAATCCGCTGGCCAGGAAATACTTGAGAGTACCGAATATAAGTCCTGCGAGGCAGCCCCATTTTGCGCCCCATTTGAGTGCAAAGAAGACAAGCGGCAGCATTACCAGGTCTATGGATCCACCAAAGCCTCCGAATGAAAGACCGATTGGAATCTTGATGAAGCTGAGTGCAATGGCCATTGCAATGCATATGCCGCCTTCGGCAAGCATCCTGGTTTGGTTGTTCATTGAATCAGTGTTATTTTTGCTCATAAAAAAACTCCTTCCTACGCCGGCATTACCCGGATCAGGTTCTGGGGTCATCCCGCAAGGGATTTCTCAGCAGTAGCTCCCCCGTAAACTTACGTAACAGATTATAATGCGTCATCAAAAATGGGTCAATAGAAAACCAAAAGACAGTTTACTATGATATAATCTGTAACGATAATAAGTGGTGCATAACTGACATAGATTTAAGTTAAAGGAGTATTGAATGGACAAATTAAAAATTGTAGTACTTGACGGATATTGCGAAAACCCGGGAGATATCAGCTGGGCGCCTCTCGAGGTATTCGGTGAGCTCACTGTATATGACAGAACATCGTATGAGGAGTCAGGCCTTATCGCCGAGAGAATCGCCGATGCCGATGTAGCGGTCATGAACAAGACCCCGATCAGCAGGGAGACAATAGATAAATGCCCGAATCTCAAAGCCATACTTGTACTGGCCACAGGTTATAACGTAGTGGACATTTCCTATGCCAGAGAACGCGGGATAGACGTTATGAATGTTCCGACATACGGAACCCAGATAGTCGGGCAGTATGCCGTCAGTCTTCTGATGGAGATATGCTCTCATATAGGCCATCACAACAACGAAGTCAAGGCCGGAAGATGGGAGCTCAACGAGGACTGGTGCTTCTGGGATTATCCGATGATAGAAGTCGCCGGCAAAACAGCAGGCATCATCGGTCTCGGCAGGATAGGTCAGACTACAGCGAAGATACTCGGAGCCATGGATGTCGAAGTGATTGCATATGACGCCCATCAAAGCGATTCCGGAAAGAAAGTCGCAAGCTATGTCGGACTCGACGAGCTCTTTGAAAGATCTGATTTCATATTCCTTCATTGCCCGCTCTTCCCGGAGACGGAAGGCATTATCAACAAGGATAATATAGCCAAAATGAAGGACGGAGTTATTATCATAAACAACAGCAGGGGACAGCTCGTGGTTGAGAAGGACCTTGCGGATGCGCTTGCAAGCGGAAAAGTATATGCAGCAGCAGTCGATGTGGTTTCAACAGAACCCATACTCCCTGACAATCCTCTGCTCAATGCAGAAAACTGCTTCATCACTCCTCATATATCCTGGGCTGCAAAGGAAGCCCGCCAGAGGATAATGGACATAACTGCAGACAACCTGAAGGCCTGGGCGTCAGGTGCCCCGGTAAATGTTGTTAATCAGGCGAAATAAAAGGACGAAGAGCGATATGAAGTTACTTTTTGCAAGTGATACATTAAAAGGCAGCCTCTCGAGCAGGGAGGCTGCGTTACTTCTGGATAAAGCCGCAAAGTCCGTGTTTCCCGATGCGGAGACAATGCTCGTCACAATGGCGGACGGCGGAGAGGGGACTGTGGATGCAGTGCTCGATGCTTCGCGCGGAAAGAAGGAAACATGCCTTGTTCACGATCCTCTGATGGGAATGACCGAGGCTTACTATGCAGGCATTAAGGGCGATCTTGCCGTAATGGAGATGGCGGCGGCATCCGGCCTCACGCTTATAGACGGCAGCCTTCGTGACGCAAAACACACAACATCATACGGCACGGGAGAGATGATACTTGATGCTGTAGAGAAGGGCTATAAGTACATCGCGATCGGGATAGGCGGCTCAGCCACAAATGACGGAGGCATGGGATGCCTGAGAGCACTGGGTGCAAAATTCTATGATGACGGCGGAAGAGAGCTCGCAGGAAGGGGAATCGACCTGTGCAGCCTGAGCGCAATCGATTTATCCGGACTTGATGACAGGCTCATGGATATCAGTTTCACCGTTATGAGCGATGTCACCAACCCTCTTACAGGCGAGAACGGTGCCACGATGGTGTACGGTCCGCAAAAGGGCGCGGATGTGGAAACGCTTAAGATGCTGGAAGAAGGCATGTGCAGGTACCGCGATATTTTAAACAGCCTGACGGGTATAGACTGTGACAATGTGCCGGGCGCGGGAGCGGCCGGAGGCATGGGGGCTGCCATGTATGCGGTTCTCGGTGCCGAAATGAGATCCGGAATAGAGACCATACTGGATCTGGTCGGCTTTGACAAAAAACTTGAGGGAACAGACCTCGTTGTCACAGGTGAGGGAAGAGCCGACGGACAGAGCGCATCCGGAAAAGTAATCCAGGGCGTGGGTATGAGAGCCAAAGCGGCAGGAGTTCCTGCAGTAGCTCTGGTAGGTACGGTAGGTGACGGCTGGGAGGCAGTTCTTTCCTGCGGTATTTCAAGGATATTCTGCATAAAGGATGAAGATATGAGCCTCGAGTATGCCATGGAAAATGCAAAGGATCTGTACTACGATACCGCTCTGAGAATCTTTGAGAGCTACAAGGACGGCAGCCTGTAAAAAAACTTGATTCTTTTATTCCAAAACGATAATATAAACAGGCTGACCCTTAAAGGTAAAGCTTGATAAATCAGAATCGTCACAGAGGTGACGGGAGCAGTTCGGGTCCGATATCCTGCTCCTAAAATAATAAAACCAAAGGAGAACAAAACATGACAAACAATAACCGCAATCGCTGGATTGCACAAGGCGCACTTATTGCTGCGCTCTACGTCGTTCTGACGCTTGCATTTGCTCCGATATCTTTCGGACCGGTGCAGATGAGAATAGCAGAGGCGCTGGCCATTATGCCGCTTTTTACATCAGCGGCCGTGCCCGGACTTTTCATAGGATGCTTTATCGCAAACATGCTCGGAGGATGCGTTGCGGTAGATGTGATCTTCGGAAGTCTGGCCACATTAATCGGCGCATGGATAGGAAGAAAGCTCATGCACAATCGCTGGCTGGTTCCGCTGCCGACGGTATTGTCCAATACCATAATAGTACCGTTCGTACTCAGATACGGATATGGTATAGCAGATATACCGCTTCCTCTGATGATGGTGTACATACTGATAGGTGAGGTGCTCGGGTGCTATATACTCGGAGAGCTCCTCGGAACAGCACTTATCCACAGAAAAGACATCATTTTCAAATCTTAAGTATAAGTGAGATAAGATCAATTAAGAGCCAGAGTCTTTTTAAAAGATTAATAATGGTTTTCCTACTGACCCTGATTACAGCAGGGTCTTTTGGTGGTTTTTTGACTCTTACAATCGACGAGCCGGGTCACGAAGTGGCCTTTGTGGCATCGGATACTCCGGCTGTTCCGCTGTACATCATGACAGAAGACGGGCTGTCTGATGCCGGCAGTATAGTGAGAGGCACTATGATTGAAAAGTATAAGGAAGCAGAAGAAATAGACGGCAAATCATACAGCATGCTCGTTGACGGATCGGAATATCTTAATGACATCAGCGAAGAGGAAAAGGACGCGGACTTTTATATCGCAAGCGACAATCTGTCACCGACAAGAGACAAATCGGTCAGGGAGAGCGAAGTATTCATCAGGACTCCTGCGACGATATATAAAGAAATGACAGGCCCTGCCATAGCATCTTTCGCATCAAAGGGAAGCGAACTTAAGGTCAGCGGATTTGACAGGCTGATGCCGGACGGCAGAGTAAATAAGTACAAGGTTGAATTCGGAGAGGGCGATAATGCCGGCGAAGGATATATATACAGCAGGTATACGGTGCGAACAAAAGAGGAAGCCGATGCCGTATACACTGCCGTATATGACAAAGTAAAGAACGATAACTACGGTTTTAATCTCTACGGCGGCAAGGCAGCAAGCCTGGATTACTTCCCAAGAGAAAGAGTAAGCATAAAGGGAAACGAGTTCTGTCCGGATGCAAGAACAATGTACATAAACGGAACCGCCGCGGTAAAGCCGGGCAATTACGTCAAGCTCATCAAATCGACCAAGTGCAACGCGGTCGTGATAGACATAAAGGACGGATACCTGACGTATGAGTCGGATGTGGCGAAGGAAGTATCGCCGAGCTCATATAAAACTGCCTATGCATCAGTCGAAGAATTCAAAAAAGGTGTGGATGCATACAGGGATACCGGAGCATACCTCATCGGCCGCATAGTTGTGTTTAATGACACGCTGTATGCAAAGGACCACCCCGAGGATTGTATAAAGTACGGAAATGATTCGGGATGGCCCAGCGCCTTTTCGAGGAACGTATGGGAGTACAATGTAAGGCTCGCCATAGAGGCCGCAAAAGAGTTCGGATTTAACGAGATTCAGTTTGACTATGTGAGATTCCCCGAAAGTTCGTACGAGATGTCAAAGTCGAAAAAAGCGGATTTCAGAAATGTCTATGAAGAGGAGAAGGGACAGGCTGTTCAGAACTTTTGCATATACGCAGCGGATATGCTGCATGAAGAGGGCGTGTACATGTCGGTCGACGTATTCGGAGAAAGCGCATACGGCTACATGACGGCATACGGCCAGTACTGGCCCGGCATATCGAATGTGGTCGATGCGATAAGCGCAATGCCGTACACAGACCACATGGGAGCGGACGGCACATGGGAAAACCCATACAGCACCATGCTGACCTGGTCCAAAAGGGCCAAAAAGCAGCAGGATAAAATCGAGACTCCCGCCGTGGCAAGGACCTGGATTACGGGATACAACACTCCGCACTGGAATCCTGTGGTCGACTACGATGCAAAGAAGCTGAAAGATCAGGTCAAAGCCCTGAACAAAGCGGGTCTTTCGGGAGGATTCATCCCCTGGAATGCCGCATCAGACATCGGAAAATACAGAGAATATAAAACTGTCTGGAATTAATAATAAAGATGGGTGTATATGTATTCACCATTGACGCTCGCGCTCAAGCTTCGACCTAGCGTCCCTAAGCTCTGTCTGCGCTGGCGCTTGCCAATCGCTAAGGGCCGAGGCCTCAGAT
>ONJG01000006.1 GCA_900318105.1 uncultured Eubacteriales bacterium
CGGCACAGACGTACCTCTGCACGTAATGGATCTGCCGCAGATGAAGAGAGACAAAGACTATCTCAAATGGGCAGACGAGATCAAAGACCTCATCAAGGTAGTTGAGAAGACAACAGGAAACAAAGTCACTGAAGAGAATCTCGCAGAGAACATCAAGAAGATCAACAACAAGAGAAAAGCTCTCGAGAGACTGTATGCACTGAGAAGAAACGCCAACGTTCCTATCTCCGGCACAGACACACTGCTCATTTCACAGATCGCTTACTATGACGATCCTGAGAGATTTGCAAGCATGGTCAACAAACTGTGCGATGAGCTCGACAAGAGAGTTGCAGAGGGAGTTAACCTCGCAGAGGGTAAGAAGAGAATCCTCATCACAGGTACACCGATGGCAATTCCTAACTGGAAGATGCACAACCTCGTCGAGACAAGCGGCGGCATCGTAGTATGCGAAGAGACCTGCACAGGTACAAGATACTTCGAGAACCAGGTAGACGAGAGCGGAAGCACTCTGGACGAGATGGTTCAGAACATCGCAAACAGATACATGGGCATCAACTGCGCTTGCTTCACACCTAACACAGCAAGAGCTGATGATGTTATCAGACTGGCCAAGGACAGCAAAGCTGACGGAGTTATCGACGTCAACCTCATGTTCTGCCAGACATATGATATCGAAGGCAGAAGCCTCGAAGAGAGATGCAAGGCAGAGGGAATTCCGTTCCTCGGTCTCGAGACAGACTACACGGACAACGACGCTCAGCAGCTCAAGACAAGAATCGGCGCATTCATCGAGATGCTTGGTTAAGATGAATTGTCCTGACGATTGCCGAGCGATAGCGAAGGTAGAGTCATGGAAATTCATTTACGCAGTGCGCCTGCGACTGGCAAGCATAACAGCGCAGACAGAGCAGCTGCGCACGAGCCGTTAGATGAATTGTCCTGACGCAGCGTCGAAATCTGGCACCGAAAATGATACAATAGGGCGGAGGCGTTCCGCCCTATTATTTCTGAAAGGCCCCTTCGGGCATGGCGAATAATTATGGAAGACTATTTACATTATTACGTACTGTTTCAGAATCACACGGATGCGACTGCGATGTACCGCTCGCTTAAGAGCAAGGGTGTATATGCGCAGATAAGTCCGACCCCGAGAGAGCTCAGCGTATGCTGCGGAGTCTCACTTCTGATAAAGGGAGAGGACGTTGAAGAGATAAAGAGAATTGCCGAAGAGGAGCATCTCGGATATCTTGAGATCAGCGGACTCAACAACAAATTTGACAACACGAGGCATAAATATGGCTAAAAAGTATATTGGAATTGATATAGGATCGACGGCATCCAAGGTATGCGTGCTCGAGGAGGGCAAAGAACCTGTATATGAGGTGCTGCCAACCGGCTGGAACAGCAAGATAACCGCCGGCATCATCAGGGAAAAACTGGAGGAGAAATTCGGAGATATTTCGGATGCCGAGATCGTGGCCACAGGCTACGGCCGCATCAGCGTTGAATATGCCGACAAGGTAATCACCGAAATCAGCTGCCACGGAAGGGGCGGCTATGAGATGAGGGGGCAGGACTGCACCATCATCGACATAGGCGGTCAGGACACCAAGTACATAAATGTGGTAAACGGCAAACCCGTGGACTTCCTGATGAATGACAAATGCGCAGCAGGCACGGGCAAATTCATAGAGGTTATGGCCAACAGGCTCGGGCTCACGATAGAGGAACTCTTCGAACTGGCCGAGATAGGAAATCCTATAGCAATCAGCTCACTTTGCACCGTGTTTGCAGAGTCAGAGGTCATAAATTATATGGGAGAGGGCAGGAGCCGCGAGGACCTGGCTGCCGGAGTTATCGACTCGGTGGCACTCAAGGTCGCAACGCTGGTGCAGCGAAAGGAGCTGCAGGATACTGTGATTATCACAGGAGGATTCAGCAACAACGAGTTCTTTGCCGGTCTGCTCGGAAAGAAGATAAACAGAAAAGTTGATGCCATGCCTCTTGGCAGATATGCCGGCGCATACGGCGCTGCGCTATTGGCCGGAGAGAAGAGCGCATAATCCAATAAAAAACGACCTTTCTTGGGAGCGGGTGTGCTTCCGGTAAAGGTCGATTTTTGTGCTTAATTTTTGATTCTGTCCAGGAGAGCGTTCAGGGTGACATCATATGCTTTTTCGGCAGCTTCGTGCTCGATGTCCCTGTAAGCATCTCCGAGGAGTTCTTTCATTATCATCTTGAGCAGCTGAGGATTCTTTACCAGGACCGGTCCGATCAGTTCGGTTCCCATGAAGTTTTTGTACCTGAATCCCTCGTTCTTATCTGATTCGGAATTGCCCGGGCCGAGCTTTATTCCCTTAAAAAGGGGCGTGCTGATGCCGCTGACGCTACCGCATTTATTTACAAATCCGCAAACGGGTTTGTTCAGGAAATCCGCCTCTGCAATTATGTCGCTCGTTATTCTTGTGTCCGTCTCAACTGTGTTGTAGTCGAATATACCGAGACCTTCGAGCATCTCGTCATCAACGGATTTTATGCTGCGCCCGAGCATCTCCCAGGAGTTTCCGGTGAAGAGAACAAATCTGCCGGATTCTATTGCGCTTTTCAGCGCTTCCTTTTCTTTTTTAAGGGCCGCAAGGGCTATATCCCTTTTCTTTTCGGTTCCGGCTCCGCAGTAAATGAAGTCGTAGTCATCGGAAAAGAGAATGTCTCCTATGGACCTGCAGTCGAGCTGAACTTCGGCACCCTGCTCCTCCAGCCTCTTGCAGAGTATGCTTACGTTGCCGTAGTCACCGTACAGGTTCATCAAGTCTTGAAACAAATGAAGCACTTTGATTTTCAAATCAGTCTTCTCCTTTTATGTTTATCTCGGGAAGCGCCCTGAATTTAATCTGATCAACAAAGCAGGTCATCGCATAGGCGCATTCGGTATCCGACTCTCCCATGGCCCTTGCGGCTTCGGAGAGATCCTCGCAGACAAGTATGCGGTCCTTCGGAATCCCGGTTACTTCAAACCTGGTCTCAAGGTCGTAGCAATACTGCCCTGCAAGCACGATCTGCCTGACCTTGGGGTTGTTCAGTTTCTCAAAATCTATATCCCAGAGCCATGATGTCTCACTCGTGAAATATTTGCGGCTGATCTCATCTACGATTACCATAACCGAGCTCGTTCGCTTGTCGTGTACGGCGGTTTCGATAGCCATATCGTAGGCGACTGAGTTCTCGTGCTTGGCTACGAGGAAGTATCCGGGTTTGCCGTTTACCTCAAACTCCTCGACACGCTTGCTATGAGAGATGAAGCTCTCCATGGCGCTGATTATCTTCTCCGGGGCGACGCCGACCTTGCTGCACAGGGCAAACGCGGCAAGTGTGTTGTAGCAATATGCGATGTTGCTGAACGGCACGTGAACCTTGTACCTGTCGTTAATGGTTATCTGTCCCGCGTCGAAGTCCGCATCGGTGATGCTGAACTCGGTGTCCGGCCTGTGAAAACTGCAGGCGGTGCATTTATATTTTCCGACGTGATTGTAGTGGAAGTATTCGTATTCCATCTTCGCTCCGCAGACAGGGCAGTAGGCTCCGTCGTTGTAGCGAGAGGTATTTGCGCCGGAATCTTCCGAGATGTGGTCTGCACCAAACCAGGTGACCCTGTCCCTCTCAAATCCGTAATCCGCAATCTGAGGATCGTCGGCGTTCAGCACCAGATGAATATCATCGTAGATGCTCTCGCCTATGACCCTGTGAGCCCACTCCGGGTGGCCGTTGCGGGTCATCTGATCCCGGTAGAGATTTGTTATCACATAGTAATCGGGATGGAAATATCTGAAGGTATGCCTGGCGTAGCGCTCGTCGCTTTCGATCAGCAAAACATCGGCTCTCGACTTTCCGCTGAGAGTGCTGCTGTCCAGGACGCAGGTGGCGACGCCTTCGGTCTGGTTTGAACCGGCTTTGTTCCAGGCGACCTTCCTGCCGTCCGATGAGAGTATATGTGCAATCATCTCGACGGTTGAGGTCTTGCCGTTGCTGCCGCTTACCGCAATCACAGTTTCGGGCAATTCAACCTGCGAGAGTATATCCGGTGCCACCTTAAGCGCCAGAGCTCCCGGCAGACTGCTGCCGCGTCCGACCATCGACCCGACCTTTGATGTAATTTTGCTCAGCGCAATTGCGCCTGCATTTCTGACTGTGCTCATAGACTTTTCCTGAAATTATGCGTTGATGTGACCGAAACCGTAGATGACTTCGTCGCCGACGTTGTACACCTTAACCCTGCAGCGGTCGCTTGAGTTGCCTTCGATGGCGAAGATCTTGTCGCCGACCACGGCAGATACTATTCCTACGTGGTCCTTGATGTCATCGTCGTCCCAGTCGAAGAAGATAAGGTCTCCGGCTACAGGCGTGGCATCCGGCTGGAGCCACTGGTCACGGTATATAAACCAGCTTATGCCGTCGCCGACCAGTGCGAATTTAGGCGCTTTATCTTCATCTATATATCCGAGCTCATTTTCGCACCATGATGCAAAACACGCACACCATTCCTGACTGGAATTAAAGCCGTACCAGGACCAGAAGGGTTCTCCTCCGATATTTCCGAGCTGCTCCTTTGCGACATTTACGATCGGCACATCCTCGGCAGTCGGTGTGATTTCTTTGTTGTACGAGGCGTAGGCTTTGTCTCCTATGTACTTTCCGAGGAAGTGTCCGCATACAAGAGCGAGGATGAGCGCCAGCGCGCCGGCTATCCTGCGGCGCCTTCTATTCCTGCGGCGCCTCTCCTGAATTATTCTTTTCTTGATTGATTCGTCAATATTGTAATTTTCCATGCATCTACTATAACTCATTAGACAAGAGAGGGCAAATGAGATATCATGGAAACGTTATGAAAAAGAGTTCAGGAAAGATTAAATTAATACTGTTTACCGTGCTGGTGATGGCGGTATTTTTCACCTTGTGTGCGATTACGGCTGTAAATACATTCAATGAAAAGAAGGCAAACGAAAGCTTTTCCGAAGTGGATTATTATTCCATGCAGAAGTTCAGCGACCAGAGTGCAAACGCTGTTTTCTCTGCGCTGAAATCAGGAAAGACAGACAAGCTCAAAAAGAGGATGCTCAGCTCGGACGGACTTGATGAGCTGATGGCATTTGCCGACTGGAGCCAGGCGGATTTCGACAGCGCAATCGGGCTCGGAGCAGGAAGCCTTTCGCCGGCGCCAGATGAATCCGGCCGAATGGATATGAGCGAGAGATTCTTCGTGGATATCGGGGATTCGAGATATGTGCTGATGATTGAGACCGTGGCATCCAGGTGGGGCAGGACTTACAACGGCATCAGCTCCATCTCCGCCACGACTTACGAACACTTCGACGGAGACCTCGACTGGGACTGGCTCGGGGAGCCTGATGATGCAAGCGTGATGGCAGGAGAGCTATTCTGGCAGGGCAACCAGCCGGCGGAATCAAGCGGTGAGGAAGAAGCCACAGAGTAATAGAAATGGGCGAATTCAAAGTCATAAGTGAATACAAACCGACGGGCGATCAGCCGCAGGCCATAAAAAAGATCGCGGATGGAATACTTGCGGGAGAAGAAGCGCAGACCCTGATGGGTGTGACCGGCTCCGGCAAGACTTTTACTATGGCGAAAATTATCGAAGCAGTTCAGAAACCGACTCTGGTTATATCCCATAACAAAACTCTGGCTGCGCAGCTCCACGGAGAGTTTAAGGAGTTCTTTCCGAATAACGCGGTTGAGTACTTTGTTTCATACTACGACTACTACCAGCCGGAGGCATACGTGCCCTCGACGGATATGTATATAGAAAAGGACGCGGACATAAATGACGAGATAGACAAGCTCAGGCACTCTGCCACGGCAGCGCAGCTCGAAAGGCGCGACGTCATAATAGTTGCCTCTGTCTCCTGCATATACGGACTCGGTAGTCCGAGCTCATACCGCAATCAGCTCATAAGTCTCCGGCCCGGCATGGAGATGGACAGAACGAGCTTGCTGAGAAAGCTCACGGATATACAGTACAACAGAAATGACATGGACTTCGCCCGTGGCACGTTCAGGGCCAGGGGAGATATCGTGGACATATATCCTGCGGGCGGCGAGAGTGCTGTCAGGGTCGAGATGTTCGGAGATGAGATAGAGAGCATCAAGGAGATAGACCCGCTGACCGGAGAGGTCACGGGCACCAGGTCTCACATATCCATATTTCCGGCCAGCCACTATATCACCAGCCGCGAGGACATGCAGATGGCGGTTGCCTCGATCAGAGAGGAACTGAAAGAAAGGCTCGACTGGTTCCGCGCGAACGGAAAACTGCTGGAGGCCGAGAGGCTGGAGCAGAGGACCAATTACGACATCGAGATGATGATGGAGGTAGGAACCTGCAAGGGCATAGAGAACTATTCGAGGCATATCAATTTCCTCAAGCCGGGAGAGAGGCCATACACGCTTATCGACTACTTCCCGGACGGGGATTTTCTGACCATAATAGATGAGTCGCACGCAATGCTGCCTCAGCTGCGCGCGATGTACAACGGTGACCACGCGAGGAAGGAATCCCTGATAGAATACGGATTCCGCCTGCCGTCCGCCTTCGATAACAGGCCGCTTAAATTCGATGAATTCAACGAGTTGACGGGGCAGACGGTATACGTATCTGCGACACCTGCGAAATATGAGCTTGAGCGCTCGCACGGCGTGTCGGCAGAGCAGCTCATCAGGCCGACAGGCCTCCTCGATCCGCTGATCGAGGTCCGTCCGACGGAGGGTCAGATAGACGACCTCATCGGAGAGATATACAAAACGTCGGACAGAGGCGAGCGCGTCCTCGTCACCACCCTCACCAAGAGGATGGCGGAGGATCTCACCAAATTCCTGCAGCAGCAGGGCATAAAGGTCAGGTACCTCCACTCCGAGATAGACAACTTCGAGAGGCTCGAGATTATCCGGGACCTCAGGATGGGCAAATTCGATGTCCTGGTCGGCATAAATCTCCTGAGAGAAGGACTGGACCTGCCGGAAGTATCCCTGATAGCCATACTCGATGCGGATAAGGAAGGTTTCCTCAGGACGGAGACCTCCCTCATACAGACGGTCGGAAGAGCCGCGCGTAATGCGGAGGGCCGGGTCATAATGTACGCGGACTACGTCAGTCATGCGATGAAGACCTGCATAGACGAGACCGCAAGGCGCCGCGCCGCACAGGACGAATACAACAAAGCGCACGGCATCGTGCCAAAGACCATAGTAAAGCCGATACGTGAGATTGCCAGAGCAACCGGCGAGTACCACGAGGAAAGAGACATAAAGAATCCAAAGGCCATGACAGCCAAGGAGCTGCAGGATACCATACGCGAGGTCGAAAAGAACATGAAGGAAGCCGCAAATCAGCTCGATTTCGAGCGCGCGGCAGAGCTCCGCGACGTGCTGTTTGAGCTGAGGGCGAGCAAGAGATCATAGTTATGGCAAATATATTTGATTATCTTGAATGGAGAGGCGATGTGCCGATGTCCCAGGATCCCTTCAACGAAGTGGATAATCTTGTGCTGGCCGAAGTTTCCTACTGCTATCTGGACGGGCTGGTGCCAGAGGACGGCAGTAAGATTTCCGTAAAAGAACTGGACAGAGAATACTTTGAAAAGCACTCAAGAGAGGATATACGGCCCGACGCCGGGCATATCGAAAGAGCGCCGCTTCTGCTGGACGGAATGGCGAGCGGGAGCAGGTTTGCCAGAGCCAAGGTGTCGGACTATGTGGATATAGTCGACGGAAAACTCGACATGCAGATGTCTGCGGTCACGTTCCATCTGAGCGACGGCACGGCATATGTCGCCTTTCGCGGCACGGACAACAGCGTGGTCGGCTGGAAGGAAGACTTCAACATGAGCTACCAGCCCGTAACGGAGGGGCAGCAGAAAGCTGTCGAATACCTCAACAGGGTCGGAGCCAAAATAAAGAAGCCCATCAGAGTCGGAGGTCACTCAAAGGGCGGCAACTTCGCGGTATATGCATCCGCGTTCTGCGACCCGAAGGTCAGGAAGAAAATCATAGAGGTGTATACAAATGACGGACCGGGCTTCAGAAAAGAGGTCCTGTCCACCAAAAATGCCGGGGAGGTCCTCCCCAAAGTGATGAGCATAGTGCCGGACACATCGATCATAGGCATGCTCCTGACCACCAGGGTCAAGCACACCGTCGTAAAGAGCAGCGCGAGGGGATTCGAGCAGCACGACGCGCTCACCTGGCAGGTAAGCAGGAACAGGTTCGAAAGAGCGGAGCTCTCCGAGCTGGCACACTATATCAGAAAAGCCCAGCGCGACTGGCTCAGCGAAATTGACGATGAAACCAGAGAGTCGTTCGTCACCACGCTTTTCTCACTCTTTGAGGCCACGGGCCTGGACACATTCGGAGAAATCAAAACAAAGAGAAAAGCAGTGGACGACATAGTGGTGACGGCTCTGCTGAGACTTCCAAAGGAAAAACGAAAAGAGCTGGGCCGCGTATTCGGCAAACTCATCAAAAGCACGGGGCGCGTCGTCTGGTCCGCCCTCAGCGACAGCGAATATAACAATATGATTGAACAATAGGAGAGTATTATGAGTAAAGCAGAAGAAGCAGTAAAAAAACATGAAGAGGGATACAACTGCTGCCAGGCGGTGGCATGCGTATTTGCGGATGAGGTCGGAATGGACGAAGCCACCCTGTACAAGCTCGGCGAAGCCTTCGGAGCCGGCATGGGCACAACGCAGGGCGTATGCGGCGCCATGAGCGGCGCGGCGCTTCTCGCGGGCCTTGTAAACTCCGACGGAGATACAGACCATCCCGCAGGCACCAAAGCATCGACCATGAAGCTCGTAGGCGCTATGCAGAAAGAGTTCGTACAAAAAGCACAGAGGCTGATCTGCGCCGACATAAAGAAAGGAAACAACGGAGGGGCATTCACATCCTGTCCGGACTGCATCAGAATCGCCGCCGAAATCGCCGAGAAACTCTTCGTTTAAGACAAAGCAATTCCACAATCACAGCGTATTGACAGGAGGTTATCATATATGATAACCTCCTTTTGCAATGGGTTACCATATATGATAACTTGGGAGATAACAAATGAGAAACGATGATACTTTCAGAAAAAAGGTTGCAAGAAAGATCGCAGCAGAACGAATGATGAGTCAGGTCAGCCAGGAGGAGCTCGCCGAAAAGCTCGGAACTTCCAAGTCCAGCATCTCAAGGATTGAAAGCGGCAGGCAGAACCTCACGCTCGACTATGTCAGCAACATCGCATATTCGCTGGGAAAAGAAGCAGTGCTTGAGCTTCGAGAACCTCCGGTGGAATACGGAGATAAGTCCGTATACGAGCTCAAACTCTATGACGAGACGCTTCTTGAGTTTTCCATGGAGAGAATGCCGTCTCTCAAGATTGAGATACTGAAAATCAACGAGGACCGCAGGGAAGTCTTCCCTCTCGATCTCGAGCCGACGCCCGAGGGTATGCATAACTGGCTCTCGCACAGGACTATCCCCAAGCACCGCGAGATGGTAATAGATATATTGAGTGCATTGGATATCGCCAATGATGATATAAAAGGCATCATAGATGTATGCATGGGACTTTCTCTGAACGACAGCTACTGGACGCCTCAAAAGGACTCGGAGGTTACGTTCGGAGAAATGAATTTATATGAAAACAGGTTTTCCGAGGCTCTTGCACTTATTGCATATACCGGCAAATACTACGGAAATGCCAGGAAGCTTCGGACTTCTCCGGAGCTGACTACAAACGGCATGCTTCGCAAGGCCTGGAGGTATTTCGGAAAAAATGACATATGGCTTTATAAGGGAGGCACATTCGGATTTGCCAACACGGGTAACGAGCCATATTCTGAGTATTACGCATACCAGATAGCAGCGAAAATGGGGATAAATGCTGTTCGTTACGATCTTGAAAACTGGATGGGAATCCTGGCCTCAAAATGCAAATTGTTCACGGACATAGATACAGCATATATCCCGATAGGGCGCATAGTCCGCGAAGGCGGAATAGATGCCGTTCTGGATTTCTACAAAGAGAAGGGAGAGGATTTCTACGAGCAGCTTGTGGACATGCTCATATTCGATGCAGTCATCATTAACGAAGACAGGCACTACGGCAATTTCGGCGTTCTGAGAGACAACATGAGCGGCAGGATTATCGCCCCGGCTCCGGTGTTTGACAACGGCGTTTCACTTCTTTGCTACGCGATGAGAGACGACTTCGAGAACATCGATGAATACCTGAAAAGCAGGACCAACCCTTACGGAAGGGACAATCAGTTCATCCCGCTGGCCAAAAGACTGATGGGTAAGAGACAGCGAAATATGCTGCGCAAACTGATCAACTTCAAATTCGAGGAAAGCGACCTGTCAAATCTCCCGACCTGGAGGCTGGAAGCGCTCGAGGACATCATACAGCAGCGCATCGCAGAGCTACTTTCGGCATAATCGGAATTGACATATACAGAATTAATGCGATTATACTGGCACTCATGCTCGCCGCAGCGGCGTCAGCCGGAATGCTTGCCTTGAAAAGAAGGATGAATTAGCAGGATGGAGCCGAAATAGAACCGTTTGAAGAAAACGGCTCTGAAACGGTTGACTAACGGCACTGAATAATATACAATGACTGCACCAAGGCAGCAGCCTGGATGCAGTTTTTGTATATCTGGATATTTATGGGATGCGGAAAGGATCGGCTATGAAAGTATCTGAACTAAAAGAACGCAAGAAAGAACTCGGTTATTCGAACGAGAAGGTGTCTGAGCTGTCCGGCGTGCCGCTTGGCACCATTCAGAAGATATTCGGCGGAGCGACGGAGACGCCGAGGTATGAGACGCTCAAGAAAATTGAGAGAGTGCTTTTTCCGGAATATGGCTATATGCCGGGTATCAATTATGATGATGTGATCAGGAGCAGCTCGATTGAGGAGCCTGTGGCGGTCAGGGACAGCTCGGAGCTCGAAAACTACGGATACAATAATGTTGCATTCGCCGGAAAGAGACAGGGTGAATACACAGTCGATGACTGGTTTGCCCTGCCGGACGGAGTTCGCATGGAGCTTATCGACGGCAGACTTTACGACATGGCGCCGCCTTCGATTACACACCAGCATTTCGTCGGGCAACTTTATGTTGAGATTGAGTTGGCGATTCGGAAGGAAAAGAAACGCAAGTGCATGCCGTTTGCATCGCCAATCGGTGTGCAGCTTAATAAAGATAAGAAAACCATGTTGGAGCCTGATGTCGTTATTGTTTGTGACAATCAAAAATTTGACGACGGACATCGCGTGATATACGGAGCTCCGGACTTTGTGGCGGAGGTGCTGTCGCCTTCAACCGCCGGTTACGACAGGATATTGAAGCTTAATAAATACTGGATGGGCGGCGTCCGCGAGTACTGGATAATAGATACCAATGCAGAGGAGATAATGGTCTATCATTTTGAAAATGGAAGCATACCGGACAAATACACATTCGAGGATACGGTTCCCATCGGGATATCTGATGGCCTGATTGAGGTTGATTTCAAGACCATGATGGAGCGGCTCAGGAGCTTCTTCAGTTAGAATCGGGAAAGAAAAGAATATTTGTTCACATAGCGCGAACGATGTGATATACTTATGGTCGTTATGGAAAAGAACATTGTAATTAAGGGTGCCAGAGAGCACAATCTGAAGAATATAGACGTAACGATACCAAGGGACAAGATGGTGGTGCTGACCGGGCTTTCGGGCTCGGGCAAATCCTCACTCGCTTTCGATACCATCTATGCAGAGGGACAGAAGAAATATGTGGAGTCTCTCTCTTCGTATGCGAGGCAGTTCCTGGGGCTCATGAAGAAGCCGGATGTGCAGCTGATTGAAGGGCTGTCACCGGCTATTTCAATTGACCAGAAGACCACGAATAAAAACCCGAGATCTACCGTCGGAACAGTCACGGAGATATATGACTATCTCAGGCTTTTATATGCCAGGATCGGCATACCACACTGCCCGGTCTGCGGCAGGGTCATTGAGAGCCAGAGCATAGACAGCATAATAGAGAATATACAGAGCCATGAAGAGGGCACGAGGCTGACCGTCTTTGCGCCGGTTATCCGGGGCAGGAAGGGCGAGCACAAGTCTGTCATAGACAGACTGCGCCGCGACGGCTACACCAGGGTCAGGGTCGACGGCGCCATGTCGCGCCTCGACGAGGGCGACATCGTGCTCGCAAAAAACAACAAACACAACATCGACATCGTCATCGACAGAATAGTCCTGCGCGAGGACAACAGAAGCCGTATAGCAGAGGCGCTTGAGCTCGCCATCAAGGAGGGCGAGGGCATCTGCAATGTGCTCTTCCAGCCGCCTAAAGAGAGGGCGGATAGGATAGAGGGCAGCGACGGGGATATAGTCAAAGCAGAAAGCGAGGAGCACGAAGTCACATTTTCTACCATGCTCTCCTGCCCGGAGCACGGAATAAGCATGGAGGAGATGGAGCCCAGAATGTTCTCATTCAACGCGCCTTATGGTGCCTGCGAGCACTGCACGGGCCTCGGCTTTACGCTCAGGATTACAGATGAGGCTGTCGTGGCCGACGAAAATCTGAGCCTGCTGGACGGCGCAATGGGTAATGTCTTCGGGTCCCTCGACGCCATGGGCTGGTACCGCCACATGATAGACCGCCTGGCCATAGACCACAATGCGGACATAACGCTTCCGTACAAAGCATTGCCACCTAAATTCAAGGATGAGCTGCTGCACGGCACGGGAAGCCGCAAGATTAAATACACATATACCGCAAAGTCCGGACATGTTTCGCACATGAACCATACATTCGAGGGCGTCATACCGAGCCTCGAGAGGAGATGGGGTGAGACAAACTCGGAATATATAAAGGAAAAGATAAGCGACATGATGACCGAGGATGAGTGTCCGGTCTGCCACGGCAGAAAGCTCAAGGACACGGTGCTCGCAGTCACTGTCGGAGGAAAGAACATCATGGAGCTGACCGACCTTTCGGTCGTGCAGGCCGTGGAGTTCTTCGACAAGCTCGATAAAAAACTGAGCGACAGAGAAAAGAAGATAAGCGAGATGGTCGTTAAGGAGATAAAAGCGAGGCTGAAATTCCTCAAGGATGTCGGTCTCGGATATCTGACGCTGTCGAGATCTGCATCCACGCTCTCAGGCGGAGAGTCCCAGCGCATCAGGCTCGCAACGCAGATAGGCTCTGGCCTGGTCGGCGTGCTTTACATACTCGATGAGCCGTCCATAGGCCTGCACCAGAGCGATAACGACAAACTCCTCGCTTCGCTTCGAAGCCTCACGGATATGGGAAACACCCTCATCATAGTCGAGCACGACGAGGACACCATGTACGCGGCGGATCACATCGTGGACATAGGCCCGGGCGCCGGCGTGAACGGAGGAGAGCTTGTTTGCCAGGGCACGGTCGATGACATCAAGAAATGCAAGGAGTCCGTCACGGGGCAGTTCCTCTCGGGCAAACGCCACATAGGAGTGCCTGCGAAGCGCAGAAAAGGCACAGGCAAATACCTCGAGATAAAAGGCGCACGCGAAAACAACCTCAAGAATATAAATGTAAAGATACCTGCGGGAGAGCTCGTGCTCGTCACGGGCGTTTCGGGCTCGGGCAAATCGAGCCTGGTCAATGAAATCCTGTACAAAGGGGTGTCCCGCATCACAAACCGCACGCAGGAGCGCCCGGGCAAATTCAAAGAGATAAAGGGCATAGAGAACTTCGACAAGGTCATCAACATCGACCAGTCGCCTATAGGCAAGACGCCGAGGTCAAACCCCGCGACATATACAGGCATGTTCACTCACATCAGAAACCTCTTCGCCGAGATGCCGGAGGCCAAGATGAGAGGATACAAGCCGGGCAGGTTCAGTTTCAATGTCAAAGGCGGCCGCTGCGAGCACTGCAACGGAGATGGCATCATTAAGGTTGAGATGAACTTCCTGCCGGATGTATTCGTGCCTTGCGAGGTCTGCGGAGGCGCGCGCTACAATCACGAAACTCTGGAGGTCAAGTACAGAGGAAAGAGTATCTCCGAAGTCCTGGCCATGACGGTGCACGAAGCGCTTACATTCTTCGAGAACCAGCCCGCCATAGTCAGATATCTCAAGACCCTCGATGATGTGGGCCTCGGATACATAAGCCTCGGACAGCCTTCGACTCAGCTCTCAGGCGGAGAGGCGCAGAGGATAAAGCTCGCGACGGAGCTCTCAAAGAGGAGCACGGGCCGCACGCTCTACATACTGGATGAGCCGACCACCGGACTTCACTTCGCCGATGTCGAAAAACTCCTTTACGTTCTGAACAGGCTCGTTGACGAGGGAAACACCGTGGTCGTAATCGAGCACAACCTCGATGTCGTCAAACAGGCCGATCACATAATCGATCTCGGACCCGAGGGAGGCGACGGAGGCGGCCGCATAGTCTGCGAAGGAACTCCTGAGCAGGTCGCCAAGGTCAAGGAATCCTACACCGGCCAGTATCTTAAACGCATGCTCAAGTCAAACTGACAGACATAGATTCTGAATACACCCGGAGCAATAAGTCACTTGCGCGGGTGTATTTTAAGTTTGGTTTTAAGTTAAAGCTTTACTATTATGCTATCAGAATTGCATAATAATGAGGTGAGGAAGAATAATGAGAATATTACTTGCAGAAGACGAAGTGGCACTGGCCAGGGCCATAGCCAAAATATTTGAAAAGAATAATTACTCCATAGACGTGGTGCATGACGGACAGGATGCGCTCGATTATCTCGACGCGGGCAATTACGATGCGGCTGTTCTGGATATTATGATGCCGAAAGTTGACGGCATCACGGTCTTAAAGAAGCTCCGGAGCTCCGGGTCTGATCTTCCGGTCTGCATGCTGACTGCAAAGTCTGAGATAGACGATAAAGTGCTCGGCCTCGACAGCGGAGCCAATTACTATCTGACCAAACCTTTCGACACAAAGGAGCTGCTGGCTGCGGTCCGTGCCATCACAAGGTCCGGCCACGAGGTCGATACAAAGATCAGCTACGGAGACCTCACTCTCGACAGGACGAGCTTTGAGCTGGCCACGCAGCATGGCAGTGTGCAGCTTGCCAATAAAGAGTTTCAGATGATGGAGATGCTGATGTCCAAACCCGGAGCTGTCATATCCGTGGACACTTTCATGGACCATGTATGGGGTTATGACACGGAGACCGAGAGCAATGTCGTATGGGTATATATCTCATACCTTCGCAAGAAACTCACAGCCATAAAGAGCAATGTTAAGATCAAAGCTCTCAGAAATGCCGGCTACTCGCTCCACACGGAAGAGTAAATAATAAAGAGCGATGCAGATTATTAAGAAGCTTAGAATCAGATTCATAGCGCTGGCGATGGTATCTCTTACCATACTCCTCGCGCTCATAGTCACGGGCATGAACATCATGAACTACAACGACGTGGTAAATGATGCCGATGCCCGTCTTGAAGTTCTCGAACAAAACAGCGAGCGGATACTTAACAACCCGCACAGCAGCTCGGATAAAATGGGGCCGGCTCCATTTGGACAGCCCGGTGAAGAATTAGGCGGCGGAGCAGAGACCGACGATGATTTCTACTTTGGAAAAAGAGGAGACGGCAGGCCGTTCATGACAAAGGACGAAGCCGAAGAGTCGAGGTTCTTCATAGTGACCGTGGATGAAAACGGAGAGGTGCAGCAATGCAATACCGACAGGATATCCTCGGTTGATGAAGAGGGTGCAAAGGAATACGCAGCCGAAGTTCTTGAAAAAGGAGCGGCTTCGGGCTTCATCGACGATTTAAGATACGCGGTCGATGACAACGGAACGGATAAGACCATAACTTTCCTCGACTGCGGCAGGGTGCTCGGATCATTCAAGGACTTCCTTAAGGCCAGCATAATAATGTCGCTTGCAGGACTCGTTGCGGTTTTTGCCGTAATCACATTCTTTGCAGGACGCATCATCAGGCCCGTTGCCGAGAGCTACGAAAAGCAAAAGAGATTCATCACGGATGCGGGGCATGAGATCAAAACTCCTCTGGCCATAATAAAGGCGAACCTCGATCTGATGGATATGGACATAGATGAAATTGAAAACACATCGAAGAGTGAAAACACAGAGAGCCTGAAGGGAAGCCTCGGAGATATAGGCGATCAGGTGGACAGGCTCACGGATCTGACGAACGACCTGGTATACCTCTCGCGCATGGAGGAGGGAAGCGACTTGGTGATGTCCGAACTTCCTCTCTCGGACCTGGTCAGCGAGACGGCATCTTCGTTTGAGGCTCTGGCCAGGGACAACGGCAAGTCCATAGAAACAAATATCGAGCCCATGCTGACCGCTACCGGCAGCACCAAGGAACTCGAAAAACTCGTATCCATATTGCTCGAAAATGCGATCAAGTACTCAGATGCATCAGAGCCCATCAGGGTTAATCTGAAAAAGGACGGCAGGAACAACATACTCGAGATATCAAACCGCACATCCGAAAAGCTGGACGGCGAGAACTTATCTCATGTATTCGAGAGATTTTACAGAACAGATGAGTCGAGGAACTCTGCGACGGGCGGCCACGGCATAGGCCTGTCGATGGCATCCGCCATCGTATCCGCCCACAAGGGGCGGATTGCCGCCCGCACCACAGACGGCTACGACTTCATCGTCACCGCAGTGCTGCCGCAGTAAGCCGGCCCGGGACAATATAAAAAGCATGGAGGAACAAGATGGCAGAGCTTAAAGTCGGAATGAAATTCACAAGAGAAGTAGAAGTAGTGCACGAGCTTACGGCAGATGCCGTTCACAGCGGGGGCCTTCCGGTGTTTGCAACACCCATGATGATCGCCCTCATGGAGAACGCCTCTTGGTCGCTCGCAGAGGAGTGCATGGAAGAGGGCTATTCGACGGTTGGCACGCTGGTCAATGTAAAGCATGTATCGGCAACGCCGGTCGGCGCAACGGTCCGCGCAGAGACAGAGCTTACGGATATTGACGGCAGGAGACTCGTTTTCAAGGTTGCCGCATACGACGACAAAGGTCTCATCGGAGAAGGCACCCACGAGCGCTTCATAATCAACACCGACACATTCATGAACAAAACAAACGCTAAATAGAGAATTCTCACCTGATGGATTGAGAACTACGATTCTAAGGTGAGGCACGAACAATCAAGGTTTTCGGAAGTAATTCCGAAAACTTTTTTTCTTTAAGTTTCAGTTAAGTTTCATTGTTTATCATACGCACATAAAGAAGATAAAGAAAGTGAAGGAAAGCAGCAATGGGATTCAAGACAGTATTCAAAAGATACGAACTCAAATACATGATCACAAAGGAGCAGAAAGAAGAAATCCTTAAAGCGCTTTCTCCGTATATGACTATAGATGAGTATGGGAGGATCACGATCAGGAATATCTACTTCGATACAGATGACTACATCCTAGCTCGCCACTCGATAGCAAAGCCGGACTTCAAAGAGAAGCTCCGTATTAGAAGTTACTCCAAGGCGGATGACGACAGCACGGTCTTCGTGGAGCTCAAACGCAAATACGACGGAGTTGTATATAAGAGAAGAGTTGCTCTTACAGAGCACGAGGCCAAGGACTGGGTGCATGGTCTTAAGACACCGGACATCCATCACAAGGAGCCTCAGAAAACAAAAGAAATAGACTACTTCTTCAATATGTATGACGGGCTCCATCCGGCTCTTTATCTCAGCTACGAAAGGGAAGCTTACAAGATGAGAGACGGTGGCGACTTCAGAGTAACCTTCGATGAAAACATAATGGCAAGGGATTACGACATCTCTCTCGAATCGGACGCATATGGGACAAATCTGATTGAGGATGACAAAGTGCTGATGGAGCTCAAATGTTCCGGAGGCCTGCCGCTCTGGATGGTGGACATACTCTCTGTGCTCAAAGTGTACAAGAGGTCATTCTCAAAATATGGAACGGCATATCAGACAATGATATATCCAAACCTTGAGATTGAAGCAGCGCCGGGATATGCAGCAGCGGTCCGGGCAGAAGCAAGCCGCAGATCGGAGCGGACTGCAGATACGGGCGACAAGAAAAGAGCACGTGTATACACGGCCGGCAAAAGGCAGCTTTTCTCTTGCAATTGCACATACATAATACAAGGTCGTACCCACGGCACAAAAACGAAGCTAGGGTCACGCATTTGTCGACTGATGACTTCATATACGTGAAGAACGACGTCCTCAAGAAGCACCTTCCGAACAGGAAGTCACGTATTTAAGTATCAGATGATTGTATATACGTGACTAAAAAAGGTTTTGAAGCGCTCATCTAGCGGAAATAGTCACGTATTCAGCTTCAGGGGTTCGCATATGCGTGACTAACATCGTCACTTGCATAACTTCTTCTGATGAAAAAGTCACGTATTCTCAGCATCAGATGATCAAATATACGTGACTTTTGCTCACAAAAATTGACTGGCGCCAGTGTGAAAGGGCTGCTAAAGCCTTATCCGGCGTCAGTTTTAAATTTTCTTTTTTTGTTTTAGTTTGGTTTTAGTTTCGGGGATTAATATGTGGCTGTAAACAAGAGAAAGAGGGGCGGCCTGGTCCGGGCCAAAGAGCAGAACAGCAAAAGAAAACAGCAAACAGGAGGGTTGAAGATGGATAACTTACTCAATGGAATTTATGAAACAGGAACAACGACATCTATAAGCATGGCTCAGTTCGCAGCATCGTTCGGAACTGCAGCCCTGCTCGGAATAATCATAGCGGTTGCATATATGTACAACACTCGCTACTCAAAAAGCTTTGTGGTCACACTGGCCATGCTCCCCGCTATAGTCTGCGTGATCATAGCGATGGTAAACGGCAGCATAGGGGCCGGAGTTGCGGTCGCAGGAGCATTCAGCCTCGTGAGATTCCGCTCGGTTCCGGGAACGGCCAAGGAGATCTGCGCCATATTCCTGGCAATGGGAACAGGCCTCATCACCGGCATGGGGTATCTCGGCCTCGCAGCGGTGTTCACCGTAATACTCTCGCTGGCCATAGCAATCACAAACAAACTTGACCTTGGGACAAAGAGAAACTCGGACAAGTATAAGAGCTTTCGCATCATGATGCCGGAAGACCTCGACTACACGGGAGTGTTCGAGGAACTCTTCGATGAATACACAAGCTCCTATGAGCTGGTCAACGTCAGAACGACCAATATGGGGAGCATGTTCAGGCTCACATACGATGTGACGCTGAGAGATCCCGCAAAGGAAAAGGAACTCATAGACAAGATCCGCGTAAGAAACGGCAACCTCGAGATCAACGTCTCCAGGCAGGCCACAGCGGCAACAGAACTGTAAAAAAGACTCTGAAGAACCACAGGAGGACAAAGATATGAAAGACCAAAGAAATATACAAGGCAAAGGCGCGTTTACAAAAGCGCTTGCGTCGATGGCGGCGCTCGTGCTGGCGCTCATACTGACACTGACATCGTGCGGTGGTGCTGCAGGAACGTCGGATACGGACAGTGGAATTACTGCTGCATCCACAGAGACATCGTCAAATGCGGCATCGAAAGCCGAGATGTTCACAGACAGAGACCTGTCTGCAGACTACGATGAGAGCTCCGCAGTTACAATCGAGCTTTCAGGAACATCAGCAAAAGCAAGCAGCACAAACGGCGTAAGCACGGATGGCGGCACAATTACGATTACAAAGGAAGGAACTTACATAGTAAGCGGCAGCCTCACAGACGGACAGATAATCGTCGAGGCCGATGATATAGCCAAGGTGCAGATAGTTCTGAACGGAGCTGAGATCACAAGCAAGACCTCTGCAGCCATCTACGTCAAATCCGCAGATAAGGTTTTCGTCACAACAGCCAAAGGAACGGATAATACCCTTGCAAACGGCGGCAGCTTTACGCCCGACGAAGATACGAACATCGACGGAGCCGTATTCGCAAAGGACGACATCACATTTAACGGAAGCGGCACACTGACTGTTAATTCACCGGCAGGACACGGAATCGTTGGTAAGGACGACGTCAAACTTGCAGGCGGCACCATCACGGTCAACGCAGCGAACCACGGAGTTCAGGCAAACGACAGCGTGAGAGTGGCACAGGGAACATTCACAATCAACGCAGATGCAAAGGACGGCGTTCATGTATCGGATAATGCAGATGCAGAGGAAGGAACCACATCAGACAGTTTCTTCTACATGGCAGACGGCAGCCTGATCATCAGCGCAGGCGATGACGGCATCCATGCAGACGCTGCGGCTACGGTCGAGGGCGGCTCAATAGATGTGAGCAAGTCTTACGAAGGACTCGAGGCACTTGCAATCAAGGTGTCAGGCGGAGATATCAAAGTGGCTGCAACAGATGACGGATTTAATGCAGCAGGCGGAAATAACGCATCAAGCACAGACAGCCAGACATTCGGTGCTGACGACTGGGGCGGCGGCAAAGGCGGCTTCAGCGACGGCGGCACAGACGGATCAATCGAGATCAGCGGCGGCAACATTTACATCACTGCAGGCGGCGACGGAGTCGATTCAAACGGTTCTGTCACGATCAGTGGCGGCTACACAGTGGTATGCGGCCCGACCCAGGGAGACACTTCGGTGCTCGACTATAACGTAGAGGGAACGATCACAGGTGGCACATTCATCGGAACAGGCGGAGCCGGCATGGCATCGAACTTCAACTCGGTTGAAAACCAGGGCCTCATCGCAGTAAGCGTCGGCAACCAGTCTGCAGGAACGGCTGTGACACTCACGGATGAATCCGGAAAGACCATCGCCGAAGTAACACCTGAACTTGACTACGCAGTCGTATACGTAAGCACACCTGACATGGCTCAGGGCAGCACATACACACTCACTGCAGGAAGCTACAGCGAGAGCATAGAACTTACGGAAAGCGCCTATTCCACCCTCGGCGGTGGAATGGGCGGCCGCGGCAATATGGGCGGCGGCATGAACGGCGGCAACATGACTCCGCCGGATGGCTCGCAGCAGGGCGGCCCGTCCGCCAACGGTGAGATGCCTCAGGGCGGCCCGCGTGGCGGAGGCAAAGGCATGCATGGCCCGGGAGAGAACAACGGGCAGATGAATAACATCGACAGCCAGTCGGCCGACGCCGTAAGCGGAGCGAGCGAGATGAGCGGGCAGGCATAGACTTTTGCCTTATAAACAGAAATCAGAATCGGACAAAAGGGATATCGGACAGAGAAAGGAGAATCCGATGGGGAAGAGATATATAGCACTTATTCCGGCGTATGAGCCGGACGATAAAATGCTCACTCTCATAGAGGATCTCTCGAAAAGGGGCTTCGAAATCGTGGTTGTGGACGATGGAAGCGGAAGAGACTACGAGGATATATTCGAAAGAGCTGAGCAAAATGCAATAGTACTCACGCATGAGGTGAACAAAGGCAAGGGCGCAGCGCTTAAAACCGGCCTGGATTACATCTATAAATATATGGCCTACACTGAGACGGCTATGACCCGCGGAGGCAGGACCACAAAAAGCGGAAAGGACGCAGTCATCGTCACCGATGATGCTGACGGTCAGCACACGCCGGAGGATGCACTCAGGGTGGCTAAGATCGCAGAGGCCAGAAAAGACGCACTCGTTCTCGGAAGCCGCGAATTTACAGGTGCTGTGCCTGCAAGGAGCATGATGGGAAACACCATCACAAGGCACGTGTACAGCCTGGCCACGGGAGTGAACGTGAGAGACACCCAGACGGGGCTCAGGGCATTCAGAAGAAATATGATACCGGAACTACTCGAAATAGAGGGAGACAGGTATGAGTACGAGATCAATATGCTGCTGGACCTGGCCGGAGAGGGAACTCCGATCATCGAAGAGGATATCGAGACAGTGTACATAGAGAACAACGAAAGCTCGCATTTCAATACGATCAAGGATTCCTTCAGGATTTACAAGGAGATAATCAAATTCTCCGCATCGTCCTTCATAGGATTCCTGGTAGACTATATAGCCTTTGCGGCACTTACGGTGCTGACGGGGGCGGCGGGCCTTGCGCACGCACTCATAATATCCAATATCGGTGCGAGGCTCATAAGTTCAGCGGTTAATTACAACATAAACAGAAAACTCGTTTTCAAGAGTAAAGCGAAAGTCGCATCTTCGGCACTTCAGTACTTCCTGCTTGCAGGCATCATATTGATCGGCAACACCATAGTCCTGAGCACCCTCACGGGAACGCTTGGTATAAACAGCATGCTGGCCAAGGTGATGACGGAGATCATATTCTTCTTCATCAGCTGGACCGTGCAGAAATATGTGATTTTCTTCAACGGCGCAGAGAAATCCGCCGAAACAAAGCCCGGCAGCCCGGAAAAGAAAGGGCAACTTCTCCGGGCAGAATGGAGGTAGACATATGAGCAGAATAAGTAAAAGCTTTATCGCATATACGGTGCTGCTGTGCATGTTCACGGTACATGTGCTGCTGGATACGTTCGTAATCACGAGAGTGTACGGAGACCAGACGAGCAGCGCAGGCAGCGGAACATCCGTGATGACCGAAGAAGAGGAGGCCGTCAGCACCGGCAATTCATACAAAGATGAGAACATCTCCGTGACTGTTTCGGAGTACAGGGAAAATGACACGGACATCTACGTCGCTGACGTGCAGCTCAGTTCGCCCGAGTACCTGCAGACTGCACTCGCGCAGGGAGTGTACGGACGGAATGTCAAAGAGGAGACTTCGACGATTGCAGAAAACAACAACGCCATACTTGCGGTTAACGGCGACTACTACGGAGCCAGGGAGGCGGGCTATGTTATTAAAAACGGCGAACTCCTGAGAAACACATCCGCGGGAAGAGAAGACCTCGTCATATATGAGGACGGATCGTGGAAGATAGTAAGCGAGAATGAGGTCAGCGCGGAGGAACTGCTGGCTGACGGAGCAGTACAGACCATGTCATTCGGACCCGGCCTCATCGAGAACGGAGAAATAAGTGTCGGAGTCAATGAAGAGGTCAAACAGTCCATGTCCAGCAATCCGCGTACAGCCATCGGCATCATAGATGACTGCCACTACGTTTTCGTCGTATCCGACGGACGCACAGATGAAAGCGCAGGTCTGTCGCTTTACCAGCTTGCGGAGTTTATGCAGGGTCTCGGATGCACTACGGCGTACAACCTTGACGGTGGCGGATCATCCACCATGTATTTCAACGGAGAAGTCATAAATAACCCGACCGGCGGAAAAGCCGGCCACGGAGAGGGCAGCGAGAGAAGCGTGAGCGACATCGTTTATATCGGTTATTGATAGGACACTTCACCCTTTCGCTACTGATTGATGACACGAAACGTTTTCGGAATGACAGGCAACTTTATTCTGAACACGGCAAAGGCTCTTATTTTAAGGAGGAGCGATAATGAGAAAAGAAAGAAAATACTACATAGAGAATATAGTCAAGGCGAAGAGATATCTCATCGCATCCATAGTCCTTGCTCTGGCAGGCGCGGTGTACGAGATGTTCAGCCACGGTATATATTCAAACCATATGATATACGCCTTTATGTATCCGCTTGCCATGGGATGCCTCCCGTATCTGGCGGACAACAGAGGGATAATAAAAAAAGCAGGGCATCTGTCCGAAGTCCTGCTGCTGGCAGCAATTGTGACCCTGAGCATCGGCAGCGTCATCAGGGGCGTGCTCGAGATATACGGCACCACCAATTTCCTGACGGGAGCCTACACTCTGCTCGGCGCGCTGCTAATAATCGGAGCTGCGGCAGTCTGCCTCATCAACATGAGACTTGCAGCGCTCTCGCATAAAGATTCTTCGGCGCTGCGCGCCTCAGAATGACATTTTGTCATCCTGAGCTCAGCGAAGGATCTTGGCTAAGATTATTATCTGAGCGTTCTGAGTATGGTTGCAGCGACGATACCGACCACGATTCCGGCGGCGATTCCGCTGAAGAGTAGCACCGGAAAATAAAAGAATATACGCAGGTCAGATATGAGGGCGGAAGCCACCAGAAGCTGACCGAGGTTGTGCAGGACACCTGCAGCCATACTGACACCGACCACTGAAAAGCGGTCGGTTTTTTTGAGCAGTATCATACCGGTCAGGCTGATGAGAGCTCCTGCAAGTGAGTAAAGCATGCCAAAGAGCCCGTTAAACAAGAGCCCCGCGATCACCACTCTGATGATGCTTACGGCAAAGGCATCCCTGGCGCCGAACCTGTACAGCGCGATGACCGTTACGATGTTCGCAACGCCGAGTTTGATGCCCGGCACGCCCGGACTGTATGGTATAATTGCTTCGATGTACGAAAAGATAAGAGCGAGTGCAGCCATGAGGGCCACGCGCGCAATAAAGGAAGCGCTGAGATTTCTACGAGGTGATGCTGTCATATTCACCTCCCGATTTATCTTCGATGGTCACGATCAGCCGGTTTGGCAAACATACTATGCTCTGCCCGCTCTTCGAAATGGCGCCGTGTCTAACGCAGACCTGATTTTTGCAGGAAGATGCGCTCACGCTGACTTCGCCGCCTTTGATGATGACGGTGTTATAGTATGTGTAGTGAGTGCTCTCATCATCGGCTGAAAGAGCATGGCCGCGCGGGTTGTCATATTCGGTGCCGGAGGGCGCCGGCACCTCGATCTCGACATCTTCGTCAAGAGGGTAGCTGGCGAATAATTCGCCGCCTGATCTGATGACGACCATAGCGTCCGCAGAAGTCGCAGAGCCGGCGCGCGACAAAAGAGCCGTGGAGGCAAGCCCCAGCACGATCAGTGCGATTAACAGTATGATGTCGGCTTTGCGGATGTATTGTTTCATATTGTAAAGATCCTTCGCTGCGCTCAGGATACAAATAGAAAATGTCTGTAAATTATAGAAATATCGTAAAACTTATATTGCTGATTGTTGCTGTTATTATAACACAGACCTCATGCAAGGCGGCTTCGACTGAGCCGGTGAGCAAGGAGGAGTTTTTGCTTGATACGATATGCAGCATCAGCATCTACGAGATGAAGGATGGCGATGGAAATGTCGCAGCGCAAAAGAATAAGGATAAGGCCGAAAAAATCATCGATGACGCGTTTGAGCTTTGTCGTAATCTGGAAAGCAAGTTGAGCAGGACGAAGGCGGACTCGGACGTAGGCAGGATTAATTCATCCGGAGGAGAGTGGACCGAAGTAAGCCCCGAGACCATGGAGCTCATACAAAAGGGCCTTGAGTATTCCGAGCTTTCGGGCGGAGATTTCGACATCAGCGTCGGTGGAGTCACGGAGCTCTGGGACTTTCACGCGGCTGAGGGAGAGGCCAGGCTACCGGATGAAAGAGAGCTGGCCGAGGCCGTTAAACACGTCGGCTTTGCCAATATAGAAACAGAAGGAAACAATGTCAGGCTCAAAGACCCCGATGCGAAAATAGATCTCGGCGGAATTGCCAAGGGATATATCGGAGATAAGATGTGCGAGGCCCTGAAAGAAGAGGGAGTCACATCCGGCATAATAAATCTCGGAGGCAATGTGATATGCATAGGAAGCAAGCCGGGCGGGGAGGATTTCAGCATAGGAGTCGAGACCCCGTACAGCGACCGGACCGAGATAGCAGGCAAGGTCGGAGTAACGGACAAGACCCTGGTCACATCGGGCGTGTACGAGCGCAAGATGGAGGTGGACGGAAAGGTTTACCATCACATACTTGATACAAAGACGGGATATCCCGTGGATACGGACGTAAGCGGCGTGACGCTAATCACGGACACGGGCAGGTCCGCAGATATAGATGCTCTCAGCACGATTTGCCTGATTAAGGGACCGGAAGAGGGCATGAAACTGATCGAAGGCATGAACGGCATAGAAGCCGTGTTCATATTAAAAGACGGAAGTGTTAAGAAGACAGACGGAGCCTCGTTCGAAGAGGAGTGAAGACCGAAAGCTACAGAAGGAATTACAGATGATTAAGGTACTGATTACAAATGACGACGGAATAGATGCGCAGGGGATAAAGGCGCTCGCAGAGGCTCTCATGCCGCTGGCTGATGTTTATGTGGTGGCACCCGCGGAGGAACAGAGTGGAAAAAGCCAGAGCATCACGTTCCTGCAGCCCGTAAAAGTTGAGAAGAGAGATATGAAAGGCGCTGCCGCGGCATACGCTGCATGGGGCACGCCGGCAGACTGCGTTAAGATCGGGCTCTGCATACTTGAAAAGGAAGGCATAAAGCCCGACTATGTGATAAGCGGAATTAATCTCGGATACAACACCGGCCTCGCCGCATACTATTCGGGCACGGTGGCAGCAGCAAGAGAGGGCGCGCTTAACGGAATAAAGTCCATAGCCCTGTCACTCGGAAGCCACAAAGCTACAGAGTTCGATTCAATTCTCGGGATGCTCCCGGCACTGCTTGAGATGGCGGATAAAATGAGCCCCGGCACATTGCTCAGCGTAAACGCACCTAACATACCGGCTTCCGAGATAAAGGGATACCGGATCGCAGAGGCGGCTCCGTTCGGATACGGAATCAAATTCGTGTTTGAGGAGGTGGAAGAGGGCCTGTTTCAGATGGACGGAGAGCCGGCCGAGATGTGGGGGAGCACGGAATACGACATGGATGTCACCGAGGACGGTTATGTGGCAGTGTCCCCGATTCCGACGACGCTGGCCGACAGGGTTTCGCTGTCGAGGCTAAGGGATGCTTATGCAAAGGATGAGGTGCTGGCCGTAATAGTCGATGCGCAGGAGGATGTGCTGGATGATATTCCGGGCAAAGCAGAGCTGGAGGTCAGGCTCGCTCAGTTCGCGCACGCAGCAGCCAGGATGGATCTGCCGCTTCTTTTAACCGAGCGCTACTCCAAGGGGGCTTTTTCGGAGGAAGTGATGAAATACGCATCGAGGTTTGAGACGGCAGAGCGCATGAAAACGGATGCGTGGACATCCGAGGATATGGTGTCGCTCACATCACTGGTCGACGCAAGGAAGGTAATTATAGGAGGAGCTGAGACCCATCTCGCTCTCTTTCAGACGGCGATCGGTTTCCTGGAAAGAGGCTATGAGGTCATCGTGATAGAGGACTGCACGGGTTCCGCAAATCCGGATATCCACAAGAAAGCCATCAGAGAGCTCAAGGAAGCCGGCGCAAGAATCGCAGGGCTTGAGAGAACGCTTATGGAACTGGCTTCAAAAAAAGAGCCTTATATCAGGGACAGTGTTGAAAGAATCCTGAGATAAGCCGCATTTTGCAGGCATCAGACTTTGGGAATAATTTGTCAACTTATAAAAGAAATATTGCGAAACATAGCTCTTTGTATTATATTTTTAATTGTTGGATAGTGTTTTTCAACGTTTCAGTAAGGAGGAACTATTATTATGAAGATGAAAAAGCTATTTGCGCTTCTCGTCATCGGCATCATGGTGTTCACACTGGCAGCATGCGGTGGCGGAAATGACGCAGCAACAGAAGAATCAGGTGAGGCTGCAGCAGGCGGCGATAAGAAAATCGACGTTATCCTGAAGACTACTTCATCTGAGTACTGGGGCTATGTACAGGCAGGAGCTCTCGCTTATGGCGAAGAAAACGGCGTTACTGTAGAGGTTAAAGGACCTCCGTCAGAGACATCATTCGATGAGCAGCAGAACATGATTGAGACAGACCTCAATGATGATTCCTATGACGGCTATGTAATCGCTCCTCTCCAGAGTGATACGGTAGCAACTCTGATCGCAGGCAAGGAAAAACCAATCCTCGCTGTAGATACAAAGATTGAAGCTCCGGAAATCCTCTCGTTCGTAGGAACAGGTAACGAAGCTGCTGCTAAGCTTGGTGCTGCAAAGGCTGTTGAGCTTGCAAAAGAAAGAGGCTGGGAAGAAATCAAGTGCATCGAGATCGCAGGTGTACAGGGTGACCAGACAAATACTGACCGTATGAACGGATACAAAGCCGGCGTAAACGAAAACGGCGGTGAGTTCCTTGAGGGCGAGACTCAGTATGCTGATGGTACAGCTGACAAGGCTACAAACGCTATGGAAGCTATCATCCAGAACCATCCTGAAGGCGTTGCCATTATCTGCGCTAACAACGACGATATGGCACAGGCTGCTGCACGTGCTGCTGCAGGCAACGAAGCTTGGAAGAACACAATATTCCTGGGATTCGACGGAACACTCTCCGCTTGCGAGTCAATTCTCAAGGGTGAGGAGACAATGTCCGTTGCACAGATGGCATACGAGATGGGCTACAAGTCTGTTGAGGCTTGCTGCAAAGCTATCGACGGCGAGAAGCTCGAGGCATTCATCGATTCCGGTGCTGACGTAGTTACTCCGGACAATGCTCAGGAGCGTATGGATACTCTTAACGGATATCTTGGTAAATAATTAAGGCGTCTAACGACGTAACTCTTTCCGCTTAGGGGGATATTCCTCCTAAGCGGAATTTATAACTAGCTTATTCCAAAAGAAAAGCAGGTGGTACAGTGGGCGAAAATATTATTGAATTAAAAAATGTGACTAAACGCTTTCCGGGTGTTGTAGCACTCAGCAATATGCAGCTGACGATTCGACCCGGAGAGATTCACGGTCTTATTGGTGAGAACGGTGCCGGCAAATCGACGCTGATCAAGGTTCTTACCGGAGTACATCAGCCGGACGAGGGAGAAATCTACGTTGAGGGCGAGCTCTGTACTTTCAAGGACCCGAACGAATCAAAAGCAAAAGGCATTGCCTGTGTTTATCAGGAGCTCAATATCGAAACTCTCCTGAGTGTCACAGACAATGTGTTTATCAACAACTGGATTAAAAAAGGAATCCTGCTGGATTACGACAAGATGCACAAGAGAGCGGCGGAGATTATGGAAGATCTCGGCCAGGAAGTGGACGTGCACAAGGCAGCCGGTACATATGGTATGGGCATCCAGCAGATGATCGAGATCGCAAAGGCGGTGTTGCTCGATGCGAAGGTCATCATCATGGACGAGCCGACATCCTCACTCGGAGAGAAGGAAGTCGCTCAGCTGATGAAGACATGCCGTGAGCTGAAGGAAAGAGGCATTGGTATCCTCTTTGTTTCACACAAACTCGAGGAATTATTCGAACTCTGCGACCGCGTTACGGTTATGCGTGACGGCGAATATATAGCAACAAAGGATATTTCTGAGTGGGACAACGATTCGCTGATTGCAGCGATGGTGGGTCGTACACTGGATGACCAGTTCCCCAAGGAATTCGGAGAAAAAGGCGAATGCTTCCTGAAGGTCAGAGACCTGACAATCGGCGGCGTGCTGGATCATGTAAGCTTTGAGGCTTACGGCGGCCAGATACTCGGTCTCTCCGGACTTGTAGGAGCGGGACGTACAGAGACAGTAAGAGCTATATTCGGTGCCGATCCAATCGATGGGGGAAGCATCGAGATCATGGGTAAAGAGGTTAAAATCAAATCACCCGAACAGGCGATTGATGCAGGCATCGCGCTCCTGACGGAGGACAGAAAGGGCCAGGGCCTTGTGCTCGCACAGCCCATCCGCACCAATCTGATCCTGTCCAGCCTGAAGAAACATTCGGCAGGAGCTCTTCTCGATGAGAGGAAAATCGAGGAAAGCGGACAGAAGAACATGACAGATCTCAGGATTAAAGCGCCTTCGCTGGATGAAATCACGGGACAGCTGTCGGGTGGTAATCAGCAAAAGGTAGTTATCGGAAAATGGGTAAATGCCGATGCGGATATATACATATTTGATGAGCCTACCAGAGGCATCGATGTCGGCGCAAAAGTCGAGGTATATAATGTTATGAACCGCCTGGTCAAGGCAGGTAAGTGCGTAATCATGGTTTCTTCTGAGATGCCTGAGGTTCTGGGCATGTCAGACCGTGTAGTCGTAATGCGCGGCGGCAAGGTCATGGCAGAAATCGAAAGAGACAGCAAGCACTTCAATCAGGAAGATATCATGAAAGCGGCATGGGGAGGTAGTTTAGATGAGTGATAAAAAGAATCTCAATGAAGAAGTAAAGAACGCGGCTATAGAAGAAGCCGAAGAAAAATCTCTGAAAAAGAGTAAGGGCGGCTTCCAGATGGGTACCGTTCTGGCGCTCGTTCTGATGTGCGTGATTCTGTCAGTTCTGAATCACAACTTCTACAATGTTACTAACGTCATGAGCGTTCTCAAACAGACGGCATTCAACGCATTCATAGCCACAGGTATGCTGCTCTGTCTGATTACAGCCGGTATCGATCTTTCCGTCGGTGCCAACGCCATATTCTGTGCATGTATCATGGGTGCCATGAAACAGGCCGGTATGTCAAACGGACTCCTGATGATTGTCGTTGCAATCGTCCTGGGCACACTCGTCGGTTGCACAAACGGACTGCTTCTTACCAAACTGCATCTGCCGCACCCGTTCGTATCCACACTGGGTATGAAAAACGTACTATGGGGTCTGGCGCTTGTGGTAACCGGCTCACAGATGGTCAGCGGATTCCCGGAATCCGTACAGTGGCTTGGTAAAAAGACAATTGTGGCGGGCTTCCCGATCAGTTTCCTGGTCATCATAGTGGTATACGTCATTATGCACATATTCCTGAGCAGGACTGCTCTCGGACGGTCCATATACTGCGTGGGTGGTAACAAAGAAGCAACGAGACTGTCGGGTATCAACACCGACAGAGTACTCCTCTTCTGCTACTCACTGTCAGGATTTATGGCTGCACTTGCAGGTATCCTGTCAGTAGGACGTTCCGGTATCTGTAACGGTGCAAACGCCGGATATCCGTACGATACAGACGCTATCGCAGCATGTATCATCGGTGGTGCTTCCTTCATGGGAGGTAAAGGTACCATGGTAGGAACCATGCTCGGA
>ONJG01000011.1 GCA_900318105.1 uncultured Eubacteriales bacterium
AGATTCTTCTCTCTATAAGGAACTCCCATCCTTCCGAGGATGTATTTGGAGTACTCATGGAGGAGGTTGTTCAGCACTTCCACCTGGCTCGCCTCCGTGACAATAATGCTTATCACGGCGACTCTTGTTTCCATTTCCAATCTCCTGTCTTGCAAGTTATTTAATTGTCAAAAGGGATTTTATCACAGACGAAGCGATTCCACAATATCAGAACTCGTCCGGATCAAACTCCATGAGCGCATCGTAGGAATCCTCGCCGTATAGCTCGATGTAGTCGCTCACGGCTCTTTGAACCATCGGCTTGGCATCGTCACCGAAACGCTCAGCCAGGGTCTCGACTATGGCATTGTATATATGCGCCGTGTGAAAGCCGAAGTCCCGCATGGCGGAGGTCCCAAGCTCCGCTTTTTTATCCTTTATCATCCGAAGCTCTTCTTCGGACAAAGGCAACCCCCAGTCGAAGTCGCAGCGCTCTCCGCCCCAGCTCATGGCCGTAGTCAGTGGTGTGCAGACTGCGCCGCATCCGTAGCCGTCATAGACAGCTTCGTCCACATGAACGCAGTACTCGCGGCCGTACTCGAGTATGTCATATTTCTTCCATGCCTCGCACCACGCGCACTTTGCGATATATGTCTGATAAGTCGGCTCAGGCCGGAGCATTCCGAACTCCATCTGTCCGTCGTAGTCAGGCTTCCATTCGCCATACGCCTGGTTGGTCCAGAGCGTCAACGGGTCACCGTTGGCCTTCGCACGATTCGCCATCCTGGCGCCGCGCTCCCTGCCGTATCTGATCATGCCGCTCTGTATGGCTTCGCGCCCTTCCTCTCCTGCAGCTTCAATAGCCGCGCGGCTTAGAAAAGCGAACATCATAGCCTGGTTTTCGATCCTGAATTTATCCATTTATCCCTCTCATTACTTGCATATATGAAGATGTTATTCGCTGAGGCGCTCGAGTATCGCATGAGCTGCGATGTTTCCCTCGCCCACGGCCTTCGCTATCTGATACGGCCTGCCCGTGCAGTCGCCTGCGGCGTAGCATCCCTTGTAATTCGTCTCCTGATTCTTATCCACCACGATGTGAGCCCCGTCTATCTCAAGTCCCGAGAAGAGCGTGGTCGGTGCAATCGAAGGCCTGAGGATGAAAATCCCGTCCACATCGATTGCAGTGCCGTCCGAGAGCTCAATCGTCTCGACCTTCATGCCTCCGTCGAGCTTTTTAACCGGTTTTGGCAGTATCTCTACATTTTCGGCATCGCTCGTATATCCGAAGTTCGTATACACGTAGAGCTTTTCGGCTATCTCCTCGAGATATTTTATGTCGTGCTCCATGCGCTCATCCGTGCAGTGAACTGCAATAGTCTTACCCTTGTACAGGAAACCGTCGCAGGTCGCGCAGTAGCTGACGCCCATTCCAAGCAGTCTGTCTTCGTTTTCCATGCCCTTGGCAGCGGCCACTCCTGTGGACAGGAGCACTGTCTTGGCCTCGTACATTTCGTTGTCTGCGAGGATCATGAACTTGTCACCCATATCCGCGATATTGGTGACCCTCTTTTCGGTCATCTCAAGTCCCATCTCTTCGGCCTGAGCCCTGAATGCAGCATTGAGATCTCTGCCGGACACCATAGGCACGCCCGGATAATTCGCTATCTTTTCGGATTTGCCCACTTTATCCGAAAGCGCAGATGAGCCGAACCAGACTATCTCCTTATTGTGCAATTTAAGCGTCAGTGCCGCCGAAAGTCCCGCAGGACCGGTCCCGATAATTGCAATGTCGTATATCATTATTACCTCTTTCTATTGGCGCTTTTTGGCGAAAAAAAGCGCCAGAAAACAGTTGAAAATATAGTTATCACTATGTTGAAATAAATATGGTGCTACCATAGAAGGTGGCGGTTAGCCCTCCCTCGCAAGGAGGGTCCACACCCTCCAATCCTCAGGAAAGGAGGTGATGTGCTATGAGTGTATTTGAAGCTTTGTACTTGACAATATCCTTCGGGACATTGCTAATTGCAACCCTGATGTACATAAAGAAGTAGCCGCCCATGTACCAGTTGGACGGCTACTTATAGTAGTATTCCACCAGGGCTAACCGTCTATTGGTAGCACCTTTTGTACGTGTAGGGTATCACATAGCCGTTTCACTGTCAATTCCATTCGTCGCCTTAGCTTGCAACTTGAAGCCCGCGGTCAGCGACGCCGTCGGGCAGGCTGTGATGCAGCGCCCGCATCTGATACACTCTGCCGAGTTCGGAACTTTATACGGCTCTGCATCCATCGGGCAGATTGATGCACATTTGCCGCAGGATACGCATTTTGCAGTATCCACATCCATGCGGTAAATACTCACTTTATTGAGCAATCCGTAAATCGCGCCGAGCGGACACATCACCTTGCAGAAACACCTGCTGACCAGAATGCAGCCTATAATGACTGCGATGAGTATGGCCATTTTAAGCGTGAATATGCTGCCGAGAAGCGACCGAAGTTCAGGGTGGGTCGAAAGTATCGGAAGTCCTCCTCCGAGCGTCCCTGCAGGGCAGATGTATTTGCAGAATGCAGGAGATCTGATTCCCGTCTCATCCGCAAGTACCGCCGGAAGCAAAAGTACAAAAATCGCCAGAATCCCGTATTTTATATACGTCATCCAATTAGGCAGATGAAATTTCGGAGTAGGAATTTTGTGCAGCAATTCCTGCAGCAGGCCGAACGGACAGAGAAAGCCGCAGACCACTCTGCCAAGCACCACTCCGACAGCCAGCACAAAGCCCATGGCATATAATCCGAGTCTGTGCCCCGGAGAATTCGCCACCGCCTGCATGGCCCCTATGGGACACGCAAACTGCGCTGCCGGGCAGGAGTAGCAATTAAGCCCGGGATTACAGAACTGCTTGAAACTGCCTTCGTATATCCTTCCGTCTGCGAAATTGCCGAGATACGGATTGGACCAGCCGAAAGCTGCTACCTGTATTATCTTTCTTTTTATCTCGCGTGTGATCTTCATTATTATGTGCTGACCTGCCTGCTCCTCTGTTTAGCCAAGTCCTATGCACTCGAGGCAGACCTTTACGGCCTTTCTGAGCACTATGGCAGGCTCGCCTACGCTTATTCCGTAGGCTATCATGGCGATTGCAGCTAGAAAAATCACAACTCTTATTATGTTCTTCCTTTTATATTCATCCATCAGAACAGCTCGCCTCGTTTATACCGCTTATTAATCACTTTCCGATCTGTTCATCCAGCCTCGCCTTGTACTCCTCGAGGTTGGCGCCCACAACGGCATCTCCGATTACCTGGCCCTCTGAGTCGACGAATATCGTGCTGGGTACGAACTGCATGCTGTCTGCCAGCTCCTTGAGTGCTCCCGTCGGCTTGATATTTGTGAACTTTGCTCCTGCGTCACCCAGTATCTCGAGCGCTTTTTTGTACTCCGCTGAATCTTTCTTGTCGAAGTCCACATCAATGGGTATGCCTATCACCTGGGCTTTGCCTGCATAGTCCTCACTGATTTTCTGTATGTCCGGCATCTCCTTGATGCACGGCGGACAATATGTCCCCCAGAAATTAATCATGGTGACATCAGCCTGCGAGAATATATCCTGAGAAACTGCATTGCCCTCGAGATCGACTGATGTGAATTCTCCTATCTCGCTGACCGCTACCTTTGCAGCATCTTCAACCGACACATTATTCGAGCCGGACGTGCAGGATGTAAAGGTCATGGCCAGAGCCAGAATAGCTCCAAGCAGTGCAACCAATGCATATCTTATCTTGTATCTTTTGTTTTCTGTCATCGTATCCCCCTTTTGTAATGACCGGATTTCTTACTTAGCCCTGACCTGGGCTCTCAGCCAGTTCACCCACTCATCAAATCCGTCTCCGGTCTTGGCTGAGAGGAAGAACACCTCGGACTTCGGGTTAAGGTGATGGACTCTCTTTACGAATTCCTCGTCATCGAAGTTAAAGAATTTCCTCGTGTCTGTCTTGTTTACTATGACGGCCTGGGTCACTGTGAACATCAGCGGATATTTCAGCGGTTTATCGTCTCCCTCGGGAAGCGACAATATCTCCACATTTATGTCCGCGCCCGTATCCTGCTCTGCCGTGCATACGAGGTTTCCTACATTTTCGAGGAATATCAGGTCGAGATCCGATGCATCGAATTCCTCGAGGGCGGCCTTGGTCATGGATGCGTCCATCGCGCATTCGCCGCCGGTGTGGATCTGCATGGTGCGTACGCCGGCAGCCGACATCTTTTCTGCATCGACCGTTGCGTCGATGTCGGCTTCCATGACGCCCATTTTAAAATCGTCCTTGAGGGCGTCAATGGTGCGCAGGAGGGTCGTGGTCTTGCCTGCGCCCGGCGACGCCATGATATTAACCATAAAGCAGCCGTTTGCGCGGTTCAACGCCCTGACCTCCGACGCGATCCTATCGTTTTCCTCGAAGATTCCCACATTTACATCTATTACTTTAATATTCTTGCTCATCTTGTGATTCCTTATCTTTAAGCTCTCACTCAATTCTAATTGCGATACAAAATGCTTACTGTGCTCTCCTGTCCTTTACCTTTTCGCTTATCCATTCCGAAAGTGCGTGCATGCCCTCTCCCGTCGCAGCGGATACCATGAACACCGCAGTGTCCGGGCAGCATTTCGAGATATTGCTCTTAAACCTTTCGGGGTTAAAGTCAAACACCTCCATGGCATCTATCTTGTTTACCACCACGACATCCGCCTTCGAGAACATGAGAGGATATTTCAAAGGCTTGTCATCGCCCTCGGGCACGGAGAGTATCACGAGGTTCATATGCGCTCCCGTGTCGAACTCCGCCGGGCAAACGAGGTTGCCCACGTTCTCGAGTATGACGAGATCCAGCGCCTCCGATCCGATTTCACGAAGCCCCTGCCTGCTCATGTCGGCATCGAGGTGGCACATGCCGCCGGTGTGAAGCTGCACTGAGGCTGCTCCTGCTTCGAGCATGGTCCTCGTATCGACATCACCATCTATGTCGGCTTCGAGCACGCCTATCTTGTACCTGCATGACAGCTCCTCGATTAACCTAAGTATAGTCGAAGTCTTGCCCGATCCCGGTGACGACATCACATTTATATAATATGTGCCCTCAGCATCGAGCTCGGAACGGAGCTTGTCCGCATCCGCATCATTATCTGCAAGTATGCTTTCCTTTAGGTCTAAAATCCTGATTTCTTCCATTTAATAATTGCTCCTTGTTGTTATTCCACAGCATCATCCCACAGCCCGATAAAGTTTCGGTGTAGTTTTGATGTTTTTCTGCCCAAGCAGGGCCGAATGTGGTACAATGTGTTCTATTGTTAATATATTGTATCACATGAATGCGCGCCGGCGCGCGATACGCCGGAACTTTCAGGGGAATATGGGAAACAGATATTCAGACACAGTATACAGAAATATCAAGAGGCGCGAGCGCGAGGTCATACAGGGCATGATCGATGAGCTTAAGTCATCCAAGGACAAGCGCTACCTCTTCAGGGACAAACACGCAGTCACGGACATCAAGGACATGCTCGATTACAGCGCGGAGCATTATGGTGACCTGCCTGTTTTCATGCAGAAATATAAGGCAAACGAGCCTTTCAGGGAGCTCAGCTACCGCCAGTGCAGGGACGATGTCAATGCGCTCGGAACAGCTATGATCGACCTGGGACTCGAAGACAGACACATCGGCCTCATCGGCCGTAACTCCATCGAATGGGGTGAGTCATACCTCGCAATCACAGGAGGCGTGGGCGTGGTCGTGCCGCTGGACCGCGAGCTTAACGAGAGCGAACTGCACCAGCTCACCATCAAGGGCGAGCTCGAAGCCGTAATCACGGTCAACAACAAATATTATGAGAAGTTCAAGAATATAAAGGCTGCAGGAGATACCTCCCTCAGATATATCATCAATGCGGATATGGAAGAGGATGAGGACAAGGAAAACGGACTGATCTCCTGGTGGCATCTTCGTGAGGTCGGCCGCAAGATGGTATACGGCGGCGACCGTCGCTACATCGACGCGCAGATTATAAACACAGACCTCGCAGCGATACTTTTCACATCAGGTACGACAGGCGTCTCAAAGGGCGTCATGCTGAGCACCAGGAACCTCATCCTGGATGCCATGCTTTGCCAGACCATGATGGAAGCCAGGCCCAAGGACATATGCTTTTCGATACTTCCCATGCACCACGCGTACGAGTGCACGGGTACCTTCCTCGACTGCGTATACAGCGGTGCGACCATCGCATTCTGCCGCGGGCTCAAATATATAAGGAAGGATATCGCAGAGGTCAGACCGACCATCGTCCTTTCGGTGCCGGTCATACTCGAGAATTTCTATAACAAAATTCTCAAGGCGGTCAAGGAAAAAGGCGGAGAGAAAAACCTCCAGACCTTCATGATGATGAACCGTCAGGCCAGGCGCTTCAAGCTTAAACTTCCAAAAGCCGTAACCAAGGACATAGTCGCCCTCTTCGGCGGACGCCTGCACACCATGATCTCGGGCGGTGCTGCAATAGACGGCGCCATACTCGATTTCTTCTGCAATGTGGGATTCCGCGCCATACAGGGCTACGGCCTGACTGAGTGCTCGCCTATAGTCGCACTCAATCCGGTCAAGCGTAAATACATGAAAAATACTTCAGCCGGACACCTCCTGCCGTTCACCGAGTGCAAGATTCTCGGCGCCGACGACAACGGCATCGGAGAGATATGCTTCCGCGGTCCGACCATCATGATGGGCTACTACAACGACCCCGAAAACACAAAAGCCGTTCTCGACGACGAAGGCTGGTTCCACACGGGCGACATAGGATTCCTGGACAGGGATAATTATGTGTTTATCACCGGCCGAAAGAAAAACGTCATCATCGCTCCAAATGGTAAGAACGTATTCCCCGAGGAGCTCGAGGGCTATCTGAATGCACTCCCGATCGTGGCCGAGTGCATGGTCTGGGACGGCGAAGGCGACACGAGCACCGAGTTCGACGGCATACATGCCACGGTCAGACTCGACCCCGAAGAACTCGAGGACAAGCTCGGCGCAGGCTACACAAAGGAGCAGGCCGAAGAGCTGCTCGAAAAGCAGGTCGACAAGATCAACTCCGACCTGCCGAGGTTCAAGCGTATCGCTCACATCATCGTACGCGAGCGCGAATTCGAAAAGACCACAACAGCCAAGATCAAGCGCTTCGTACCGGACAACAAACTCGCATAAGACAAAAGTTAGTACATTCGGATACATTTACACCCGATATGTACTAACTTTTTTCATTTCTGAATATTGAATCTGCAGCGAAGCTTTATTGTGCTGCTGTGATGATGGCCATTCTGTAGACTTCTTCTGCGTCGCAGCCTCTGGAGAGGTCATTGATCGGCGCGTTGAGTCCGAGGAGGATCGGTCCGTATGCAGCGTAGCCACCGAGCCTCTGTGCGATCTTGTAGCCGATGTTTCCGGCCTCGATCAGAGGGAACACGAATGTGTTGGCGTAGCCTGCGACGTCGGAGCCCGGGAATTTGAGCTGGCCGACAGTCGGGGATACTGCAGCGTCGAACTGCATCTCACCGTCAATAGCCATATCCGGATTCATTTCCTTTGCGATCTTTACAGCCTCTGCCGAGAGAGCTACCGTGCCGCCTTTGCCGGAGCCCTTTGTCGAGAATGAGAGCATGGCAACCTTAGGATCGATTCCGAAGAGCCTTGCGCATTTTTCGATCTCGACGGCAACCTCAGCGAGTTTCTGAGCGCCTGTCAGTGTGACATTGCCCTCTTTATCCACGCTGTCTGTGTAGTCGAGGTTTACTGCGCAGTCTCCCATCGCGATGGTGCGGAGGTTTTCATCTCCCTCCTCGCGGCGCAGGATGAAGCATGAGCTTACAAGATGTGCGCCAGGTTTGGTCTTAACAAGCTGAAGAGCCGGACGGATTGTGTCGGCTGTCGAATAGGTCGCGCCGCCGAGCAGGCAGTCGGCTTTGCCCATCTTTACGAGCATGGTGCCGAAGTAGTTGCCCTTCTTAAGAGCCTCCCTGCACTCGTCCTCAGTCATTTTACCTTTTCTGAGCTCGACCATTGTGGATACCATCTCTTCCATGCCGTCATACTTGGCAGGATCGATGATTTCGGCCTTGCTGATGTCAAATCCACCCTTTGCGGCGTTGTCTTTGATCTCAGCCTCGTCTCCAACGAGAACTACGTTCATCAGACCCTCTTTGAGAAGTCTCGCGGCAGCCTCCTGGATGCGGGCATCAGGGCCCTCTGTGAACACCATGGTCTTTGGCTCTGCTTTTACTTTTTCGATAAGTTTGTCAAACATTTTAAATCTCCGTTTATTATTAAAAGTGGCGATATATGCGGCGCTGTATTTCAGGCGCCATGCACGTTAATTATACTCTATATGCGAGCAATTCGCAGTATGATTTTTCAATAGTGAATCATGCGAAAAAATGTTACAATTCTGGCATAAGCGTTACCACTCTGCGGCGGAGGGTTTAAGCCATGGATGTCAACTACCCACCACTTAGGCTGACGCCTTGAAGTGGGGGCTTGTGACTGCCCTGCAGTATACGGCTTTCGCCTCCTGCATTTATTACACACACAGGCATAGCCTGTGTGGCTGGCGTCACATCAGGGACGGTTGACTCCGCCCCGGCGGAAAGAGGCATGCTCTTACCACACTGCACCAGGTACTTCATTCCCATGCTGTGCAGATTCATCGCTGCTATCCTGTCATCGTTGGAAGTATATCCGCATTCGTGGCACCTGAAGAGATGGTTCGCCTTGTCCCGGCTCGATTTGTCTCTTCTCCCGCATACAGGACACACTTGTGATGTGTACGCAGGATCTACCTTGATGACCATCTG
>ONJG01000008.1 GCA_900318105.1 uncultured Eubacteriales bacterium
GGCACTGCCACGAACATACACATGCGGACGGAACGGTGCACAGCCATTCGCACGCTACAGCATCGAGCCCCGAGGAGGCTCTGGCGCTTCTGAAATACATGCTCGATCATAACAGGCATCATGCAGAGGAGCTCCACGACCTCGCACACAGCTTCGATGAAGTCGCAGCAGACCTCCTGCACGAGGCAGTCGACAAACTCGGAGAGAGCAACGACCTGCTCGAACAGGCCCTGTCGCTTATCTCGAACAAGTAAGCAAACTAAAGAGGGCAGCGCACTGCCCTCTTTGATTTTGATCTTTTTTGCTATTCGACGTTTGCCAGGAGTTCGGTGAATTTGCTCATGGTGCCGGGGATGTCGATTTGCTGCGGGCAGACCGCTGCGCAGGCTCCGCATCCTATGCAGTCCGAAGGTCTGCGTCCTTCCTCCATGGCTTCCACGCCCATGACTCCGATGAAACCGCCGTCACTGTATATGTGCTCGTTGAAGAGCTCGATAATTCTCGGAATCTCGAGTTGCTGCGGGCACTTCTCCATGCAGTATCTGCATGCCGTGCAGGGCACCGTTCCCTTGTGGGCTTCGATGTCGTAGTGGGCAGCTGTTATGAGAGCTCCGAGCTCCTCGTCAGTCAGTTCTTTCTTTTCGGAGAAGAAATCGATGTTCTGCCTGAGCTGCTCCATGTTGGACATGCCGGAGAGTATCATGGTGACTCCGGGCACAGACTCAAGGAATGAGAATGCCCAGTTTACAGGAGTGAACTCCGGTCTTGTCTTTGCGAGGATCTTCTCTGCTCCAAGGCAGCCTTCTGCGAGCTTGCCGCCCCTCAGGCCTTCCATGACCCAGATAGGAATGCCTCTTGCGTTAAGCTCTTCAATCTTGGCCTTGGCATTCTGGAATTCGTAATCCAGGTAGTTGAGCTGAATCTGGCAGAAATCCACGATGTCTCCGTGTTTTTCGAGGAATTTCATCATGGTCTCGAAAGTGCCGTGGCAGCTGAAACCGAGATGTTTGATTCTGCCGTTATTCTTCTGCTCCAGCAGATAATCCCTGAGGCCCTTATCATCGTTTACGTATGCATCGATATTGCCCTCGAACACGTTGTGGAAGAGATAGAAATCGAAATAGTCCACCTTGCAGTTTGCGAGCTGTTTTTCGAATATCTCCTCGTGCTTTCCGAAGTTGCTGAGGTCGTAGCCCGGGAACTTCGTGGCAATATAAAAGTCCTTGTGGTCATATTTTGAGAGGGCCTCTCCGACTACGGACTCACTCTTTCCGTAGTGATAGCCCCAGGCTGTGTCATAATAGTTGATGCCATGAGCCAACGCGTAGTCAATCATCTCCTGCGTTGCCGCCTGATCCGGATTGGCCTCTTCATTGTTAATGCACGGCAGTCTCATGCATCCGAGACCGAGTGCCGAAAGTTTTAAGTCTTTAAAATCGTTGTAATACATTTTGTTCCCCCTTTGGAAGTTTCTTCGGAGCTTCGCTCCTCAGAATGACAATTTACATATCTACCCTTTTACTATTATATAGTTCTCGGTCAGATCAATCTGTTCGAGATGTCCGTTGAACGCGGTGCGGACACCCATGATATCGGTGAAATAAATCTGACCGTCCTGGATTTTGATATCTGCGACATTTCTGGCCAGCAGATTTGCATCGTCCATTTTATCTTTGTACACATTCGAAAGGCACATGATGCGACCTCCTTAAATTCTCTCCGCAGTTACGACCCTGTCGTGTCCCGCGAGATCCTTGAATACGTTTATATCCTTGTAAGTTCCGGCTTCCTTCAGAAGCTTCGTGACGGATTTGCCCTGATCGTATCCGATTTCAAGGGCGAGCACTCCGCCGGATTTGAGATGCGAGCTCGCATCACTTGCGATGATCCTGTAGTAATCGAGGCCGTCCGCACCTCCGTCGAGCGCGCTGAGAGGCTCGTGCTTTCTGACCTCCACGGCGAGCTTGTCTATTTCGGCCGTCGGGATGTACGGCGGGTTGCATGCGATTATGTCGTACACGGCATCCTCCGAAAGCGCATCGAACATATCTCCGACGAGGAAGATGCATCTCCTGTTGACGCCGTTTATTCCGGCATTGCCCATCGCTGTGTGAAGCGCCTCATCCGATGCATCCGCCATCGTGACCTTGGCGCCGGGCAGCTTGTGTGCCAGGCTGACACCGATGGCTCCGCTTCCGGTGCACATGTCCAGAATCTCCGGATGCTCGTATCCTCTCTCTCTGATGATGCCGAGCACCTTTTCAACCAGGACCTCGGTATCGAATCTCGGGATAAGCACGCTTTTATTGACCCTGAACGGAAGCCCCATGAACTCCTGAATTCCCACTATGTACTGGAGAGGCATGCCCTCTACCCTCGCGCCGATGCGCTTTTCGTATTCGTGGAAGTCCTCTTCATTCATGAGCTCTTTGGCGCGGGTCACCATCTCAGTGTCGGAAAGTCCGGTTGCATACGACATGATGATCCTGGCCTCTCTGTGTCCGTTTTCGATCATACCGAGAGCCGCCTGTCCCCACTTGAGGGCGTTTTCGTACGTCTTGATGTCCGCCGTGTATCTTCTGGCAAGCGTTCTTTCCTTGGCTTCGTTTGCTTCCTTTTCGGTGATGATGTCCACGATGGTTCTTCTGTCATCGCCCTCGGTCGCGACGAGTGTGTATCCGTCTGCGTCGAGGTTATCGAGGAACTTGATCGCTTCGTTTATCTCATCCTCTCCTGCAGGAGGCACCTGCTGATCTCCTGAGCTGATTTCATTGTTGTATTCCGAGTTGGCCTTTACCTCTTCTTCCCACTCGCTTACTTCCTTTTTAGCACGGGCCTCTTCCTTCATGCTCCTGACGATGTTGCCGTCCTTGTCCACAAAGCCTTCGACCTCGATGGTCTCGGGATCGACCAGTACGGCCTTGAGTGCGAGTATGGCAACCTCGAGCTGCTCTGCCGTCGGCTCGGCCGTTGTGAGTTTCTGAAGCATCAGCCCCGGCCACGAAAGGATCTTTACGAGCGTTCCGTCAGAACGTCCCGCCCATTTGAGAAGCTCGTAGCTGATGCCTGCGATTACCGGAATCAGCAGAAGTCTCGAGACGATTCTCCAGAGCAGGTTGGGCCAGCCGAGAAAGCTGAAAAGAAGTATGCTGACTATGAGCACGAACATGAGAAAGCTCGTGCCGCAGCGCGGATGCAGGGTGTAATACTTTGCTGCATTTTCCGGAGTCAGATCCTCTTTGTTTTCATAGCAGTGAATTGTCTTATGCTCCGCTCCGTGGTATCTGAACAGGGTCTTGATGTCCTGCATGTTGCGGATGGCCAGGACATATGCGATGAACAGCACCATCCTGAGCAGACCCTCCACCAGGTTGAGTACAAGAGAATTATCAGTCCATCTGCCGAAGTAATTGACCACCCATGTCGGGAGGATTACAAAGAAAGCTATGGATATGGCTACAGCCACCACAAGTGCAAGGCCCATCAGGATATTCCACGCGGCCTTTGCGCCGAATTTCTTGTTTATCCACGCCTCGAATTTGCCCTCCTCGTACTCTTCGGGTGCATATTCTTCAAGTATATTTGCGGACTCCATCAATGTCCCCATGCCGTCGGTGAGTGACCTGGCAAATGCGACAACTCCCCTGACCAGAGGAACTTTCATGGCCTTTGGCTCGGGTTTAAGCATCTTTGTCTTGAGATAGAGTTCTCCGCTCGGAAGGCGCATAGCAACTGCGGTGCGGTCTGCGCCTCGCATCATCACGCCCTCCATTATGGCCTGTCCGCCAATCTTGGTCGGGCAGGCGTCTTTTATGAAAATTTTACTGTAATCTATTTTGCTCATATCAACATTATACTCTATCAATGCAATTTTTTAAGCATGAAATCAACGAAGTCCTTATTGCTCTTGGTGCTCGAGAGGTTTTCGATAATCTCCTCCGTCACATCAAGCACACTGCCTGAGCTCATTGCACGCCTCAGCATGAACATAACCTGATACTCCTCCTGCGAGAGAAGCAAATCCTCTCTCCTGGTTCCGGACTTGTAGAGGTCGATGGCCGGGAAGATTCTCCTCTCCGAAAGCTGTCTGTCGAGGTGCAGCTCCATGTTGCCCGTGCCCTTGAACTCCTCGTAAATTACGTCATCCATGCGGGATCCGGTCTCGACCAGCGCGGTGGCCAGTATGGTCACGCTGCCGCCTTCCTCGAGGTTCCGCGCTGTACCGAAGAATTTCTTCGGCGGGTGCAGGGCACCCGGGTCGAGACCGCCCGAAAGCGTTCTGCCCGATGCGGGAACTTCCATATTGTATGCACGCGCCAGCCTGGTGATCGAGTCTAGGAGAATCATTACGTCCTTGCCCGACTCGGCGAGCCTCTTGGCTCTTTCGATTACCATCTGCGCTACCTTGACGTGGTGCCTTGTCTCCTCATCAAAGGTCGAGTAGATGACCTCGGAGTGGTGCAGGCTCCTCTTCATGTCCGTAACTTCCTCAGGTCTTTCATCAACCAGGAGGACTATGAGCTCGATGTCCGGATACTTCTCCTCAACCGATGCCGCGATCTTCTTGAGGAGCACGGTCTTACCCGCTTTTGGCTGAGCGACTATAAGGCCTCTCTGTCCCCTGCCTATCGGCGCAACCAGATCCATGACCCTGGTCGAAAGATCTATACTGGAACTTTCGAGCACGATTTTTTCGTTCGGGAATATCGGCGTCAGGTTATCGAAATAAGGACGGCGCTTTGACTCCATCGGATCCATCCCGTTTACGGACTTCACGAAAAGGAGCGCCCCGAACTTCTCGCTTCCGTTCGGCTTTCTCGAAATTCCGAGTATCTTGTCTCCCGTCCTGAGGCCGAACCTCTTTATCTGGCTGTGCGAGACGTAGATGTCCTTACTGGATGTCAGGAAGTTGTCAAACCTCAAAAATCCGAATCCGTCATCGGCAATCTCGAGAATTCCCTCAACCTCCGGACGATCCTCCGAAGGCTCCGAGAGAAGCTCCTCTTCCTTTTCTTCCTCTTCGGCAGGAAGAGCTTCTTCAACCACTTCCTCTACTACTTCTTCGATTTCTTCTTTCTTCTTTTTTTCGGCCATAATTCAGGTCTCCTAAAATAATAACAAAACGAATATATTAATGATGATTTTTAAGCTGCGACTGAGGGAGCGTTGAGCGGTTCCCGAGAATTCTCGAAGTGAAAGCGAAGTGAAGCGGATGGCGCTGCGAAGCTGAATCTTCTTTAAGTGTTAAAAAAGTTCAGATGAGAGCGGCCCCGCGCTCACGAGCGAAACGAGTAAGAATTCCGGGGTTCGCGATTAGCGACCGTGTCGCAGCTTAAAAATGTTTAAAGCTCTTCGTTTGCTCCGACGGTTGTGAGAATCTCTTCCTCCGATTTATCCACCTGACTCACACTGAGCTTTCCTACATCCCCGGGAGCCACTTCCTCTCCGAGCGCCAGCAGCGTCGGTGAAAGGTACACGGTCGGAAGCTGTTTGCCGTCCAGGCTTATAATCGATCTTTCGGTAAAATTGTTTCCTCTTATATAGTATTTATTTCCGATCTTCATGATATCCCTGATGGAAATCTCCTTGTGTCCCATCTTCATGTCGCTCGGCTTGTACGGGTTCTTTTCCCCGTATACATATCTCTTTCCATAGAGCATATCGTAGGCCAGCGCTTCCATGTCGCTCAGATAGGACGCATCTGCCTGTTCGTTTGACTGCTGATAGTCAAAGATTATGCCCTCGTGACTCAGGCCTGCAGCCCTGAGCAGCTCGGATCCGCACTGATAAGAATACAGGTCCTTGTCCTCTTTGGTCAGCCCGATATTATCCCAAATAACATATCTCGTAGAATAGAGATCCTCCTGTTTATAGTTCTCTTCCTTTACATCGAGCGCCGGTATGTGGTCTCCGTAGATAATCATTACGGTAGGCTCTCCTGACTCCTCTATGCGCGCTATGAGATCTCCCGTGAACGTATCCATCTCGTGACATTCGTTCAGATAATATTCATACTTCCACTTTGTCTCCTCGTCATCCGCCGTAACTTCGGTGTACGGATTCTTGAAAACTTTTTCCGTCGGATATGCTCCGTGGCCCTCCACGGATATTACGTGCAGGAAATCCCTCTCTTCGCTTTCGGTCATAATATCCATTATCTCGTCTGCAAGCACCGTATCCTTACACCAGTTGGTGGGCGTAAAGGAGACGTTGTTCATGTATTCAACGGATGTGAATGTATCGAAACCGAGATTTTTATATACTTCGTTTCTGTTGTAGAAGAGCGCTCTGTGGTTATGAAGTGCGCTCGTCCTGTAGCCGTGCGCCTTCGTGATATATGCCATGCTCTCGAGAGTCTCGTTTCTGAGCTTGCCCTTATACGGGTATTCACCCGGTCCGAAAAACCTCGCGCTGATTCCGGTCAGAACCTCAAATTCGGTATTAGCCGTTCCGGCGCCGCAGGCCGGCACCTCAAAACTACCGGAGCTGTACTCGTTGTACAGTTTGTTGAAAACCGGAGTCGGATCTTTGGACACTTTTATATTCGCATAATCCTGCGCAACCGTAAACGACTCGAGCTGCAGCACAATGATGTTCGGATGCTCTTTGTTGTCATTTTTTTCTTTGAGAACTGTATCCGGCCCGTTCTTTGTTTTATTCTCGAGTATGCCTGCCATTAGCTCCTCCGAGTAACCCTTGGGTTTGGAGATGCCGGCATTTGCGGATGTCATTATAAAGCAGTATGCGAGGCCGTAGTCCCTGTATGCGTAGTTAAGGTTTCCGAAGAATGTCCCGATCATACCCGTATTAATTGAGAACGACGTTGCACCTAATGCCGCTGCCACGCTGAGAATTATCGCTCCGAGGCTCTTCTTGTAATGGATGTTCTTCCACTTTTCGCTCCTGATGAAAATCATGACTATTACCAGCAGCAGTACGGCAAATCCCACTCCTGCAAGCACCAGCTGCCACACAGGATAGTAGGTGGTCGCAATCGTGAGTCCGTCGGCAAAGTTCTGCAGGTCGTAAAGTGTGAACGGTGTCATCCTGGACATCAGTATCATGCCGTTTACGGATCCGAGGATTATCCACAAAAGGGATATCATAAACAGCACGAACCTTCGTCTCCTGAATATAAGAGCAAATGTAAGCGTTGCGAAAATAATCAGCGCATTGTAAACAAATATCAGCGGGTTTGAGAAGGCCCACCTGAAGCCTTCCACCGGGCTCGTGGTAAGCCTGGCGAACCACTCCATATAAAGATTGATCAGCAATGCGATAATCGCCATAATCAAAATATATTTGACCTCATGGCGGTCAGCGTCGAAGTATTTAGCTGCTCTTCTTGGGAATATTTTGAGAAAGATTTTTTTGATCCACGCTCCTATGGCCCTGAAAAACCCTGCCACAGAAGCGAGTACCGATTTCGGTTTGCTCTGCAAGATTATTCCTCCTGCAAAATGTCTGCGAGTTTTGCGAATTCGTCCAGAGTCAGCGTCTCCGCCCTCCGGCTCTTATCTATATCTGCTCTTTCAAGAGCTCTGTTTACTCTGTCCTTGTCCATCCCCTCCATGGATGCGAGTGAATTAAGCAGGGTCTTTCTTCTCTGGGAAAATCCGGCTTTGACGCACTTTATCATGAAGTCCGCGTCCCGTGTCTGAACCGCCGGCTCTTCGAGAATATCGAGTCTCAGCACCACGGAGTCAACCTTGGGTGCCGGATAGAAACACTCTCTCGGTGCGTCCGCGACCTTGCTGACTCTTGCGTGGTAGCATACCGGATATGTTATGGCCCCGGACAGCCTGGTCCCGGGCTCCGCTGCTATCCTGTCCCCTACTTCCTTTTGCATCATGACCGTGATGCTGTCGATGCCGTGTGCGGTCTCAAGCAGCTTCATAATTATCGGGGTGGTTATATAATAAGGAAGATTTCCCACCACCCTTACGTAGCTGAGTCCGTACTCTTTTTTCCTGCTTTCAATCAGCTCATCGAGGTCCGTGTCCAGGATGTCTCCCTGTATGATCTCGACATTATCCATGCCAAAGGTTTTGATTCTCAGCGGCTCTATCAGTCTTTCGTCAAGCTCCACAGCTACCAGATGCCCTGCCTTTTCGGCCAGTGGCAGCGTCAGCGCTCCGGCTCCCGGTCCTATTTCTATGACCAGTGCATCATCTGCCGCACCAGAGCCTTCCACGATTTGTGCTATGACCTCTTCATCCGTCAGGAAGTTCTGTCCGAGTCCTTTGGACGGCCTGAGCCCTCCGTATCCGTGCGGAGCTCTGCTTGGGTGTTTTCTATGTGCATTTTTCGACTGCTTTTTTGAGCTCATCTAAATCTATTCCAAATCCTTTGAGTTTTTTAATCATCGCGGATGCGTTGGCATATCCGATGCCAAGCTCCCTGCATACCAGAGCCCTCTTTTCCGAAGAGTCCGGCTCTCCTGCAAGTCCGAGCAGGCTCAGATCCTTCATCGTGGCGTAGGTCTTTTCTTCCGCACCCTCTTCTTTTCTGCCCGCGAGGGCAAGCGCCTTTTCCAGGGCTTCTCTTATTGTTTCCGGGCTGGCATTTTCGACGCCTATATCGCTGCCGTCTGTCGCATCTCCCCTGTCAATATATGCCTGAACAGAGTCCGGAAACTTCTCCGTCATCCGCTTTCTTATCTCCGCTCCGGCATGATCCGGATCTGTGAGGATTATCAGGCCCTTTTCCTTATATGCTTTTTCTGCAATCTTCCAGGTCTCAGCGGAAATGCCGTATCCGTGGGTGGGTATTATCAGAGCGTCGCAGGCCTCACTTACAGCTCTTACGTCATCTCTTCCTTCAACTATGACCGCGCGGCTGAGCTTAAGCTTTTCCATCACTTCTCCTCATCTTCAAATGTGAACAGCAGCTCTCCGGGGTTCAGCAGCCTGAGCTGTTTCCTGGCCTGATCCTGCACGTACTCTCTGTCGCCCGCGCTTTCGACTTCCTTTCTCAACCTGTCCCTTTCTTCTTCCAGTTCCTTTTGCTGCCTCTGAAGCGCTATGTTTTCACTCTTTAGCCTGATAATGTCCCTTCCGCACATTGTAGCCAGGGTAGCAAACGCGGCAATAATCAGTATTATGCCGAGAATTTTCCTCCTGCGCTTGCGCCATCTGACCCTTGCGCGCCTTTTTTTCATGCGGGCCTCAAAATCGTCCTCTTCAAGGACTGCTTCTTCCGGAATGACCGTATCCGAAAACTCCGGTTCACCGTAGGAGTCCTCCTCCCCGGCAAACTCTTCAGCTTCGGTTTCTTCGACGGGTTCTTCTTCAAATTCCTCCTCGAACTCCGCTTCGTCCTGTCCTTCTTTATATATTTCTCTTAATTTCTCGGACAATTTGTCTCCTCAGTTCCGTTTACAGTCCCAGTTTCGGCGCCGGATTTACCGCAGACCCGTTAAGGATTACCTCAAAGTGCAGATGCGGTCCCGTACTGTTTCCGGTGCTTCCCACAAGTGCAATGTTCTGTCCCTGATATACCTGCTCTCCTACAGATACCAGCAGTCTGCTGCAGTGAGCATACCTGGTGACCCTGCCGTTTCCGTGGTCGATGTCAACGCAGTTTCCGTAGCCTCCGTTGTATCCTGCCCGGACTACCGTTCCGCCGTCCGATGCATATATAGGCGATCCTGTCGGTGCCGCCATATCAAGTCCTGTATGCATACGGCCCCATCTCGGTCCGAATGTCGATGTCAGCGTGTACGCTCCTATCGGCATTGCGTAAGTTCCGGTCGGCGCTGTCTTTGGCCTTTCTGCGGTTCCCACCAGTATTATCTTGTTCCTTACCTTAGGCTGCTCTTCTATTACTTCTCCCTGTCTGTCCACTTCAACGCCGCCCTCTTTGGTAATCGTTCCCTCAAAGGTCTGATATCCGTCGCGTCCTTCCTGCTCTACAATGGTGTCTCCCTTGTAGTATTTGTCGCTTTCCTTCTTGATCGTCTTGAACTCGACAACTTCCTTGATTCGTCCTGTCTCCGTCATCTTGACGCTGACGGGCTCAACTGTTTTATGAATGTGTACCTTGTCTCCGACCTCAGGTTCGTTGACCAGCTCTTCCTTGTTTTCATCAAATATGCTGTCGCTTTCAACTGCATAATCCCTGGCGAGACTTTCGAGATTCTCGCCATCTTCGACGATGTGGGTTATCTCCATTTCTCCGCCCTCGACCATCTGCTGTCTGGCGCTCGTGTTATCCTGAACGCTGGTCAGAAGCACATTCAGAGGTTTGATATCCAGCGGGTAGCCGAACTCCGCAGATACAAGCTCCATGCCCTGGTCGGGTGTTGAGAGCTCATTCATCGTTTCGTTCAGAAGGTTTTCGGCATCCTCGTTGCTCTTTACAATGGCCTTGAGATCGTCTCCGTCATAAACGCCATAGGCCTCTGTCTCTATATCTGTCATGTACACGAGCTTGTTGACCGCCGTATCCGAATCATCAAGGCTCCTGTCCCTTGAATCCACGAGGTTGAATGTGATGTTTCGGTTCGGCACAAACTCGATATCAAGCGAGCTTCCGCTGTTTTCGGTCAGCTTGTCTCCGGCTATCCCGAGCACGTCGGTTACCTCTTCCTGCTCCTTGACATATCCCAGGACTTTACCGTTATATGCGTACTCATATACCGTAAATCTGTCGAAGATAATCAGTATTGATGCTGCAATTACGGCAACCGCAAGCAAAGCCGCTCCCATCGTCCTTCGGCTGTTTCTGTATGACGCCGCGATGTCATGCATTGATTTGGCGAAATTCTTTCCGAGCTCTACGGCCGATTCATCCACCTTGATCTGAGCCCTGTCCCTTATATCAATGGCAGCCGAAAGAAACCTGACGCCTTTTTCTTCCTTTTCGAAAGGTTTAATTTTAACCTTCCTGGGCTTTCTGCGTCCGGGTTTCTTTTTAAGCGAAAATTTCCCGGAAATTTCCTTCTCTTTTGCTTCGGCTTTTTCTTCTGTATTTATAACTTCTGTTTCTATGTCTTTACTCAATCCCTGTTTTTCTCCAAGTTCCACATATATGCTTCGTCGGCCCTGGCCCTGCAGCAGCTGCAGACCGTGCCCTCGTCGGTATAACCGCTGTCCCTGCATATATTGCATCTGTATCTTTTTTCGAGGTAGTCTTCCGGATAGCCCTCGGCTGCGAGCAGTTTTTTCTTGGTCTCCGAAAGCCTTTTTCTCTTCTCTCTCATTTCCCTGCGCTTTTCCGCGCTTCCGCCCGTCATAAGGCTGAGCGCTGCAGTGTTGAGTCTGCTTTCCTTTTCCAGAAGCTCTGCCATGCCCGGCACCTTGTCCGAGGCCTCTCTTATTCTTTCGGCATGAGCTTTTTCCTCTTCATTTCTTATATATTCGTAATAATCCCTGAGGACTTTCCTGCTGACCCTGGCCTCTCCGCCTGACGATCCTGCATCCCGGGATCCGGCGGCTCCGGCGGTTTTAACGCCTCCCTTTTCCAGCATCTTGTTTTCAAGGATTTTGTTTACGTATCTCAGGCTCGGTTCCCTGATGCCGCCCGTGGCCCTGCACGCCTCCAGCACCTCTTCCAGGCTGAAGCCCTGCTCGTCAAACCAGCGGTCCATTATCTCCCTGTCTGCGGGGGTTGTCAGACGGTTAAAACCGATGGCCCTGAATATCTCGCGGTATGCCTTGTTCCTCTCGCTGTGCTTTTCAAGAAGCGCTTTTACCGACTCCCTGTCCTCGCAGCCGTCTTCCTTCCATCTTATGGCCACCGTGGATATGTAATCCGTGCTGTAGTTATCCAGATCAGCACAGTAGTCTATCGCATAATACAGAACCTCCGGCTTTACCCCGTACACGTTTATGGTATCCGTGAGCTTTTCGGTCTCACGCCTTGAGATGGTCCTGCCCGATACCTCCTGGAATCTTGCAAATATCATGCGAAGCTGTTCGTTCACCAGGGCTTTGTTCTCCGCCGCAGACGCTTTCCTTACCGGCTTTTCTTCTGCCTCCTGAGAGGAATTGTCCTGACTGTCAAAGTCGTAATAGATGTCGACAGCCTCGTCATCGAAGTTGTCTTCCATGCCGCTGTCTTCCTCCGGCTCTTCCGCCGTTGCCGGAATCACCGGCTGTGCATAGGTCCTGTTTTTACCATAGAGCCTCTCCACCATCCTGATGAACTCGATGGTACGCGTCTCTTTATTCCTTTTGACCAGGCCTCTTGCTTCCCAGTATTCCCAGGCTTCATCGACCTCAAATTCGTCCATGCCCAGCGTCCTGGCCATTATGACCGAGTCTATCTCCTCTTCATACTGCGCATACATCAGACCGAAGAGATACACCTTAACATAGTCTCCCGGTGCGTCCGGCAGAAACTCGTTGATAAAGAGATTCTCCACTCTTGTCATATATAGAAAGATGTCACTTCTGTCTGCGATTCTGAGTCTGGTCTTGGCCATTTTTTTACTGTTCTTTTGCCATATTGCCGAATTTTACATATCTCGGTATCCATGTCAGGTTGGCAACTCCGACAGGTCCGTTTCTGTGTTTTGCTATGTTGACGGCGCATGTGAGCGGCGCATTTTCGTCCACGTTTGCCCTGTCATCATCGCTGTTGTAGTAGTCGTCTCTTTTGAGGAAAATTACCACGTCCGCATCCTGCTCGATGGCTCCCGAGTCCCTGAGATCCGAGAGCTTTGGCATGTGGTCGCCTCCTCTTTGCTCCGGTCCTCTCGAGAGCTGCGAGAGCAGTATGACCGCGCAGTCGAGCTCCTTGGCCATAATCTTTATGGACCTCGTGATGGCTGCGATTTCCTTTTCTCTCTGCTCTATTCTGTAGCCGCCCATGCTCATCAGCTGGAGGTAGTCGATAATTACGAGATCGAGGCCTCCGTGCTCCTGCTTGAATCTGCGGCATTTGTTTTTCATCTCAACCGGTGTGATCACGGAGCTTTCGTCTATCACCAGATTGGTATTGTAGAAGGACTCCTGCGCCATGGAAAGGCTCTCCCAGTCGTCCGCATCGAGATCTCCCCTTCTGATATTTTCAAGCGGCACGCTCGCCGTCATGGACAGGAGTCTCTGTCCGAGCTGGGTGTTGGCCATCTCAAGGCTGAAAACCATGACGTTGTAGCCGTTTGTTGCGGCGTGCTCCGCCACATTAAGAGCCCAGGCCGTCTTTCCTACGCCCGGCCTTGCTGCAAGTATGATAAGGTCGGTCTTCTGAAAGCCCCCGAGTATCTTGTCCACATCGCGAAAACCCGTCTCTATGCCTTTGATTTCGCCTCCCTGTTTTGCGAGCTCCTGCATGTTCTTGATGTTTTCGTATATTACTTCGTTGATGTGTTCGTACTGACTTCTCTGGGACTTGTTGGCTATGTTCAGTATCCTCTGCTCGGCATTGTCCAGCACATCTTCCGGAGGGAGCTCATCTGAATATGCAGCTTCCCTGATGCTTTCTGCTTCCCTTATGAGCTGCCTCATCTTGGATTTGTCCGCCACGGTCTCTGCGTAATATTTCGCATTCGAAACCACGATGGCATCATCCATCAGCCTGCTGAGGTAGGTCATGCCTCCCGCCATCTCCGCTGTCTTTCTCTGCTTGAGTGCGGAATACACAGTCGTTATGTCTATCCCCGTGCCCTTCTGGTCCATTTCGAGCATGGTTCTGAAGATTTCCTCATGCTCCTTAAGATAGAAGTCCTCTGCGTTCAGAATCGCGGTGGAATCCGCCCTGGCATCCGAGCTTTTGAGCATGGCTCCGAGGACGGCACGCTCCGCGTCAATGTCTGTCGGAGGTACAAGTACGTTGTTGTTTCTTTCTTCGTCCATATCTTAGTCTTCTTTGCCGCCTTCGACCCTGATTTCGAGCTTTGCGCTTACATCTGAGAAGAGCTTGGCCTCCACATCGAACACGCCTGTCTCCTTGATGGGTTTGTCAAGGATGATCTTGCGCTTGTCTATTTCCTCTCCCGTCTGCTCTTTGATCGCATCCGCTATATCCATCGAAGTGATGGAGCCAAAGAGCCTGCCGCCTTCGCCTGTCTTGGTCTTAATGACGATCTGCTCCTTTGCGAGCTTTGCAGCCAGGGCCTGGGCCTCTGCCTTTTCCTGAGCCAGGAGTTCTTCTCTCTTTGCGCTCTGTCTTTCCATCATTTTCTTATTGGCCGGAGTGGCCTCCACGGCGTCACCGCTTGGGATAAGGCGGTTTCTTGCGAATCCGTCGCTTACCTTTACGACATCTCCTGCTTTGCCTGTTCCCTTTACATCCTTTTTCAGTATTACTTCCATTTCATTTCTCCTGTTTAAGATTCTCTTTTATATCAGGGTATCTCTTCTGTTAATCGCATCTATTTTGCTGTCGTCATCGAAAAGGTCTGTTTTTTCGAGTTTTTCGAGATACTCCCTGACGAGCCTTCTCAGCTCGGTGTCGACCTCTTCCATTGATCTCTCAACCTGACATGCTGCCGATGAGAAATGTCCGCCGCCGCCCATCTTTTCCATGATGGTCTGAACGTTTATGTCACCTATGGACCTTGCGCTTACTATGGTCTGACCCCTGTCGTTCTGTCCGAGCACGAATGTGGCTTTGACTCCTTTTATCATCAGGAGCTCGTCGGCAATCTGCGCATTGATTATCTGGGAATTTCCTCCATGTCCCTCGTTGACCGCATATGCCACGCCGTTTTCCGTAATCTCGGCATTGCTGATGGCTACGGCCTTTGTTTTGAGATCTTCTCCTCTGATCTGGAAGAATCTCTTGACCTCCACGGTGTCGGCTCCCGCCCTCTTGAGCCAGGCTGCAGCCTCAAAGGTCCTGACTCCCGTCCTTCCGGAGAAGTTGTTGGAGTCCACCATGATGCCGGCGAGCAGCATCTCCGCTTCGAATTTATTGATGAATCTCTTCTGGGCGATATGCTGCATCAGCTCTGCCATCAGCTCGCTCGCTGACGATGCATATGATTCTATATATGCGACCGACGAGTTGTGATAGGAATCATCCGTCAGTCTGTGGTGGTCTATGATTATCCTGTGTCTGCAGGCTTTTACAAGCTCATCGCTTTCAACAAGGCTCGGCCTGTTTGTATCCACGATAATCAGGACTGTCTTTCTGGTCACGAGGCTGAGTGCCTTTTCAGGCTTTATGATTTCGTAGTCGCCGGTGCTCTCCGCCTGATCATACAGGACGTCAAGAGCCTCGCTGTGCTTATCCATGACTATGTAAGCCTCTTTTTCGAGGAAGCGGCATATGCTGCATGCACCTATCGCAGATCCGAACGCATCCATGTCCGGGAATTTGTGTCCCATAATCAGGACCTTGTCCGCGTCCTTTATCAGGGTTCTCATCGCGTGGGCGATTACCCTGGATTTTCCTCTGTTTCCCTTTTCCACGGTCTGCATGGTTCCGCCGTAGTAGTGGGTTCCCTCATCGGTCTTGACTACCGCCTGGTCTCCGCCGCGTCCAAGGGCGAGCTCCAGGGCCGCCTCTGCGAGCTCCGATGTTTCGCTCAGCGAAACCGTTGAAATTCCAATGCCCAGACTGATTGATGCCGGAAAGTCTATCTGCGCTTCGATCGATCTTACATCATCGAGTATGCTGAAGTTTTCCTCTATCATTTCATCGAGCTTTCCGCTGGTGGTGTACATGACATAGCTGTCTTCGCCGGTGCTCACAACAGGCGCTTCGAATTTGCCTGCCCATTTATGCACCATGCTGTCCACCTGCTGCGGCACGAGCCTCTTAAAGTCATCGCTCGCGCTGGCCATGAACTCGTCGTAGTTGTCTATGTTGATGTAGACGATTACGGCGCGGTCTGCCTCGAGCTTGGTCCTGTATTTGTACCTGGCCGTTGCCTCGTCGAAGAATACGACTATGTCGTCTTCCAGGCTCGGTTTTTCGTTGGTTCTGATCCTGAAAACCCTGTCGTTTCGCTCGATTACGAGCTCTTCTTCATTGGCGTTGATGAGCTCCGCTCTTTTAAACCCTGTCAGGGCGAAGAACTTTGAGCCGCTGATATCCTCGTATACGAATACATTTTTGATAAGAGCGTTTGCCTCTGTCACGAGGCCGTCCGTATCCACAACGCATGCCGGCATTGGTACCTGGTTGATATAATTGCTGTCCATATCTGAACCTCTTTTCAGGCTATCTGCCTGCTTCCCTGAGTATATCTATGAGCCTGTTCAGCTCTTCAAGGCTGTAATACTCCATCTCTATCCTGCCCTTTTTTTCGTCGCCCCTGATGTTCACCTTGGTCCCTATCAGGCTTCGGAGCTCCGCTTCGACAGCCTTTATTTCAGGGGTTTTTCCGATTTCTTCATCGGCCGCCTTCCTGCGGCGCTTTCTCTCGGGTTTGAGTTCATCCTTTATCCTGTCCGCGAGTTTCTCAGTCGCCCTTACCGACAGGTCGTTGCGGATTATCTTATCCGCAACTTCTTTTTGCTTTTGCTTGTCCGGGATGTTTATTATCGTCCTTCCGTGTGCGGCAGACATCTGTCCTTCCGACACGTACTGCTGTATCTCATCCGGGAGCTTGAGCAGCCTGATGCTGTTGGCTATGTAAGTCCTGCTCCTTCCAAGGGATGTGGATACCTGCTCCTGCGTAAATCCGTATTTCTCGGTCATCGCCTTGAGACCCTTGGCCTCTTCAATGGGATTCAGGTCCTCTCTCTGCATGTTCTCGATGATGGCAACTATCGCATTCTGCCTGTCATCGAAATTTCTGATGATGCACGGAACCCTTGAAAGTCCGGCAATTCTCGATGCCCTCCAGCGCCTCTCGCCGGCAACCAGCTCGTATCCGTTCGTGCTCTCTCTGACGATCAGCGGCTGTATCACTCCGTTGGCCCTGATGGAATTTGCGAGCTCCGCGAGCTTGGTTTCGTCAAAGATCATGCGCGGCTGTGCGCTGTTTGGCTTGATGTCATTTATGTCGATGTATATGACTCTGTCTTCGCTTGTCTCTTTCGAACTTTTGTTCTGTTTTGTCCTCGTCCCCGCGGCTGCCTTCTTTGGTGCGGCTGCTGCCGGAGCTTTCGTGCTTTCTGCCTTTTTTACGCTCTTTGTTGTTTTGGGCTCTGCGCCGGGCAGATTATCGAGAACGCTGATTTCTTCGTTTATGGGAGCGACGTCGGCAAACAGCGCATCGAGGCCTCTTCCCAGTCCTGCTTTCTTGGCCATGCTATTTACCTTCCTTCTTCATCGCTTTTGCCACTGATTTTTCTCTGGCCAGGAACTCCTTCGTAAAGGCCTGATAGGCCTTGGCTCCTGAAGCGCTGGCATCGTATTTCATAATCGGAACTCCGTAGCTCGGAGCCTCGGCGAGTCTTACATTTCGAGGTATGATGGTTTCATAGAGCGCCGGCCCGAAGAAGTTCCTTACGTCCTCAACTACTGCCTGCGAGAGATTGGTCCTTCCGTCGAACATGCTGAGGATTACTCCCTCGATATACAGCTCGGGATTCATTCTCTTCTTGACCATCTCTATCGTGCTTATCAGCTGGCTCACTCCCTCGAGTGCGTAGAACTCGCACTGTATAGGGATAAGCACGCTGTCCACGGCTGTCAGCGAATTGATCGTAAGAATACCAAGCGAAGGAGGGCAGTCGACCAGTATGTAGTCATAATCTTTTCTGACCGAGTCGATTACTCTCTTGAGCCTTCCTTCTCTTCCTTCGAGCTGGGCGAGTTCAACCTCCGCGCCTGCGAGATCGACGCTGGCCGGAATTATGAACAGATTCTCCGTGTTGGTAGGAAGAACTGCTTTGGCAACATCAAAGTTCGTGTCTATCAGCGCATCGTAAAGAGTTGTCTTGAGCGTTCTCTTTCTGATGCCTATTCCGCTGGTGGTGTTACCCTGCGGATCAATATCCACCATCAGGACTTTCTTTCCCTTGCTTGCAAGTCCTGCTGCCAGATTGATGTTGGTCGTCGTTTTTCCTACTCCGCCCTTTTGGTTAAAAATAGCAATTGCCTTGCCCATCTGATACCTCCTGCGGGCATAATGCCCGATTAAACACTTCCGCATATTGTACATCAAAAGCGCTGTGTTTTCTACATTATAATGTGCTGATTTTGTGTAGTTTGGGTGATTTTGCTGGCCTAAAATTTGAACAATGCAGAACTTGTGGTTCGATGCCTCTGACACCACAACATATAGAAACGGAGAGCAAAGCAGCGCCTCCTCGACGACTCGAGAATTGGACATTGCATCCTTGCTACGCTCGGTCTCGCGGGGCCGCTCTCATCTGAACTTTTCTGGCGCTTACAGAAGCTTCAGCTTCGCAGCGCCAACCGCTCGTCTCTCGCTTCGCCGGTGCAGCTGTCACAATTCTCTCGCAAGTCTCGTCGGCGCCGCTTTGCTCTCTATAATCTCAGTTGGGATAATGTTTCACGTGAAACAATAATCACTGATTTTGGGGAACGTTGATGAGTGAGCGTTGTGTAGGAGTAGCTGATCCCGACGACGGAACACAGCGAGCGAGGCATCGTTCCCCAAAATGTTTCACGTGAAACATTCGCTACTTCTTTATTACCAGAAGTACGTGATCTTTGATGGATTCGAAGCCGGAATCGGCGGGTACGGCGCGGTCGAAACGCGCGCCAAGTTTAGATATGACAGTCTTTGCGGCCTTAAGTTCTTCGGCGTAGTTCTCTCCTTTGTAGGCTGCAAAAGATCCGCCTTTGCGGACGAAGGGGAGACACCAGCCGGAAAGGGTGCTCAGGTTTGCAACGGCTCTGGATACGCAGAGATCAAAGCTTTCCTTCAATTCCTGACGGTTTGCCTCCTCAGCCCTTGCATGCACGGTCATAAGATTGTTAATTCCCAAAGCCCCGGCGAATTCGTCTATTACCCTGAGTCTTTTAAGAGTGGAGTCGAGAAGTACAAAGTTCTTTTCGGGGCAGGCGATGGCGAGCAGGGCGCCCGGAAAACCCGCACCCGTTCCTACGTCTATGATGCTCTTCGCTTCCCAGAATTCCGGGAGTTCCATTAAGGAAAGAGAGTCAGCCAGATGCTTTATGATTGCTTCGTCCCTGTCTCTGATTGCAGTCAGATTGATGTGCTCGTTTCTCTCGAGCACCATATCAAGGTAGGAGAGGAGCCTGCCTGCCGTCTCTTCTCCATGCGTCCTTTTCAGTTCTTCTATGTATTTTAACGCTTCTTCCCTTGAATTCATCGGCTTTCTTCTCTTCTCATCTTCTCAAGATATACCAGCAGCACGTTGATATCGGCAGGGGAGACGCCTGAAATTCTGCTGGCCTGTCCCACTGTCTGCGGCCTGATTTCGCTGAGTTTCTGCCTGGCTTCGAGCCTCAGTCCGCTGATCGAATTGTAGTCCAGCCCCTCTGACAAACGTTTGTTCTCGAGGCTCTGGAGCTTTTCGACCTCGTTAACTTGTTTCCTGATATATCCGTCGTATTTGAGTATGACCTCAACCTCGGTCTTTTCATTCAGTCCGAGATCCGGCCTTCCTTCATCTATCTCCGCCAGCGCCTCGTAGCTGACGCCCGGCCTTGCGAGCATCTCTGCGAATGTCTGGTTGGATGCTGTCTCCGCCTGGAGTTCTCCACATCTTTTGAGAAAGTCTCTGATGGTTGAAATATCAACTCTTTTGCTCCTCAGACGCTCCACTTCGGCATCGACTTTTTCCTTCTTTTTGAGATACCTCCCGTAGCGCTCATCCGTGACCAGCCCGTACTCTCTGCCGATTTCCGTAAGCCTCCTGTCGGCGTTGTCCTGCCTGAGGAGGAGCCGGTATTCTGCGCGCGAGGTCATGATCCTGTACGGCTCATTCGTTCCCTTGGTCACAAGGTCATCGATAAGAACCCCGATGTATGCCTGATCTCGCCTCAGGACGAGAGGGGATTTGCCCTTAAGTTTGCACACCGCGTTGATGCCCGCGATGAGTCCCTGTGCGGCAGCCTCTTCGTATCCCGAGCTTCCGTTGAATTGTCCTGCGCAAAAAAGGCCCGGAACCTCTTTGTTTTCAAGGCTTGGCTTAAGTGAAAGCGGGTCTATGCAGTCGTATTCTATGGCATATGCGTGCTTTACTATCTCCGCTTTTTCAAGCCCCGGTATGGTGGAATAAAAAGACTCCTGCACATCCCGCGGCAGACTCGAACTCATGCCCTGTATGTACATGAGGTTTGTGTCCAGTCCCTCGGGCTCCACGAAGAGCTGATGCCGTTTCCTGTCCCTGAACCTCGACACCTTGTCTTCGATGGAAGGGCAGTAACGCGGTCCGACGCCTACTATGTTACCCGAGTACATCGCGGATTTCTCTATATTATCCATGATTATCCTGTGCGTGTCCTCGTTTGTGTACGAGAGCCAGCAGGATATCTGGTCCATTTCATATTCCTTGTCTTCGTTGAGGAAGCTGAACGGCACGATTCTCTCGTCCCCGCGCTGCTCCTTCATCTCTTCGTAATTAAGGCTTTCTGCCGTCATCCTCGCAGGCGTGCCCGTCTTGAACCTTCTCATCGGAAAGCCTTTATTTCTGAGGTTTTCCGCAAGAGTCAGGGCAGGGGAGAGGCCGTCCGGGCCGGAGTCTCTGACCTCGTCTCCTATGAAAATCTTTCCTGCCAGGAAAGTCCCCGTGCAGATTATGACCACCTTGCAGCTGTACTCAGTCCCGTCCGATGCGCTGGCGCCGCAAACGCTCCCTGAGTCATCAGTCAGGATGTCGATGATCTCAGCCTCGAAGAGCTCGAGATTTTCCTGATTTTTCAACGTTTTCAGCATCTCCTCATGGTAGCGGTGCTTGTCCGCCTGTGCCCTGAGGGAGTGCACTGCAGGGCCTTTGGACGTGTTGAGCATCTTGGACTGTATGAAGGTCTTGTCGATGTTGATGCCCATCTCGCCGCCGAGCGCATCGATCTCGCGCACCAGGTGGCCTTTGCCCGTGCCGCCTATAGAAGGATTGCACGGCATCATGGCGACTGATTCGAGATCCGTACAGAACATGGCCGTTCGCATTCCGAGTCTGGACGCAGCAAGACCGGCCTCGCATCCCGCGTGACCGGCACCAATTACTATTACATCGTATGTTTTATTACTTGCCGAGGCAGAATCTGCTGAAAACGGTATTGAGGATTTCATCTCCGACTTCTTCTCCGATTATCTTTCCAAGCGAATCGTATGCATAATGAGCTGAGAGCTCGGCAACCTCGAGGGGCTCGCCGTTCTGGAGCATCCCTATAGCTTCGTCGAGGTTCATGACCGCATTTTTAAGCATCTGCACATGACGCTCGTTTGTGATTATGTTCATCTCGGACGGCTTGATTTTTCCGAGTTCAAAGATTTCTCCGATCTCCTCGGATATCTTGCGGGCGGCTTCCGTCGCGCCTTTGCCGATAAGGGAGGTCCTTATAATCCTTACATCCGGAAGCATCTCGCGTACGGTATCTTCGCTGATGGAATGCCCGAGGTCGTCCTTGTTGATGAGGACCAGCATGCGCTCGGTATTCATGTGTTCTATGTAGCTGAGGACCATGTTGTCCTCCTCGTCGAGCTCGCGGCTTCCGTCCAGGACCAGCAGGACCATATCCGCCGATGCAATGGCCTGGGTCGTGCGCTCAACGCCTATCTTTTCAACCTTGTCTCCGGTCTCGCGTATACCGGCAGTATCCACCAGGACGATGGGAACTCCTCCGAGCGATGCGCTTTCTTCGACCGTGTCCCTGGTAGTTCCCGGGACGTCTGTGACTATGACGCGGCCCTCGCCGAGTATGGCGTTCATGAGGGAGCTCTTTCCGGCATTTGGTTTTCCGACTATGACAAGCCTCACGCCTTCTCTTGCAATCCTTCCGATGGATGCGGTATCGAGCAGATCCTCCACATCCGAAAGCACCCATCTGAGTTTATTAACGAGCTCGCTGTTTGCTCCTTCGTTATCGAACTCGTAGTCCTCATCGGGATAGTCGATTCCGACCGCCATCTCAGCCAGTACGTCGAGGAGGGTTTCACGTATCTCCTTTACGGTTTCGCTGAGCCTTCCGGCGTGCTGCGCCTCAGCAATTTCAAGGGAGAGATCGCTCTTGGCCTGTATTATGTCTATGACCGCCTCTGCCTGCGAGAGATCCATCTTACCATTGAGAAATGCGAGCTTGGTGAATTCCCCGGGCTCCGCCATGCGGATGTTTCCGATGCCTGTGTCAAGCACGGCCTCGAGGATTTTCTTAAGTGAAACCGCGCTTCCGTGAGCCTGTATCTCGAGCATGTCCTCTCCGGTGTATGATGCCGGCGCCTTCATGTATGCAAAGAGTGCCTGGTCGATGGTCTCAGAGAGGGGATTGCCGCTGTCTCTGACTGCTCCTGCCAGGTACATATGCCTCGGCTCTACCTCCGCCGGGCATTTCTCCATGACCTTTCTCATGATGTCCAGGCTGCCCGGGCCGCTGACCCTTACTATTCCTATTCCTGCTTCTCCCGGCGCTGTTGAAATCGCCGCAATCGTATCTGCCATTGTCAATCTCCTTTAGACAATCATATCGCAAATTGAATAATATAAGTAGTATAATAGGGATTGAGAAAAAATCAAATAATTTCAAGGAGAGGTAATATGGATATAAAAAGAATATTGGGCTACGTGGATCACACTCTGCTGGCACCTGCTGCCACATGGGAAGAGATCAAACAGGTAATCGATGACGGTATTAAATACGAGACCGCAACGGTCTGCATACCGCCGTCATATGTCGCTCAGGCCAGGGAGTATGCGGGTTCGAGAGTCAGAATCTGCGCAGTCATAGGTTTTCCTCATGGCTACAACACAACTGCCACCAAGGCCTTTGAGACCAGCGACGCTCTCGACAACGGAGCTGATGAAATCGACATGGTCATCAACATCGGCTGGGTCAAGGACAAGAAGTGGGATGATATCGAAAATGAAATTCGCACACTGAAAGAGATTTGCGGAGACAACATCCTCAAGGTCATCATCGAGACATGCATGCTGACCGAGGAGGAAAAGCTCAAAATGTGCGAGATCGTGACATTTGCCGGCGCTGACTTCATCAAGACATCGACAGGTTTCGGAGGTGGCGGTGCTACTTTCGAGGATGTCGAGCTCATGGTCAAGAACGTCGGAGAGGGCGTAAAGGTCAAGGCTTCCGGTGGAATTGCCGGCCTTGAGGATGCGGATAAATACGTGGAGATCGGTGCGAGGAGACTCGGAACGAGCCGTATAGTCAAGGCTGTAAAAGGTCTCGAGGCTGACGGCGAGTATTAATCGCAGGAAATCACTCGCAAGTTAAATGCGAAATATAAACTGAGAAGAATAGGAGACAGACAATGGTAGATTATACAGAAGGCGGCGGCTATCAGTACCACGTGGGCCTGAGGCCGGGAGATGTAGGAGAATATGTAATACTGCCGGGAGACCCACACAGGGTGCCCAAGATAGCGGCATATTTCGACAATCCGGAGAAAGTCGCAGACAGCCGTGAGTATGTCACATACTCAGGCTACCTTGATGGTGTAAAAGTTAGCTGTACTTCGACGGGCGTGGGCGGACCATCCGCATCGATAGCGCTCGAAGAGGTAGCCAACGTAGGAGGCAAGACCTTCATCAGAGTAGGTACCTGCGGGGGCATGGATGTAAACGTAAAGGGCGGAGATATCGTGATTGCAACGGGTGCGGTCCGCATGGACGGAACATCCAAAGAATATGCACCTATAGAATATCCGGCTGTTCCCGATGTCACGGTTGCGGCATCGCTGGTTCAGGCAGCGCAGAAACTCGGCGCACCGTATCACACGGGAGTGGTGCAGTGCAAGGATGCATTTTACGGACAGCACATGCCTGAGGCTCTTCCGAACAGCCATGAGCTTCTGAACAAATGGGAAGCGTGGCTGAAGCTCGGCTGCAAGGCTTCCGAGATGGAGTCTTCTACGCTGTTCATCGTCGGTGCATACAGGAAGCTCAGAGTCGGATCCTGCTTCCTGACGGTTGCAAATCAGGAGAGGGAAAAGATCGGACTTCCCAATCCGCAGGAACATGACACGGACCTCGCAATCCGGGTGGCCATCGAAGCCATACGCATCATGATTGCGCAGGACAAAGCAAGAGAAGGTAAATAATATGAGCAAAAGAGTATTCTGGATAGTACTGGACAGCGTGGGCCTCGGGGGTGCGCCGGATGCGGCGGACTTCGGGGACGCCGGATCCGACACGCTCGGAAGCTGCTATAAGAGCGGTGGAATGAACGTGCCGAACCTGGAAAAGCTGGGACTTACGAATATAGACGGCACTTCATTCCGCGCACCCAAAGATGGTGTGCTCGGATGTTACTGCCGCATGCATGAAAAGTCGATGGGTAAGGACACCACAGTAGGTCACTGGGAGATGGCCGGCATGATTTCACCAAAGCCGCTCCCGACATATCCCAACGGCTTTCCTCAGGATGTGCTCGATAAGCTCGAGGCCGCATGGGGACGCAAGATCCTCTGCAATCTCCCGTATTCCGGAACTGACGTAATCCGCGATTACGGCAGGGAACATGTCGAGACCGGGGCACTCATAGTCTATACGAGCGCGGACTCCGTGCTCCAGATTGCGGCACACGAGGATGTTGTTCCGATTGAAGACCTGTACAAATACTGCAGGCAGGCCCGCGAGATAATGCAGGGTGAGCACGGAGTGGGACGGATTATCGCCAGACCTTTTGAGGGCGAGCATCCGTACC
>ONJG01000064.1 GCA_900318105.1 uncultured Eubacteriales bacterium
AGGGCCTTAGCCCTTGTAATTTCAAGACCTGTTCTGCACTATGAAGTTTTCAATGTTCCGCTGCGCTCTCAAGAGCGACAGCTTTATCATTATATACATCGGTATATATGGTGTCAACACTTATTTTTGTAGATTTTATGTATTTTAGGAAGAACTTAATTGATGTATTCGTTAGCGCTATCCGGGACAGTTTCTTCTGCTTCGCTGACCCATATGGATGACATGCTGTTAACGGGATCCCAGAATGTATAAGGCGGATATTTCATCAGGTATCTTTTATATGCCTTTCTCGTTTTGCATATGGCGTTGCGACCGAGGGTCATGCTCTGACCGGAGTTAAAGTTGATGCTTATGCCACGTATATCCCTGACGTGATCGAAGTTAACGATAAGGCTTTTGAACACTCTGTAGAATGCCCTGTCCGCAAGCGACACCGCTATGGAATTGAGCGACCCGTAAAATGAATAATCTCTTTCGGCTGTAACGATGTGAATTCTGCGCCCATCCTGTTCTATCATTTCTATATCGTTTATCCTTATCCTTGCGCAGTGGTTGGAGCTTATTACGGAAATGAACTCAGGCGGCTTTTTTAATCCTCTTAAAGCATTTTGATCAGACATAATGTACCTCCGTTAATCTTTAATCTGTAGCTTTGACTGTCTCTATGCTTAAATAAGACTAATTCGCACTTTTATATTCTCATATATATATAAATGGAAGATAAAAAAAGATTCTGAAATTATCGAGATTATTCGAGAAAAGCAAATTGGTTACATGACATGTAATCCTTGTCAACTCTGAGCTGCCTCAAATATTTCAAAAATGAAAGATGGCAGTTTTAAAATGCACAGCTGTTTTGATAAAGAAAAACACGACTGAGCTGTCGTGTACAAGCAATGGTATTAAAGTTAGACGTGTCTTCTATATATCGCTGCTGAAATATGTTATTCAAGCTGCCGGCAGAAAGCAGCATGGCGATTGTAAATTCGATTCAGTTTACAACCTCATACAGATTCTGGGCATCTTCCTTCCTGACATTCTCAGGCATGGAAACAACGCGTACTTCGAGCTCCTTGCTTCCGAAGACAATTTTGATCAGGTCGCCTGTCTTGAGTTCGTGCCCGGGCTTTGCGACTTTATCATTTACAAGCACCCTGCCCTGCTCGCAGGCTTCTTTGGCAACCGTGCGTCTTTTTATTATCCTGGAGTTTTTCAAATACTTATCCAATCTCATCGCTTACCTCATCAAAAAGTAAAAGAGCGGATGACCGAGCAGCCATCCGCAGCTTTAGAAATGTCACAAATTATTTGTTGACTGCATCCTTCAGAGACTTACCAGCCTTGAATACAGGAGCCTTGGAAGCCGGGATTGAGATAACTGTATCCGGTTTCTGTGGGTTTCTGCCAGTTCTTGCTTTTCTTTTTCTGGTCTCGAATGTTCCGAAACCAATAAGTCTTACGCTGTCTCCTGCAACGAGAGCTTTTTCAATGGACTCGAGAACTGCATCAAGTGCAAGCTCAGCGTCTTTTTTCTTGAAACCGGTCTTATCTGCAACCTTTGCAACCAATTCTGCTTTATTCATAACATATTCCTCCTTAAATAATTGTTCCCAAAACTTGTTTTAATTATAGAGCCGGCGCACTTGAGTGTCAACTGAAAAATGGCTCAAAGTGTTGAATTTTCATGAATTATCACAATTATTCGCCGCTTTTTATTCAGCAATTTTGAGTTTGACCGCGAGGCGATAAATCACATCACCCTTAGGCACGAGTTCGACCTCTTCCTTAGTCATCGCTTTAGTCTTGAACAATGTGACGAAATACACTATGACGGCAGCCATAATCGCTGCAAATGTCGCTACCGTATTGCTTCCGAGAGCCATGAAAATCAGCTTGTATACCGCTATTGTTGCGGCGCCCATGATGAGTGCGGAAAGCAGCGGCTTCCAGAATACCGTTTTGACGTCTATCTCAACATCCACGTATTTCCTGAGCGAGAGATAGTTGAGAATTGCAGCCGTGATATGCGCTATGACCGTGCCTATCGGCGCTCCGTTTATATTTATTGAATAAACACCCAGCAACAGGTATGAAACCACTGCCTTGATCAGAACTCCGATGAAGAGATTCCTGACCGGAAGCATCATATGCCCTATGCCCTGCAGGCTCGTGGCAAATGTCCTCATGATTGCTCCCATCACGATGAGAAGCGAAAGTATCTGAAGAGTCGGAACAGCCATCAAAGCCTCGTCGTGCTGCTTGAAAAAGAGCATGGTTAGTATGGGCCTCGCCAGGACCATGAGCCCTATCGTGCAGGGATATGCAATTATCATCATTGTCTTGAGCCCTGTCCTGAGCTGTTTGTTCAGCTCGTCTTTGTTCTTCAGGGTATATGCCGTAGTAATCGCAGGCATCAGGCTGATGCATATCGCGTCCGTAAAAACGGAAGGCAGATTTATGATCGGATCGCAGTAGCCTCCCATGAGGCCGAACAGCTTCTGAGCTGTGACGCGGTCCCATCCCGTAGCCATAAGCCTCCTGACTACCATGGCGGAGTCGATGTTAAACATAATAGGCAGCACTGCGGCTCCTATTGTGACCGGTATCAGATAGGCCAGCAGCTCCTTAAGTCTGCTGCTGTCATCCTCTGCTCTTTCAATTGAGTCTGCCATGAGGGCGCTTCTCTTCGATTTATCTCTCAGATAGATGATGATCATGACAATCAGAGCGGCCGTAACTCCTGCGGAAGCTCCGAATGTAGCGCCCGCGGCAGCCATCTCCAGACTGGATTTGTAGAACATGTAAGCCAGGCTCAGCCCGACCACAACCCTTATCATTTGCTCAACGACTTCCGATAAACCCGTCGGCAACATCTCCTGTCTGCCCTGGTAGTAGCCTCTGAACGATGACTGTGCAGGTGTAAGGAGCATGGCAAACGAAAGAGCCCTTATCGATGGTTCGGCGCCCGGTATATTGTATGAGCGCGCTATGAATCCCGCTCCGAAGAACAGTATAAGAAAAGCCAGGCAACCGAGTACGGAGGAAACTTTGAGCGCGAGTTTGTATGATTTATGAGCGTTGATGTAGTCCTTTTCCGCTATCCTCGACGATACCATCCTCGATATCGCCACCGGGATACCCGCCGTCGCAATAACAAAAAGCAGCGTGTAGATATTGTAAGCTACGGTATAGTAGGACTGGCCCTCGGCTCCTATCATATTAGTAAGAGGTATCCTGAAAACAGCACCGAACACCTTGGTAACCAGTGCAGCCGCAGCCAGTATCGTGGCTCCCTTAAGCATGGTCTGCGAGGAGGCGTTTGAAGACTTCGTTTCTTCGTTCAATATTTCTTTATTTTCACTTATTTCGTTTTTATCCATTAAAAGCTTATATCTCCGAGAGTATCTTGTTCTTGGCCTTTTCGGCCTCGGCTGTCGTCTCTTCTATGTCTATGGTCGTGAACTCACCATCCTGATAGCAGACCCTGCCGTCCACCATGGTCAGCACCACGTCCCCGCCGTCGGCAGAATAGATGAGATTGTGGGCCATATCGTGCACGGGATGCATATTGGGACCGCTCACATCGATTGCAATAAGATCCGCTTTAAAGCCCTCCTTGAGCAGGCCGCAATCTTCTCTTCCCTGAGAAAGAGCACCCGCTCTTGTGGCGCTGAAGAGAATCTGCTCCGGCGTCATGGCTGCCGGATCCATGGACTTTACTTTTCCGGCAAGTGCGAATAATTTGATTTGCTCTATGAAGTTGAGGCTGTTGTTGCTCGCTACGCTGTCTGTTCCAAGCGCGACATTTATGCACTTCTTATACATCATCGGCACATCGGCTATTCCGCTTGCCAGTTTGAAGTTGCTGGCCGGGCAGCTTGCTATCGTAACGCCTTTGTCCTTGAGGATGTCCATGTCGCTTTCCGTAAGCCACACGCAGTGCGCTGCGGTTGTCGGCTGGTCGAACATTCCGAGCTCGTTAAACAGCTCCGTCGTTGTTTTTCCGTATCTTTCCAGGCATCCGTCAGCCTCGAACTTTGTCTCTGCAAGGTGAACCTGCATATGCACATCGAATTCTCTGGCTGAGTCGGCAATAGCCTTCATTGTATTTATGTCATTTGTATATTCTGCATGTGCACATGCATCGACTTTGATTCTCCCGTTTTCAAAGCCGTCGTACATCATGATGGCATCGCGCATTTCTTTGTATCCCACGCATTCATCAAGAGGTGCTCCGGTGGCATTTCCGACGGATCTGCATATATTGGTCTTGGCACCTGATACGCTGTATGCTCTCACCATATCGTCTATGAAATAGTACATATCGCTGGTGGAAACAATTCCGAATCTCAGGGATTCCGCCATTGTAAGGAGTGTTCCCCAGTATACGGCTTTTTTGTAGAGCTTGTCCTCGAACGGAAAAATCCTGGTGTTAAGCCAGTCGTGCAAGGAGAGATTCTCTCCATATCCCCTCATGAGGCTCATGGGCGAATGACCGTGCGCGTTGTAGAATCCGCACATCAGGAGTTTGCCGCTCCCGTCATAGCGCTCACCGAAAAACTCCGCATCCTCCGGGATGTCCTTTCCGATATATGTGATTCTGTCCGCCTGTACGCCGACAGTCATGTCCGCCTGATATTTGAATTGTTCGTCTATTATTCCGATATTCGTAAACAGCATATTATGTACCCCTTCTAATTGTCACAACTGTTTAATTATACAAGTTCGGACCGCTAAAGTGAAGTTATGATGCAGCGGCGCCCTCGTCTTCGGGTGTTCTTATCAGCGCCCGCATCAGTTCAAGCAGCCTGCCCGGATCCGACGGGCTTTTGGTCTTAAGCTCTATAAACGTGCGCTTTCCGCTTGTGATTGAAAGATCCGCTCCGAATTCCGCGCTCGTCATCACTACTGCATAAGGATGGAGTTTGGCTGCATCTTTAAACCTTATGAGTATCCTCCTGTCTTTTGAGGATATATTGGATGCTCCTATTCTCTCCGCGTGGGCGCGTATCTCGGCTATCTTTATGAGGTCCTCTGCCTCATTCGGAAGCTCGCCGAATCTGTCCCTGAGTTCTTCGGCGACATCGCGGGAATCCTCCTCGCTCAATATGCCGGCAATCTTTTTATACACCTGAAGTCTCAGCGACTCTTCCTCTATATATGAAGCAGGTATGGATGCCCTGACCGGAAGCTCTATGCTTATATCCGATCTGCCCTCAGGTACGGCCTCTCCCCTGAGCCTTCTCACTGCCCTGTCTATTTCCTTGCAATAAAGCTCATATCCTATGCTTTCAATGTGACCGCTCTGGGCTTCTCCCAGGATATTGCCTGCCCCTCTGAGCTCCAGGTCTCTCATGGCCAGTCTGAATCCCGCACCAAACTCGGTGAATTCCCTGATCGCGGCGAGTCTCTTTCTTGCGAGGTCGGTCAGGACTTTTCCGGGCTGATACATAAGATATGCATATGCCAGCCTGTGGGAGCGACCCACTCTGCCCCTCAGCTGATAAAGCTGAGCCAGTCCGAACCTGTCCGCGTTGAGAACTATCATGGTATTGGCATTGGGAATGTCTATGCCGTTTTCGATTATCGTGGTGGCCACGAGTATGTCCGTCTTTCCTTCTATGAAATCCTTCATGGTGGCCTCAAGGGTCTCCTCGCTCATCCTTCCGTGACCGACAGCCACCCTGGCGTTCGGAGCCAGCCTTTCGATTGTCTCGGCGACCTGATTGATTCCCATTATTCTGTTGTTTACGACGAATACCTGGCCGCCGCGCGCGAGCTCTCGCTCGAGCGCATTTGTGAGCACGGCCTCATCATACGGGCTCACAAATGTACTGACAGGATGCCTGTCACCCGGCGGCTCATCAATGATACTGATATCCTTGATGCCGGTAAGTGACATATTAAGCGTCCTCGGTATCGGAGTAGCGGACAGGGTCAGTACATCCACATTGCTTTTAAGCTGCTTTATCTTTTCCTTGTGCCTTACTCCGAACCTCTGCTCCTCATCAACTACGAGAAGACCGAGATCCTTGAACTTAACATCATCGGACAGGAGCCTGTGGGTTCCTATCACCAGGTCTGTGCTGCCATCCTTAATGCCTTTCAGTATTTTCTTCTGTGCGGAGTCCGAACGGAATCTCGACAGTTCTTCTATTTCAAACGGAAATCCCGCAAATCTCTCCCTGAAGTTGTGGTAGTGCTGGTCCACAAGAAGCGTTGTCGGAGCCAGTATGGCTGCTTGTTTGCCTTCTGAGAGGCATTTGAACACAGCTCTTGCAGCAACCTCGGTCTTACCATATCCCACATCTCCGCAGAGCAGCCTGTCCATCGGAAGAGCCTTTTGCATATCTTCCTTTATCTCCTCGGCAGCTCTCAGCTGATCGTCCGTCTCCTCATACGGAAATGCATCCTCAAACTCGGCCTGCCATACGGTATCCTCTCCGAATGCATGACCGCCGGCAGCCTGCCTTTCGGCATAGAGCCTTACGAGGTCCTCCGCAATCTCCTCGACGGCTCTTCTGGCG
>ONJG01000013.1 GCA_900318105.1 uncultured Eubacteriales bacterium
ACGCCGGTGAGCTCTTACCTCACCATTTCAACCTTACCACGGCATTACCCGTTTCGGCGGAATGTTTCTGTTGCACTTTCCCTACAGTTACCTGCGGCGGACGTTATCCGTCATCCTCGCCCTGTGGAGCCCGGACTTTCCTCATGCATAGCACGCGATCGCCCGGTCTACCCGAAAACACTAAACTATTATAGACCTTATATTTAATAATTCAATGGTGTTTAAGTGAAATGTTAACTGATTGTGTATAGATTTATTCTTTACTCTCAATCAGTCCCAGCAAATACATCTTATCCTGCTTTAATTGTTCAACAAGATCTTCTCTGATCTCGCTGCTCTTTTCGAGATTGTGTATCTGTTCATCAATGCTTGAAAGCTTCCATCTGATTCTCTTTGCGGCGAGTTCCGCATCGGCATCCATCAGCGTTCCGGGATATTTCCACCTAATGTCCTCCTCAGGATAAGGCGCTTCTCTTTCCTGTTCGGATGAAGGCTCCGCCGCTATAATCTCGCATTCGAACTTTCCTTCCGGACTCAGGGCTTCTTCCGTAATATCAAAGCCGTGAGTGTACAGATAGTACCTGAGTGCGCCCGAGTGTTTCCTCGGCTGCAGTATCAGACGACTGAAACTTCTTGTCTTGTCGATATCAGCATCCAGGATATCAACTATCGTATGTCCCCCGAGGCCTCCGATTATAACGACATCGACCTCAGATCTTCCGATTGTCTCAAGTCCGTCACCGGTTCTGAAATCCCCATCCGGAGCGTCAAGGCCTGCGATTTTAAATGTTTCTTTCGCTTTTGCGAGAGAGCCTTCGCTTATATCAGACATGATTACACGGGGACTTATACCGTCTCTCATTAAAATCATAGGGACGTATCCGTGATCCGTCCCTATGTCTGCTACGCTTTCACCGCGCGCGATCATATCTGCCATTTTGTAAATTCTTTTACTTAATCTCATGTCGCGGTATTCAGATAATTCCTGCCACGTTATTACTCAAGATAATCCTTGAGCTTTTTACTGCGGCTCGGATGTCTGAGCTTTCTGAGAGCCTTGGCTTCAATCTGACGTATACGCTCACGTGTTACGTTGAACTCTTTTCCAACCTCCTCAAGGGTGCGCGGACGTCCATCGTCGAGTCCGAATCTGAGAATGAGGACTTTCTTTTCTCTTTCCGAAAGAGTATCGAGCACTTCCCTGAGCTGTTTTTGCAGCATGGAATATGCAGCCGCATCAACCGGAGACGGAATATCCTCGTCAGGTATGAAGTCTCCGAGATGGCTGTCTTCCTCTTCGCCTATAGGTGTCTCAAGGGATACCGGATCCTGGCTGATTTTCTTGATTTCACGGACTTTCTCAACTGTAATGCCCATTTCCTCGGCTATTTCTTCAGAGGTCGGCTCACGGCCGTATTCCTGAAGCAGTTGACGAGAAATTCTTATCAGTTTATTAATGGTTTCAACCATATGAACCGGGATTCTTATGGTTCTGGCCTGGTCTGCAATTGACCTTGTTATGGCCTGCCTGATCCACCATGTCGCATAAGTCGAAAATTTATAGCCCTTTGTGTAGTCGAACTTCTCGACAGCCTTGATAAGTCCGAGATTGCCTTCCTGAATAAGATCGAGGAACGAAAGGCCCCTGTTGAGATACCTTCTGGCTATCGAAACCACGAGCCTGAGGTTGCTCTCGCAGAGCTTTTTCTTGGCTTCCTCATCTCCCTGCTCAATTCTGATGGCGAGCTCTCTTTCCTCCTCGGCCGTCAGAAGAGGCACTTTACCTATCTCCTTGAAATACATTCTGACAGGATCATCTGTCGGGATGTTCTTGGCGTTATCGCTTACCTCGATTTCTCCGCTGGGTTTGATTACTACGCCGCTTTTCTTTTCGTCTTCTTCATCGTTTATGATGTCATCGGCATCTTCCATATCTTCCAAATCAAGAAGATCGTCATCCTCGTCCTCATCCTCATTTCCCTCTTCGAGTTCATGTGCCTGAGGCTCCCTGGTCTCGAGTATGCTGATATTCTTACCCTCTACGATGTCATAAATCTCCTCGAGCAGATCCTTATCGGGATTGTTGTCGGCCAGCATGGCGTTTATTTCACCATAAGTAATCTCGTTTGATGTCTGCTTGGCAGCCTCAACGATCTGATTTGCCAGTTCCTCTGCCTTTGTGAGTTCAGGTTCGACGAGCTTTTCTTCACCCATCATGACATCTTCTGTTACTTCTTTTTTCTTTCTAGGCATTGTTTTCCTCCGTCTGTTCTTTGATGAGTCTGTCCAGTTCTATGAGCTTGGATGCAAGTGCTTCCACATCTTCTGTTCTTCCGAGTTGCTCGGCCAATTGAAGCTCGTTTTGCACCTCAGACCTCATGAGCCTGTAATTGTTGATCTTGTAACCCGCTTTCATTTCCCTGTAGAAAGCCTCATCATCGGGTCCGATCTGTATGCTGCTGAGATATCTTCTGAATCTGGCTTCGTCGTCGGGATCAAGCGCTTGCGATATGGCTTCTGAATCTATCCCGAGAGTACCGGGCTTTAAACTGCCTGCAAGTGACTCTTCCGCGGATCTTATTTTATCTGCAAGTCCTGTCCTGAAAACTATGCCGTCTTCGTCGAATCTCTTTAAGTATCTGTAATCTGTCGTGGCCAGCAGCAAAAAGGATATTTCAAGGCGTTCTGTGAGGCTGTGTTCCTGTCTCATGTCACGACGCCTTATATCTGCATTCTGCCTGCCTGTGCTTATTTTACTTTCGGTCTTTTCCTTGTCCTGCTGCACGGCAAGTGCTATCGCATGATCTGATATATTAAACTGCTCAGCGAGCTTTTTAATATACATATCCTGTTCCACGGGGCCGAGGCTCCTCAGAACAGGCACTATCCTGTCTATATAATCAAGTATCTGTCTGTCGTCGCTCAGGTCAAAGCCCTCTGCTGCGAGCTTGAGTCTGAAATCAGTCGCAGGCATCGCCTTGTCTGCAAGTTTAAGGAAAGCGTCTTTTCCATGCAGCTTTACAAAGTCATCCGGGTCCTTTCCGTCGGTGACGTTCATGACTTTTGCTTTACCGCCTGCTCCGTTTATAACGGATATGCCTCTGAGCGCTGCATTGATGCCTGCGGCATCCGAGTCATATGATAATACAATATTCTTTGTATATCTGCACAGCAGCCTGGCCTGATTATCCGTAAGTGCGGTTCCGAGAGACGCTGCAACGTTCTTTATACCTGCCTGATACAGGGATATGAGGTCCATATAGCCCTCAACTATTATAGCCCGGCCTTCGTCTGCTATTTCCTTTCTTGTAAGGTTCAGACCAAAGAGATTGTTCTTCTTGAGAAATACATCGCTCTCCTGAGAGTTCAGGTATTTCGGTTTTATATCTCCTATGGCGCGGCCTCCGAATCCTATGACCTTGTCATTGCTGTTAATGATCGGAAACATAACCCTGTCTCTGAATTTATCATAGAGTCCGTTTCTCCCCTGACTGGAGAGTCCGAGCATCAGAAGGTCATCATCTGATACTCCTTCGGATCTGAGGTAATCAGTAAGTACCGATCCGTCCGGCGGTGCGTATCCGAGTCCGAATGCCGTAATCGTTTCCTTGCTCAGTCCGCGGCTTACCAGATATGATATGCCTTTATTGGGTACCTTGCCCAGGCAGTTGTAAAAAAACCTTGCTGCCTTTGCATTTATTGCATAGTACTTGTCATAGTCTATCCTGGGTCCGCGGTTTCCCCATTCGGGCTTTTTGATTCCGTACTCATCACAGAGTTTTTCGACGGCATCGACGAAAGGGATTTTGTAATAATCCATTACGAACCTGTACACATCACCTTTTTTACCACAGCCAAAGCAGTTGAAGTACTGGCCCTGTTCATTTACCGAAAAAGAAGGAGTCTTTTCGTTGTGAAAGGGGCACAGACCTTTATAGCTCGATCCGGCCTTCTTAAGGTTGACCTCTCTGCCTATGACATCGACTATATTAATCTGATTTTTGATTTCGTCAGTGGAATTATCGAATGCCATTTATCAGAGCTGCCTCCATCTCTTCGGTACGAATAGCTCATCGTACAGGTTAAGTGCGTATCTGTCTGTCATTCCTGATATCAGGTCCTTGACCGCTATATGCACGCCGTCTGTTTCCATTATTTCTTTGTATATTCCGGGTATTTCATCGGGATTGTCCATAAAGTGGTTATAAAGCGATGTGATAATCAGCTCTACCTTGGACAAATCCGAAGTGTTCCTGACTTCATTGGAATTATAGACATTCACAAAGAGGAACGACCTTAAATTGCTGAGAGCGGTGGCGAACTCCTCGGAAAGGCATATGGTATCCCTCCCCTCGCTGTTATTGCACAGATCCACAATCAGGTTATTGATCCTGTCGGAATGCGTGCTGCCCAGTATGTTTATCTCCGCCGGCGGCAGATCCTCCCAGCTTATGACTCCGCTTCTGATCGCATCATCTATGTCGTGATTGACATATGCTATCCTGTCGCAGATTTTAACAATCTGTCCTTCGAGAGTGACAGGGACTCCCAGTCCCCTGTGATTTAATATACCGTCTCTTACCTCATAAGTCAGATTGAGCCCTCTTCGCCTTGATGTATCCTCTATTCTGTCAACGGTCCTGAGGCTCTGTTCATTGTGCGTAAAACCACCGGGATGAATCTTGTTAAGAACAGCCTCTCCTACATGCCCGAAAGGTGTATGTCCCAGGTCATGACCGAGAGCTATGGCCTCTGTCAGATCCTCGTTATATGCCAGAATCCTGGCTACTGTCCGGGAAACCTGCGCAACTTCGAGTGTATGAGTAAGCCTGGTCCTGTAGTGGTCACCTTCCGGTGCCAGGAATACCTGTGTCTTATGAATCAGGCGCCTGAAAGCTTTTGAATGTATAATGCGGTCTCTGTCCCTTTGAAAATCCGTACGGAATTCGCATTTGGCTTCGTAGAACTCCCTGCCCTTTGATTCGGCAGCCTTGCATGCCTGAGGGGATAATAGTTCGTATTCTCTTTTCTCAATATCCTCTCTCTTTATCATCCTATCCCTCAATAGCCGCCAGCTCACTTATCCTGATACCGTACGAATCGGGTCCGCTTGTAATTGCTCGTCCGAAATCAATTGATACTTCGTCTCCGAGAAGCCTTGCTGCTGCAATCTCATATCTCGCATCGCGTACGGATAATTCTTCTCCGTTCTTTTCGTCCTTTGCATTGTGCTCTATGGCATACCAGTTTCTGAATTTGTATATATCCTTTGCAAGTTCAGATACATCCTCATCATTCATTTCCTCCGGTACCAGAGCCGATATATTTCTTTTAAAGGAATCAACTATGATGTAAAGCTCTGTCTCATCATCAGGGATATTTCCGAGAAAGCTTTCAAAAAAGCTGTCTACATGATCAGAGAGCAGCTCTGCATCGGCATGCGACAGAACTTCTTTTATGAGTTCTTCTTCTATGTGTTCTTCCTCCTCGATAAGAGCATCGAAGTTCTCATAGAATCTGAACTCTTCGGGACTTTCTATATCAAGTTTTTCAAAAAGTCTGTCTCTGTCCATTATGTTCCTAAATCAGTCTCATTTATGTTATAATTTCCGACGGAATATTATAACACAGAGACCGTAGTTTTTGAACACTGAGAGGATATTATGCCACTGAAGACATTTGTATTCTGCAACAAGAAATATTCATCCATTGCAGTTTACGACAATCTGATTAACATACTGAAAGACCGGGGACACGAAGTACTCGATGAATACAGAGAGGACGCCGATCTTCTTATCTGCATAGGCGGTGACGGCACGTTTCTGAGCTTTGCACACAAATGCGCATTTCCATCCGCACCAATACTCGGAATTAACACCGGACACCTGGGGTTTTTCCAGGAATCTTCCGCAAACAACCTCGAGGCAACTGTTTCCGATATAGAGTCCGGCAATTACAAAATCCAGAACATTAAGCCCGTAAGCGCGAGGATAATAGCCAGGGACCGCGAGTTTACCAGGATCGGTATCAATGAAATCGTAGTTCGCGGCACCTACTCTCACAGCTCGCATTTTTCGGTTTCCATTGCGGAGACGAAAATACAGGATTTCTCGGGAGACGGCATACTTGTGGCCACTGCAGTCGGCTCCACAGCATACAACTATTCTCTCGGAGGCTCGCTGGTTTCCCCTGATCTTAATGTCCTCCAGCTCACACCGATAGCTCCGATGAATACAAATGCGTACAGAAGCTTTAAGTCAAGCATACTGCTTCCTGCAACAGACACCATTACAATACGGGGAACAGGCCGCAGCACAGGCGGCACCGCATTGATATCTTTTGACGGCAGGACACACGAGTTCAACAATGTTGAATATATAGAGATATCCCAGTCCGAACACGAAATTCATCTGATCAGACAGGACTCCTACGACTACTGGAACAAACTGAGCAGCAAATTGCTGTAAGATACATGGCTATTTCCAAATACGAGCATAAAGTCACGGCCGATGAGGTCGGCCTTACAATCAATCAAATACTGAAACGCAATTACAATTTCTCCGTCAGGTTCAAGACCAAGATGAAGTATCAGTCTCTGGTGGATTTAAACGGAGAAATAACCAAAGGATATATAAAGCCCGCCGAAGGAGACATAATCTCTGTCAGGCTGCCTGAAGAATCAAGCGACTTTCCTCCCGAGGATATTCCACTCGATATCATCTATGAGGATGACGATATTATAGTCATCAACAAGCAGCCCGGCATCATAGTCCACCCTACCAAGGGACATCCCTATCACACCATTGCAAACGGAATAATGAAATACATGGCTGATACCGGCCAGTCCTTTAAAGTGCGATTTGCCAACCGCATAGATATGGATACCTCCGGCATTATTATCGTGGCCAAGAATTCAAATGCGCAAAATGAGCTATCATCTCAGATGAGACGCGGCACTGTTGTAAAGAAATACATCGCCCTCGTCGAAGGAGATGTGACAGAAGATCATTTTGAAATCGACCTTCCGATCGGAAGACCTGGAGAAATATCCATACAGCGTGCCGTAATGGATGTTGCGGACGGCGGAAAAGAAGCTCTCAGCGAAGTTAAGGTGCTTGAGAGATATCATTCAAAAGAGTATGGAGACTTCAGCCTTGTTGAGGTCACTCTACACACCGGCCGCACCCATCAGATAAGAGTTCACCTGTCTTCAATCGGCCACCCCATAGCAGGAGATGAATTATACGGCGGCAGCACCGGGCTCATATCACGTCAGGCCCTGCATGCCTGCTTTATTGAATTCAATCATCCTTTTTCCAATGAACGTATATCCTTTACTTCCGATATTCCCAAAGATATTAAAGCTACTGTAAAAATATTATAAAAACAGATAGACAAGCGAGCGTTGAGCGGTTCGTTAGAATTCTCGAAAAGAATTCAACGGTTCGCGAACAGCGAGCGGTCTATCTGTTTTATAATTTGTAAATCAGCGCAGTTCTGCTCCTACTTTGTTTCCGAGGACCTTGATGATTCCGTTCATCTTCTTGTCTATCTGTTTGGACGTCATAGTGGAGTCGTCGTTTCCTATCTTGAGGCTGAGCATGACGGATTTCTTACCTTCCGGTATCTGCTCTCCCCTGTAGACCTCGACAAAGTGAAGTTCCTTGACCATGTACTTGATGGCTTCACTTATGTCCTCCCATTTTACGGACTCATCTACCAGGAGCGACAGATCCTGCTCTACAAGCGGATACTGCGGCAGATGAACGAACTCGTTGGTCCTTGACGGATAAGGCTTGAGAATGTCCGAATCGAGTTCAAATACAGCAAGCTGCATATTCTTTACACCTGATTCGGAAAGCGTCTTGACCGATACAAGCCCGACCGAACCGACCGTTTCTTTACCACTCATTACATTAAGCCATACCTTATCATCCGCCCATGATGGTTTTTCCTTCTGCTTAAAGCTCAGTTCTTCACAGTGGCAGTAAGAAGCGAGATTTTCGATCACACCTTTTACTCTGTAGAAAAGTGCAGCTGCATCCTTACCTGCGGATGCTCCCGAGATGTAATTTTTATGAACCGGCAATGTCTCTTCCTCAGTTGACGGATGATATTCACCCGGTGCAAATACCTGCGCTGATTCGAAGATATCGAATTCATCGAAATACCTCTCGTTTTTGACTGTAGACTCAAGCATGCCAGGAACAAGTGAAGGCCTCAGCATCCCGAGTTCGGGAGCCGGTGGAGTGGCAAGTTTGATACATGCATCATCAGCAAATCCCGCTGCGTGGATGTATTTTTCATCAATCCACGGATATGTGAATACTTCATTATATCCGCATCTGAAAGCCAGATATTCTTTAATCTTCCTGCTCAGATCGACCTTGACCTGATTAACCGAAGAATCAAAGCTAATTTTCAGCGGCTGCTTCTTGAAGTACTCATATCCGATAAGCCTTGCGATATCTCCGAGTATGTCGTCGTGTATTGAAACATCACCGGTGGATCTCCATGTCGGAGCTATGCAGTGATATGTTCCGTTATCGAATCTGACTTCATATCCGAGTCTTGTGAGTATATCCTCTATTTCAGATCTTTCGAGCACCTCACCGAGCCTTCTGTCGAGGAATTCCTGTGTGATGTCTATAACTGCATTCTCTGTCTTTACGGGATAGCAGTCGGTAAATGCCGTGATTTTGCACTCAGGATAAATCTCCTTGAAAAGAGACAGTGCCATATTGACTCCGAGGTTGGCTCTTTGAGTGTCAATGCCCTTTTCATATCTCAAAGCTGCATCGGTCTTTTCATTGAAATATGCGGTCGTCCTTCTGATTCCCGGCGCTGTGAATACCGCACACTCTAGAATAATGGAATTCGTGCTGTCCAGTACCGAATCGTCTTTTCCGCCCTTGATACCCGCGAGGTTAAGAGGATGCTCTGCATCGCATATTACGAGATGATCGTTTGTAAGGTCCAGATCCTTCTCATCGAGCAGCACCAGCTGTTCGCCGTCCTTTGCAAGCCTTACGATGATTTCCTCACCTTTTACGTGAGTGCTGTCATATGCGTGCTGCGGCTGGCCTACAGCCATAAGAACGAAGTTTGTAATATCCACAAGCGCATTGATGGGCCTCATGCCTGCGTTTGTGATAAGGGTCTTCATCCACTGCGGAGATTCTTTGACGCAGACATTGTCAATTTTGGCAGCTGTGAATCTCGGGCATCTGTCCGGCTCCTCAATGGTAACCTTGTACTCCGGAAGTCCTTCCGGCAGAGCAGTATCAAGTTCCTTAAGCGGTACCTTATAAATGGCAGCAAGTTCTCTTGCGACACCGTAGTGTCCCCAGAGATCCGGCCTGTTTGAAAGGGATTTATTATCCACTTCAAGGATAACATCGTCCATTCCCATCACTTCAGCGATATTCTGACCGACTTTGCAGTCTATTCCGAGCTCGGTGAAATCTGTTATCTCTCTCACATCGTTAGTGGCGATAACATCTCCAAGGTAAACTTCACTCGGAGAGCATATCATGCCGTACGAAGACTCGCCGCGAAGCTTGGTTTCCTTGAGAAGTACGGGTTCGCCCTCGCCGTGCCATACAACTTCGGAGCCCGGCTTTGCAACGCATACCTTATGTCCTTCCGTGAGATTGCTGCCTCCGCATACAATCTGCTTCAGGTCACTCTCTCCGACATCCACCATGCATATTCTGAGTGCATCTGCATTCGGATGAGCCTTTACTTCCTTTATCTCTCCCACAACTATGTCGTGGAATTTGTCTGCCGTATTGATTACATCTTCGACCTCAACAGTCCTCATCGTGAGGTCATAAGCTATCTGTTCGTAAGTGAGATCTTTGGGAAGATCCACATATCTCTGTAAGAATTTAAGTGAAATATTCATAGCCCGCCTCCCTTTCTATTTGAACTGTTTTAGGAATCTGAGATCTGCGCTGTGGAAGAGTCTTACATCATCCACGCCGTATCTCATCATTACGAGTCTGTCGAGTCCTATGTTGGTATAGAAACCTGTCCACTCATCAGGATCGAGATTTGCGGCTCTGAGCACGTTCGGATGAATGACTCCGCCAGGCATTACTTCAATCCATCCCGCGTGGTTGCAGGCCTTGCAGCCCTCTCCACCGCAGAGCAGGCATTCCATGTCTATCTCATATCCCGGCTCCGTAAATGGGAAGAATCCTTCTCTCATCCTGACATTGACCTTGCGGCCGAATACCTTTTCCAGAATGGTCTCGATCATAACACGGCCCGAACTGAATGATACATCCTTGTCCACGATAAGAGCCTCGTACTGGAAGAATGCCCTCTCGTGTCTTGCATCTGTTGTTTCATTTCTGTATACCCTGACCGGATATACGAATCTCGCAGGTGCACCGTGCTCCAGGAGATATCTGACAGAACCTCCGGTAAGATGCGGCCTTAGGCAGAGTCTTTCATTACCCCTTTTATCCTCTGTACCCTCGAGCCAGTATGTATCCATGGAGGCTCTTGCCGGATGATCCGCTGCGAAGTTCAGATTATCGAATGCGAATTTTTCACTGCTGATATCATCCTCTGAATATATTTCAAATCCAAGAGATCTGAATGCATCATTCAGGTCATAGCACATCTGTGTTATCGGATGAAGAGCCCCTCTCTTTATATCCGTTCCCGGCAGAGTAAGGTCCAGTTCTCCCTCAACTGCAGATGCCGATGCAACCAGCTCTTTTTCTCTTTCCTGAATCTTCTCAGCAAACAGGTTTTTGATCTCGTTGGCTTTTTGTCCCACGGACTTTCTCATGTCCGGTTCAAGTCCACCGAGACTCTTAAGTACCTCCTGCAGAGCGCTTTTCTTTCCTGTAAGTTCCTTGCGGACGGATTCAAGTTCAGCTGAGTCTGATGCTGCTGCAATTTTCGAAAATCCTTCTTCGCGGATGCCTTCCAGTCTGTCCAACATCTCTATGTCCTCCTTTATCAATCTTCAAACAGTCCGCTTTTACGGACCATTCCATATCCTGTGTAAATTTTTGCTTTTTCTTTTCCTCTGAGTACTCTCAGGGCTCCTGCGCACATTGCTTCCTGCTCCACTTCATTTTCATATACATATACGGGAGCAATCCATTCAGTATATTGTTTTATATAGTCGATGAGACTTGAGAATCTCGTATATCTTCCTGTGATAAGAATTCCGTCTACGCTTCCTTTAAGAACGGTAGCCATGGATCCTATGTATTTCACGATATTATAGCACAGCGCATCCCACACAAGCTTAGCATCCTCATCTCCTGCCATAACCCTCTCATAAACCTCATCGGCATCGGATGTTCCGAAATGCGATACGAAGCCGCCTGTACCGGTGCACAGATGCCTCATCTCTTCCGTGCTGTGCCCGTTATCGAAATAATCAAGCACTTCCATGAGCGGAAGAGACCCTGTTCGTGTGGCCGTAAAGGGTCCCTCGCCTCCGGCTCCCTGATTGCAGTCAATCTGCCTGCCGTTTTCATGGGCGGCTATTGTGATTCCCCCGTCTATGTGAGCAACGACGAGTTTTGAACACTTATAGTCCATATTGCGCAGTTTGCAATGCTTCATTGCTGTGCCTCTGAGATTAAGAGCATGTGACTCGGTGCGCCTTTGTATCTCCTTAACTCCGGTAACTCTCGCCACATCCGTGTACTCATCGACGCATATGGGGTCTACCATAAACAGTCTCCCGCCATATCTCTGCTGCAGCTCATACGCAAGCTGCACACCGAGTATGGACGGGTGTATGGTCCTCCCTACGTTATTTCTTATATCACTCAGCAACAGGTCATTTACCTCGAATGTGCCCGACGGAACAGGATAGCAGCCGCCTCCTCTTCCGACAATTGCATCAAGGTCCGCAAGATCGAGATTATTTTCTTCGATCAGATTGTTTATCACATCCAGCCTGTATCCCAGCTGGTCATTTACATTATCAAATGAATTGAGAACAGCAGCATCATGGCTGACAGACTCCTCATATATCCTGCAGTCGTCCTCAAACAGAGCAACTTTGGTTGATGTAGATCCCGGATTAACAACGAAAACTCTGAATTTATTGTCTCTCATTCTGTTCCTACTCTCCGATTGGTCTTAAATTATATAAAAACGGTGGTCTGTTCAGAGCCACCGCTGCGATATCATCTTCGATGTGCTCTGAATTCAGGTATCAGAAAAACATACCTCCGAACTCTATAAAGGCAGGTGTGAATGCGATGGCCACGGCTGTCATGATTTTAATCACGGAGCCAAGCGCATCACAGGCTATTCTGTCGTAATACCTTCCTGTATTGTTGAATGCAAAGATAAAAGCCATGCCTGTTACTATGCAAGCTCCGATAAAGCCTATAAGACAATCAACACCCATTACAAATCCGACTGTCAATGGTGCCGCTATGGCAAACACTTCAAGTATAATATTGCCTCTGACAGATGTGATGTTTCTGTACTCTTCTGCACTTTCTCCGGCATAATCAAGCATCGAAATAGTGCTGAGTATCACGGACCTGATAAGGAAGCCCATAAAAACAAGAATAATCACGGTGCCGAATATCATACCACCGAAAACAACGGGATTTGACAGATCAACCATTTCCCTTCCGGACTTGAAAGTAACAGACATGAGAAGTGCCGTAAGCGTCAAAGATGCAGCTACAGCTGAGTAGGCTCTTCCGGTAGCTTTGGCCTTTGCAGATGTATGTCTGAGAATATTGTAATAGCCTGTATTATCCTCCGCGCTGTCATCGTATGACATGGCAAATGAACAGGATGCCGAAGTAGTTGTGGCATATTCCCTTACGGCGGTATTAACTGCCGCAATTGAACTAACCCCTACGGCCGCAAGCGCAACACCGTACTCCGTTGCTATGCTGTATGAAAGCACGATGGCAATTATCGTAAACAGAGCCGGAACGAAAGAGCTTATAAGTCCTACTGAAAGTCCGTGAAGCATGGGGACGTCTATATCTTCGTCTTTTGTCTTTGGGAGATTCCTTCTGAAAACATCAGCATCCATGGAGAAATATTTGCAAAACTCTCCGGACAAAAGCTGTGCGAGTATACCAAAGCCTATACAATATGAGTATGAACGTGAGCCCAGGATTTCAATGCTGAAATATACGGATGCTGCAAACAGCAATACTCCTGAAACAAAACTACCCGCGGTAAACCCAAGATCAGATCTCTTGCCTGTTGCTGCCCTGAAAGCAAAAATGCCGACGACGGAGGCAACGATGCCTGCTCCCATTATAAGCAATGGATACTTTGCAGCCGCACTTACGGTAAATGTTGAAGCAACGCCGGATGAATCAACACCGACTTCGGCCAGCAGAACTGCCGAGCAGACGGCAAGAAGAAATGTCACGGCGAAATCCGAACCGACTGCAGCATATGCACCGTTATAGTCGATATTATTTTCGTTTGTTTCCGAGAGCTTGTGTGCAGAAGTGAGTATGGCTCCGGACAATCTTATAATAACCCCTGAAATAGCCGCACCCAGGACAAAGCCTTCGGCAACATTAACGAATTCTTCCTGTTTGAACAGATACAAAAGGATGCTCAGAACTGCGAGCCCTGTTGTAACGATGGTGATGCCCATTACAGCTCCGCCTCTGAAAGATGACCTGAGGCCGCTTTTTATATCACCGTCGGCAAGTATTGATGAGCTTGAAATGGTTGCGGAAGCAAAGCTCCTCGATCCGAGAAATACTGAACCAAAGCTGGTCAGTGCTCCTGCTATATATGCCGTAACGGATGAAGTGCCGGAGCCTATACCAAATCCATAAATCAGGCCGACGACAATAACGGTAATTGAAGCGGGTAAAATCTGAGCACTCCAAAATTCGCTGTACTTCTCGAGTGTGGCAGTGTAAACATCGGAAGCAATCCTGTTATTGCCGTGATGTCTTCTGAGCCAGGACTCGATTGATACAGCGCTTAAGATTCCGAACAGTACGCAAGCAAGTGTAACAACTTTTTCAAGCATGTGAAGTCTCCTGCTATTGCTGTTTCGGACGCCTTAGTTAAAGACAGCTACTATAACAAGTGAAAGAATGATGTAGATTACGGCGCAAACCGTTGTAATTCTGGAGAGAAGAGCATCATATCCTCTGCTCTTTTTCTTTCCGAAAAGCTGCTCTGCTCCGCCGGCGATGGAACCTGAAAGACCATCGCTGTTACCGGACTGCAAGAGAATGCTGGCTATAAGCACCAGGCTTGCGAGTAAAAGTACTACCATCAGAAATGTATGCATAATTACCTCCAAACGTAATTTGTTCTTTTAAAAAGCGCCCGATTTACCGAAAATCGAACGCTTTATAGTACCACCATTTGACTTGACGTGTCAATTAAAATGGAGCGTGCTATTAACCAAGTTCGGCAGCTGCATTAGCTATTGCTGTGAAATCATCAATTTTAAGGCTGGCCCCTCCGATAAGTCCGCCGTTAATATCCGGCTTTTCCAGAAGCTCTTTTGCATTGGACGGCTTCATGCTGCCACCGTAGAGAATAAGTATGGAATCGCCAGTTGCATTGTCGTAATTACCGGAGAGAACTCCTCTGATAAATGCACACATTTCCTCTGCCTGCTCGGGTGTTGCTGTCTTGCCTGTTCCGATGGCCCAAATAGGCTCATATGCGACAACGATTTTTGCTGCCTCGGATGCAGGTATTCCGGCAAAGTCAGCGAGAATCTGTCCTGCGACAAATGTCTGCTCTCCGCCCTGCTCTCTTACCTCAAGAGATTCGCCTACGCAGAGTATGGGTGTAATGCCTGCGTTAAGAAGGGCGATGAGTTTCTTGTTGACAGTTTCATCAGTCTCTGCAAAGTATTCCCTTCTCTCGGAATGTCCTACAACGCAATAATCAACGCCTATTTCCTTGAGCATCGGCACGGATACCTCACCTGTGAATGCCCCGGATTCTTCAAAATGCACATTCTGTGCTCCGAATCCTATACCTGAACCCGCAAGGCCTTCTTTGGTCTCCTTAAGATCCGTAAAAGGCACGAGCACTGCAACATCTTTTGCATTTGTCAGATTCTGTGCTGCGAGCTCCTTGCAAAAATCAAGAGCCTCGCTTGCGAGCTTGTTCATTTTCCAGTTTCCTGCGATTAAAAATTTCTTCATTTTCTATCTCCTGTCTTGTAATCCCAACATCAGTAAAAACCAATAATTATTTGTCTTCTATCACGGCGATACCGGGTAGTTCTTTTCCTTCAAGGAATTCGAGGCTTGCTCCTCCTCCGGTACTGATATGTGTCATCTTGTCTGCAAGTCCGAACTTTGCAACTGCGGCTGCGCTGTCGCCTCCGCCGATAACAGTAGTCGCATCACACTCAGCCAGGCATTCGGCAATTGCTTTGGTGCCTGCTGCAAATGTATCCATTTCAAACACTCCCATAGGTCCGTTCCAGACTATTGTCTTTGCGGATTTAAGAGCATCACCGAAAAGCTTTATCGTTTCGGGGCCTATATCAAGACCCATTCTGTTATCAGGTATTTTGTCTGCCGGATATGTATCGTGTGGAGAATTCTCCGCAAACTCATCTGCCGCAACCACATCCACGGGAAGCATGAATTTAACTCCCTTTTCCTCTGCGAGTTTTAGAATATCTCCCGCAAGTTCAAGGCCCTCCTCGTCAAGAAGCCATGTTCCGATTGAATACCCCTGTGACTTAAAGAATGTATAAGACATCCCTCCTCCTACTATGAGTATATCCACTTTATCGAGGAGATTTGTAATTACAGGGATCTTATCCTTTACTTTTGCACCGCCCATGACAGCGGCAAACGGTCTTTTCGGATTGTTGACTGCCTCTCCCAGGAACTTAAGCTCCTTTTCAATGAGGAAACCCGATACAGCAGGTATATAGTCGGCTATACCTGTAGTTGATGCATGTGCTCTGTGGACCGTTCCGAACGCCTCCTGCACAAATACATCTCCGAGCTCCGAAAGTTCCTTTGCAAATGCAGCGTCGTTTTTTTCTTCTTCGGCTCTGTATCTGACATTTTCGATGAGCATAATATCACCGGCAGAAAGGCTCTTTGCTGCGGTCTTTACTTCGTCATCCACAACAAGATCCGATGCCACAAATCTGACTTCTTTTCCGATGCATTCGGAAAGTCTCCTGGCTACAGGTGCAAGGCTGAATTCGGGTTTCGGCTCACCCTTTGGCCTTCCGAGGTGTGACATGAGAACAATTGCCGCTCCGTTTTCTGCCAGGTAGCTTATGCTCGGGAGCGCTGCCTGAATACGAGTATCGTCGGTGATCTTATCTCCGTCGAGAGGCACGTTGAAATCGCATCTCATCACGGCGGTCTTGCCCGCCCAGTTTACGTCTTTGATTGTCTTTTTCATTTAATCCTATCTCCTTTTCGGGAGGGTAAATCCTCCGATATATTAATTATTCACCCTTTGGAATCGGGAATGTATCGTTATCGACTTCATACATATGTCTTACAAATCTGAGCATGTTTGAGGTATATCCGAACTCATTGTCGTAATATCCCACAATCTTGAAGAATTTATCATTTACTTCAATTCCCATCTTTCCGTCATAGACAGATGGAGCCGAGCAACCGACAAAATCTATTGTAGTGACCTCATCCTCAGTATAAAGCAGTACATCCTTGAGGTAAGTCTCGGATGCTTCCTTCATTGCTTTGTTGATCTTATCAAGCGACGCTGCATTTCTGAGTACAACATCAAGGTCAACTGCAGATACGTCGACTGCAGGGATTCTGAACGCCATGCCGGTAATGGCTCCCTCGAGCTCCGGAATTACCAGCGCAACTGCCTTTGCGGCTCCTGTTGTCGTCGGAATTATGTTATTGAAAACCGAACGTCCCATTCTCCAGTTGTATTTTGTACGCCCGTCATTTGTTTTTTGTTTTCCTGTTGTGGAGTGTATCGTTGTCAGGAGGCCTTCGTAAATGCCCCACTTATCATTGATAACCTTGCATATCGGCGCGAGGCAGTTGGTCGTGCATGATGCAGTGGACACAACATCCATATTGCGCTTGTACCAATCGTGATTAACGCCGTATACAAATGTCGGTGTGACCTTGTCCTTTGCAGGTGCGGAAATGATTACTTTCTTGGCTCCCGCCGAGAGATGTGGTGCTGACTTTTCAGTGGATGTAAGCGTTCCGGTACCATCGATTATGTACTCTGCTCCGCATTCACTCCACGGAATATTCGTCGGGTCTGATTCAAAATATACCGGAATCTTTTTTCCTCCTACGGTAATACCTTTCTCATAAGTGCCGACTTCCTCGGGAAACCTGCCGAATACCGAATCATATTTGAGCATATATGCAACATAGTCATAATCAGCATTACGCCAGTTGATGCCGACAACTTCCATTTCCGGGAAATTACGAATGGCTCTCATTACACATGTTGAAATTCTGCCCCACCCATTGATACCGACTTTTATCATTTCTTCCTCCTGTAAAAATCCAAGTAATAATTAATAGGTATTAATTACACGACTATATTAACAAATAGAACTGAATCAAACAACACAAGACGGACACACTATTTTTCCGTTTTAAGCTCCTCGAATTTCTCTCTTACCGAAGGAGCATTTTTGGTGAGTCTCTTTATGTTGACATTCTCAATTTTATTGTTAGCTGTATTGAGATGCTTCTCCGAAGTCATCAGGTTTTCCTTAATCCTGTTCAGCGCGGCGATTGCATTGTCAATTCCCTTGATTGCATCTTCATATCTGTCAGTCGCAAGTCTGAAACTGTCTGCAAAGCTCTTTTTGAAAGTGTTCAGATTTTCCTCGAAATTGTTAAGCTCAAGCTCCTGATTCTGTACATATGCAAGCTTTTGCCTGTATTCGAGAGAATTCAGAGCGGCATTTCGAAGCAGCGAGATGATGGGTATAAAAAACTGCGGCCTTACGACGAACATCTTTGGATATCTGTATGAGACATCCACTATTCCGTTGTTATACAGCTCATTATCGCTTTCAAGGAGTGAAACCAGCACGGCATATTCGCAGTTCTTTTCATTCCTGTCCTTATCGAGTTCCTTGAAGAAATCCTCGTTTTTATGCTTGGTCCTGGTCGTATCCATTTCGTTTTTCATCTCAAACATAATGGATATAAATTCGGTGCCTCCGGCGGACTCCCTGAATATGAAGTCCCCTTTGCTGCCGCTGCTTGCGTCATTGTCCTTTTCGAATTCAGCATTTGGAAAAGCAGTCATTCTGATCTGATTGAACTGTGCCATGCAATGCTGCTCGAGGCTTTCTCCTATCATCTTGGTGGACTGTCTGGCTTTGAAATCCTTAAGCCTTTCGATTTCCTCGTCCCTCAGCTTTATCTCCCCTTTGTGCTTTTCGGCCAGGTTGTTTTCCCTGAGCTCACTTTCTTTCTTTTGCAGCTCAATATCGGACATCAGCTTTGTTATCTCGGTTCCTTTAATGGAAAGCTCTCTGTCCTTTTCCTGAACTGCCTCGGAAACTGCCAGTTTCTTTTCAACATCTGCATTTTCGAGCAGAGCACGCAATCTTTCTATCTCGTTTTCTTTTTCTGCAATTTCCGAATTCTTTTTCGAAATCTCCTCACTATGGAGCTTATCCTGCTCCATCTTTGCGATTGTCAGATCGCTTTCATTCTTGCGGCTTAACTCCTCTTCTCTCCTCTCAAGTTCCTTATTGAACTCTTTGTCCCGGACCTGCTGAACAATCTGAGAGTATCCGGTCTCATCGACCTGAAATACTTTACCGCAATTCGGACATTTGATTTCCTGCATAATTACACCTCTGTAAAACTACCTGGAATTATAAAGACATATCTGACTTAATATGCACGCATCACAATCCGGTTTTCTTGCATGGCAAATCTTTCTTCCATGAAATATAAGCAAATGATGCGACCTGATCCACTGCTCCTCGGGAATCCTCTTTCTGAGCTGTTCCTCTGTTTTTTCAACATCCTTTGCATTGGCTATTCCGATTCTGTTGGAAACTCTGAATACGTGGGTATCTACCGCTATTGCGGGAACACCGAATGCCTCGGCAAGCACTACATTTGCCGTCTTTCTGCCGACTCCCGGGAGACTCACAAGCTCATCGAAACTTCCCGGAACTTCCCCTCCGAAATCGTCGCATATCTTTGCTGCGAGTTTTACGATATTTACCGATTTGTTTTTGTAAAGACCTATTGTATGAATAATCTCCGAGACATCATCCGGATCCGCAGCGGCCAGAGCATGGGCATCGGGGTACCTTTCAAACAGGGCAGGTGTCACCTTATTTACACTGACATCAGTGGTCTGTGCCGATAAAACAACAGCAACAATAAGCTCAAATCTGCTCCTGTGATCCAGCGCACATGCAGCTTCCGGATGCATCTCCTCCAGCAGCGCCAGTGCTTCCTGTATTTCATTTTCCTTCAGTCTTTTTCTCATTATCGGATTTATAGATTAATTTCATTTGAAATAGTATACAATTTATTTTAATATGAGGATAAGTTAATCAAATATATGAATCGAGGACAATATGGACGTTATAAGTGATAAATCGACACAGCCGCTTTCGGCCAATCTTTATGCCGACCTTCAGGCTGATATTCTCTCCGGAGAATTTCCGGATAATTCCAAGCTCACGGAACAGGTCATCTGCAAGAAATACAATGTCAGCAGAACTCCCGTGAGAGAAGCATTTCGTCAGCTCGAAGCCGACGGTCTTATCGAAAACGTTCCTAACAGAGGCGCTTATGTTACAGCCCTCTCAAAGAGAGACATATCGGATCTCTTTGACCTGAGATCGTTGTTTGAGGTCCAGGCCATCGAATGGGCCATTAAACGCATGACCAGTGACGATATAGATGCCCTGAGGGAAACCGTTGAATTCATGGAGTTCTATACTCTGAGAGGAGATATAGAGAAAGTCCTGATGTTCAACTCTCAGTTTCACAGCATACTCTATCAGGGAACCAAGGACAGGATGATACAAAAAACCCTGTCCACCTATCAGACCTATCTTAAACATTCGGCTCCCGCAAAGACCTATACAGGTGACTATCTCAAGATAATACTTGAAGAGCACAAAGCCATCTTTGATGCGGTTGAGTCCAAAAATCCTGCAGCCGGACGCAAAGCCATGGAATATCACATGGAGCAGTCCAAGCTCCGGAGAATGAGCAATTACTTCTAATAAACCAGCAAATTCATAAGCATACTTACGGCCGGCGAGATTATCCTCCCGGTCATATTTGTTATTATCAACAGGAGAAGTATCCACGTTCCGCGCTGATAAAGCGGATACCACCAGTCATATTTATCCAGTTTAAAAAGCTGTGTGACAAGGCCGAAACCGTCGAGTGGCGGGCATGGTATCAGATTGAATATCATCAGAACGAGATTAATTGACACTGCATAAAACAGTATCATTATTATGTTCTCCATGAGGGCGTTCGGCCCTACTGATGCATAATGCTTAATGACAAATCTCACCGGGATTGCAATGATGACAGCCAGTATGAGATTCATTGTCACTCCCGCGATTCTAACGAGGAACTCATCGCGCCTCCTGTGCTTGTAGTATCCCGGGTCGATCATAACGGGTTTGCCCCATCCGAATCCGACAAGGAGAAGTGCCGCAAATCCTATCCAGTCAATATGCGCAAGCGGATTTATCGTCAGTCTGCCCTGCCTCCTCGGCGTCGGATCGCCGAGCTTGTCCGACATCCATGCATGTGCAAATTCATGCATGGACAGTGCGAGCACTATGCCGGGAAGTGTCAGAATCTTGTCCATTATTGCATCCAAGGTGATGTTCATAAAATTATCCCTTTCTCAGAGTATTTCCGTAAGCAGCCTTGAGATTGACTCGAGCGCTTTTTCTTTAAAATCTATATTGTCCCTGTCTTCCTGGGTGTATTCCCTGCAGAATTCGAGATCCTTTCTGAACTGATCGTTCATCCCCTTTGTGACATCGCTGTCATAAATGAAGGCGTTGGACTCAAAGTTAAGCCTGAAACTTCTTATATCGAAGTTTGTCGATCCCGTGGTGCATACTTCTTCATCAACCGTCAGGGTCTTGGCATGCAGGAAGCCGTTCTCATAGATATATATCTTTGCGCCTTCCTTTATGAGGCGTCCTGCATTGTACAGGGTCGTTCTGTATACAAATGGATGATCAGGTATGCAAGGAATCATTATCCTGACATCAAGCCCCGATCTTGCTGCCATGGCAAGCGAATCCAGCATGGGTTCATCCGGAACAAGATACGGTGTCTGAATGTATATGCTTTCCATGGCTCCCGTAATCATCTTCATCATGGAGCGCTTGACTTCTTCCTTTTCCGACTCAGGTCCGCAGGAGACTATCTGAACCGGTATCTTTCCGTTTATGGGTTTGTATGCATATTTTATCGACTGCTCCACGAGGTTCAGGTCTTCTTTGGATGCAAATCTCCAGTCCATGTAAAATCTCTCGTTTAAAGCAGCGAGTGAATTACCCCTGATTATCATCTGAGTATCCCGCCAATAGCCGAATTTTTTCTTATAACCGAGATATTCCTTTGCGATGTTGAATCCGCCGATATAACCGATTTCATTGTCGATAATCGCGATTTTTCTGTGATTCCGGTAATTTATTCTGAAATACATGTGCCTGATCAGAGGCTTAAAGAAAAAGGCGTATTTACCCCCGGCCTTTTTAAATTCACTCAGGTCATGACGTCCGATGCTCCTGCTTCCGAGAGCGTCCATCAGAAGCCTTACCTTTACCCCTTCCCTGGCCTTTTGCGTAAGCAGGTCCAGGAGGCGCTGTCCGACAAAATCGTCTTTGACTATGTAGTAGCATAGCTTGATGGTGTATTTGGCATTGACTATGTCCTCGCACAGCCTGTTGAACATCTCCTGCCCGTCGTATATGAGCTCCACACTGTCATTATCCATCAGAAGGGAATCCGCATACTCGAGGTTCATTGAAATCATCCCCCGCCAGCGATTAATCACTTCGTTATCAGAATCCGAAATTCCCGTTTTGACGCTTTCTTTCTGCCATCCGAGGAGTGTGCTTATACCGAACTTTTCCTCCTCTGTCATCCTGAAAATCTGCTGCCTCGCTATATTCTGTGAAAGTATCAGATAGAGAATAAGCCCTACCACCGGCAGCATGAAGAGCAGCATGATCCAGGCCAGGGTTGCCGTCGGGGGTTTATTATCAATGAAAACAAGACCGAATGTAATAAGCGCATTCAGTATATATACCAGCACCATGATGTGCGAAAATGTGAAGAAATTTGCAATCTGATCAATTAATTCCATTACAGCTCATGTCCTTCCAGACTGAATGTTTTGGTATCATCGATTCTGACCTTTACAATCCGGCCCACTATATCTTTCTCGTTTTTATCCGATGTAAAATTGACGAGCTTAAATCCGTCGGTTCTTCCGGAAAATATGTTGTCCGAAGTTTTGCTTACGCCGTCAACCATGACTTCTACGGTCGTATCCTTGTATTTCAGATTCTTTTCATAGCTGATTCCGTCCATAAGTTCAACCAGTCTGTTGAACCTGTCGTGGCAGACATCATCCGGAATCTGATCCTCGAACTTTGCAGCTGGAGTCCCTTCTCTCGGCGAATATATGAATGTGAACGCGGAGTCATATCTGACCTTTCGTGCCATATCAAGGGTCTGCTCAAAGTCCTCTTCGCTTTCTCCCGGAAATCCGACTATAACATCGGTGGAAATTGTAATATCCGGAGCCACGGACCTGAGCTTATCCACTATCGCAAGATAGCTTTCGCTGTCATAGTGCCTGTTCATGCGCCTGAGCACCCTGTCGCTTCCGGACTGAACCGGAAGGTGGATGTTCCTGCAGAGTTTATCGCAGGTCCTGAAGCAGTCTATCATCTCATCCGATATGTCCTTTGGATGAGAAGTCATGAATCTTATTCTCTCCAGGCCATCGATTTCGTTTACGGCATGAATCAGATCGGCGAAGCTGTTTCCGAGAGCATCCCTGTATGAGTCCACGTTCTGACCCAGAAGCATGACTTCCTTTACTCCGTCTGAAACCAGCCTTTCGACCTCGCAGACTATCTCGGACATCATACGGCTTTTCTCCCTGCCTCTGGTGTACGGAACTATGCAGTATGTGCAGAAATTGTTGCAGCCGAAGGTGATATTAACCAGAGCCTTGTGTCTGTGCATCCTTACGGGATGCATCTCATCCTCGGTGATGTCCGGATTATTATCAACGATGGCTCTTTGTTTCTTTCCGGTGGTCTTTCTGAGCTCGAGCAGTTCAGGAAGCTTCGCTATGTTCTGGGTGCCGAAAACTATGTCCACCCAGGAGAATCTCTTGTTGATCTCCTCAACTATTCTCGGCTGCTGGGGCATGCATCCGCACACGCAAAGCATGAAATCCGGATTGTTTTTCTTTAGCTTTTTAAACTGTCCGAGAACTCCGAAAAATCTCTTGTCGGCATTTTCTCTGACGCTGCAGGTATTCATAATAACGAGGTCGGCCTTATATGGGTCTTCCTCGTGTATATATCCCAGAGCTTCGAGCATCCCCGCTATATTCTCTGAGTCATGTTCATTCATCTGGCAACCATACGTTATGATATGGTACTTGCTCATTATTCTTCCTCTTTTCCTTAACTGTCTTTGCTGTCTGCATGCCCGACAGTCAGAGCTTCTTCTTCGCCTTTTGCGATCCTCCTTATGTTGGCTATATGCTGCATCATGAGGAACAGTACCATAAAGACTGCGAATATGACGCAGTATCTGTCAGGCATGAAATGCCACAGGAGAAACGGATAAGACACGGCAGCTCCGAGTGATGCGACAGACATCCTTTTACCTGATACCAGAAACAAAATCCCGGCAATTGCAGCAGCCGCAAGTGCGCTCTGCCAGTTAAGAGCAAGCGCCGCACCGAGTGATGCCGCAACGCCCTTTCCCCCTTTGAATTTGTACAAAGCGGGATAGCAGTGTCCAATCACTACGAAGGCGAAAGCGACCAGGCCGCCTGAATAACTGTGCGCAATATATATACCCGTCTTCACTGCTATGAAGGCTTTAAGTATATCAACCACAAATACGACTATGCCTGCCCAGAGCCCTATGACTCTGATGGTATTGGTCATACCTGCGTTTCCGCTGCCTTCTTTGCGTATATCTATTCCGTGCAGTTTGCCTATTATGATGGCGGGATTTATATTTCCAAGAGCATATGCTATGAGTGCTATGAGTATATAGGTCAGTGAGCCGTTCATTTTCTCTCACCTCTTTTCTCGTTCCATACGAACTTTATGGAAGTCCCTTCGAAATTGAAATGTTCTCTTATCTTGTTTTCGAGATATCTCGAATATGAGAAGTGCATGAGCTCCTTATCATTGATGCTGAATGAAAAGAGAGGCGGCGCCGTTCCTATCTGAGTCGCGTAGTAAACCTTTAGCCTGCGGCCTTTATCCGAAGGCGGCTGCCTCATCATCACGGCATCCTCAATTATGCTGTTGAGTCTGCCGGTGGATATTCTCATGGTCCTTGCATCCTGAATGGATGCGCATCTTTCGATTATGTCAAAGATTCTGAGTTTGTTCAGGACGGAAACGAATAACACCGGGGCATACGAAGCAAATAGAAGTTCTGCTTTGAGTTTGCGTTCATAGTCCCTCATCGTATTGGTTTCCTTTTCGATGAGATCCCATTTATTGACCACTATCATAAGACCCTTGCCCGCCTCGTGTGCATAACCTGCTATTTTCTTATCCTGCTCGGTAAGTCCCTCGGCAGCATCGATCATAAGAACGCATATGTCGCAGCGCTCTATGGCTGCAATTGCTCTTATCACGCTGAATTTTTCGATGGAATCATTTACCTTGCTCTTCTTTCTGAGCCCGGCGGTGTCTATCAGGGTATATTCTCTGTCTTTATATGTAAAAGGCGTATCTATTGTGTCCCTCGTGGTTCCCGCAATAGGCGAAACTATGACCCTGTTTTGCTTTGTAAGAGCGTTGACGAGAGACGACTTACCCACGTTCGGCTTTCCGATGATGGCTATATGCACGCTGTCCTCTTGCCCTGCAAAGGATTCATCGGGAAATCCGTCCACTATGCGGTCCAGAAGGTCTCCGATATTTGTCATATTGGCTGCACTGATAGGGACAGGTTCATCAAATCCGAGTTCGTAAAAATCATAGATCATCTCGTACGACTTGGATGGAGCATCGACTTTGTTGACTACCAGAATCACTTCTTTACCGGTACGTCTGAGAAGGTCAGCAACCTCCCTGTCCGCCGTGGTCAGGCCTTCTTTTCCGTCCACCATAAAGAGAATGACATCCGCCATGTCCATGGCCATAACAGCCTGATCTCTCATCTGGGATCTGATGGTGTCATCCGTCTTTACTTCAATGCCTCCCGTATCTATCACGGCAAATTCCTTACCGTTCCAGTCGGTCTCGGCATATATCCTGTCGCGCGTCACGCCCGGCGTATCTTCAACGATCGCCCTGCGCTCACCGACAAGCCTGTTAAAGAATGTGGATTTGCCGACATTCGGTCTGCCGACAATCGCGAGTATGGGTTTACTCATCGAAAATGCCCTCCACGAATTCATGTGCATCGAACGGAATGAGGTCATCCATGCCCTCGCCCATGCCTATGAATTTAATTGGCATATCATACTCATCCGCTATTGTGATGGAGATGCCGCCTCTTGCGGTGCTGTCCATCTTGGTGAGTATGATGCCCGTCATATCGGTTATGTTGGAAAACTCCTCCGCCTGGCTTACGGCGTTCTTACCCGTTGTGGCATCGAGAATAAGGAGGTTTTCTCTCGTGGCCTCCGGATACTCTCTTGAAATCACTTTGCTCATCTTTTCGAGCTCTTTCATGAGATTTACTTTATTCTGTAGCCTGCCGGCAGTATCGCAGATAAGCACGTCGATATTGTTGGCCTTTGCGGACTGAATTGCATCATAAATAACGGACGTGGGGTCTGTACCTTCGTCGCGTTTTATAACTCTGACGCCTACCCTGTCTCCCCACATCTGAAGCTGCTCGGCCGCTGCGGCACGGAATGTATCCGCCGCTGCGAGCATGACGGATTTACCCTGATTCTTGTACATATGGGCGAGCTTTGCTATGGAAGTGGTCTTTCCTCCTCCGTTGATTCCTATCATGAGGATGATGAGAGGATAATCCGTGCTCATTTTGTTGCGCTCACCCTTATCCATTATCTCTTCGAGTATGCGCGAGAGTTCCTTTCTGATACCGCGTTCCTTTGTAATATATTGCTCGTTAATCGTCTTATTGAGCTCCTTGATAATCTTATCTGCCGTATCAACTCCCACATCCGCCATAACAAGAGATTCCTCGAGCTGCTCGAGGAATTCCGGTCCGAGGTCCGGGTTGTCATATACGGCCATAGTGATACTGTCTATGAACTTCCTGAATGTCGATTTCTTTTCAAATAATCCCATATAATCTCCTATTCAAGTCCTTCCACATCGAATTCGTCACCGAGTTTGAGTGAAAGCATCCTGGATATACCCTGCTCCGGCATGGTGACACCATAGAGAACGTCTGCATGCTCCATGGTGGCCTTCTGGTGTGTAATCAGGGCAAACTGTATATTTTTGAAATTCCTGAGATAATCAGAGAATCTCTCGATATTTACCTCATCAAGCGCTGCCTCAACCTCATCGAGTATTACAAACGGTGTCGGCTTGGCCTTGAGAACCGCAAACATAAGCGCTATGGCTGTAAGGGTTTTTTCACCGCCCGAGAGCAGGTTGATATTCTTGAGCTTCTTTCCGGGCGGCTGAGCCGTGATTTCGATTCCCGATTCAAGAGGCTTTGTTTCATCCTCAAGCCTTATCTCGGCATAGCCTCCGCCGAAGAGCTCCCTGAAAGACTCCTCGAAATTAACAACGACCTTGTCAAAGTTCTCCTTAAACCTTGTCTTAATGGTCTTATCCATGTTTTTGATAATCTCGTCGAGCTCATCCATGGCTTTTGTAATATCTTTTTCCTGAGCTGTCATAAACTCGTAACGCTTGCTTACGGCTTTGTATTCCTCGATTGAGCCGACGTTCACGTCTCCGAGTTCTGCAAGCCTGAGCCTGATCTCCCTGGACTCTCTGTTACCCGCGGTGATGGCAAAGTTCTCATCTCTCATGTCCATGGCCTCGGCAAATGATACCTCAAACTCATCCCAGAGCTTTTCCTTCTGGGTCTCGGAGAGGGTTTCGTTTCTTGTGGTCTTCACTTCGAGCCTGTAGCTCTCGTCCCTTATCTCCTCAAGTCTGCTCCTCTTCTCCTTTTGCTCGGCCATGAGTTTATCGGATCTCGACTTGTTATCCTCGAGTTTTTCTCCGAGTTCTGCGATGAGTTTTTCGAGTCTTTCTTTCTCCTTTTTAAGCTCGTTTTCCTTATCTCCGGACTCGGCACCCGTGCTGGTCAGCATCTCTTTGGATTTGGTGAGTTCCTGCTCAGCCTCAAGATTCTCTTCTATTGAAGACTCGAGATCAGCAACGGTATCTCTTACACGCTCAATGATTTCATTGCCTGAGAGCATCTTGCTTTCGTTTTCGCCGATTTTAACCTTAAGGGCAACGATTCTTTCGTTGTCCTCCTCGATAAGAGGCGTGATTTCATCAGTCTCTGCCATCAGCTTTTCAGCTCTGGCTTCCGATGTCTTATACTCGCTCTCCGCGGCATCAATCTTGCTTCTGTACTCGGCTATCATCTTGTCTGCACGCTCGATATCCGAAGCTATCGTATCCATTTCCGCTTTGTATCTTTCGGCGGCACCCTCATCGGCCTTGACCATGGATTCGGCATGCTCGATATCTGATTTGAGCACGTTGTATTCAATTTCCGAAGTTCCGATAATCGTTCTGAGTTCGTCTCTTTCGGCTCTGAGTTTATCCCTCAGGGTCTCCTCGGATGACTTTTCTTTTTCAAGTTCGGCAGTCTTCTTTTCAAACTCCTCAATTCTTGAATTGAGGGTTCCTATCTCCTGCTTTCTGTCGAGCAGATTCGCTGTTTTGTTGGCAAACCTTCCTCCTGTGATGGCACCGAAAGCGTTTATGACTTCACCCTCAAGAGTGACTATTCTGAATCCGCCGATATTCTTCTTTGAGATGCTGATGGCATCATCCATATTGTCTGCGATTATGACCCTGCAGAGGAGATAATCAATGATTTCATCGTATTTCTTATCGCAGGAAACCATCTCGGATGCTATTCCTATAAATCCCTTTGCAGACTTGACAGATCCGTCGAGACCCAGCCTGTCTGCTCTTACGGATTTGACCGGAAGGAATGTGGCTCTTCCGGATTTGCTGGACTTAAGCCACGAAATAGCCTTGGTGGCTGCATCATCATCCTCGCATACTATGTGCTGAAGAGCTCCGCCGAGTGCTGTCTCCACAGCGGTTACGTATTCGGACGGAACCTCGATTATATCCGAAACAGTTCCGATTATGCCAGACTGCGATCTTTGCATCAGCATCCTGACGGTGTTGTTATAGCCCTCGTAGTTGGCCTCCATCTCCGCAATTGTGTTGCGGCGTGCCTCTGCCTGGCTTCTTTTGTGCGATATATCATCTATCTCCGCAGACAGCTTATCCACATTTGTGATTGCGGATAATATGTTATTGGATACTTCTTCAAGTCTCGCTTTATTCTTTTCGAGAGAAGCCTCCTTTTCTTCAAATTGTGCTCTGAGATCGCTGAGCCTCAGCTTGTTGTCTGATTCTGCAGATCCTCTGCCTTCAAATTCATCGGTCAGGGATTCTCTTCTCTCGTTTAATGTGTTCTTATAGCTCTCAAGGGTGTTGATCTCGGCATTCCTGGTTACGTTCTGATTGGTCAGGGTAATCATCTCATCCTTGAGCTTTTCTATCTCACGTGAGATTTCGTTATTCTTGAGCGTATGCTCGTTATACTCAATTACAGCCTTGTCGAGCTCAGCCCTGATCTGCTCCATCTCGCTGTTGGCGAATTTCTCGGCCTCTTCCAGTCTTGCGAGTTCTTCCTTTTCCTGCTCCAGCTTTTCTTTTGATGTTTCGAGGTCTTCGCTTATTCTCTCGAGCTCCTTTTCGATATTCAAAAGTCTTTCGTGGTTCAGTTTGCCGCCGCTTGTTATGATTCCGAGCTCATCAACAGCAGCGAGGAGCTTTGAATTGGCATCGGCATTCTGCTCGCTGAGCTCCGCTTCCTCAAGCCTCGCATCCTCAAGCTCGGTATCCATCTCATCGAGTCTGGATGCAGTCTCTTCTATGGTTTTTTTATAGGTTTCAAGCTCTTCTTTTCCGCTCTTTACATCGCTTTCGAGCTTTTCGAGATTGTGAAGTATTATATTGATTCCGAGAGTCTTGTATCTGCTTCTCAGCTCCAGATACTCAGTCGCCTTTTCGGAATCCTCCTTAAGACCGTCTATCCTGCCTTCGATCTCGTTTATGATATCCCTTACTCTGTCGAGGTCGAGATTGGCTGCTTTCAGTTTGTTCTCAGCCTCGGTCTTACGGCTTTTGTAAAGCACAACGCCCGCAGCCTCTTCGAATATCTGCCTGCGGTTTTCGGGTTTGGTACTTACTATATCAGCGATCTTGCCCTGGCCGATTATTGAGTAACCCTCCACACCGATGCCGGTATCCATAAAGAGTTCCCTTATATCCCTCAGCCTGCATTGATTGCCGTTAATGAGATATTCGCTTTCACCCGATCTGTACATGCGCCTTGTGACGGCTATTTCGCTGTATTCGAGCGGAAGTATGCCTGCGGTATTGTCTATTACGAGCGTGACTTCGGCCATTCCTTTGGGTTTACGCGTGGTTGTGCCCGCAAAAATAACGTCCTGCATCTTGGCACCTCTGAGCTGCCTGGAGCTCTGCTCTCCGAGCACCCACCTGAGCGCATCGGATATATTGCTCTTACCTGAGCCGTTCGGACCTATAATACAAGTGACGCCGTCATTAAGTTCAATGTTTACAGGATCTGCAAATGATTTGAAACCCTGCATCTCTATTCTCTTAAAATACAACTAGTATGCTCCCTTCGAAAGTGCGTCTTCGGCTGCTGCCTGCTCGGCCCTGGCCTTGCTGCTGCCTTTGCCTTTTCCGCACATTTTTCCATTTATTATCAATTCTGTCTCAAATGTCTTGTTGTGATCAGGCCCGGATTCTCCGGAGAGCCTGTATTCTATCTTTGCTGATTTGTCCTTTTCCTGTACCCTTTCCTGAAGTCTGGTCTTAAAATCCCTGTTGAGCGATCCGCTCGCAGCCTGCTCTATCTTGTTACCGAGTATGCAGAGTATTATACGGCTGCATTCATCATATCCTCCGTCCAGCATTATAGCGCCCATAAGGGCTTCAAATGCATCGGAGAGTATCGACGCCTTTTTTCTTCCGCCGTTTGCGTCCTCACCGTTTCCGAGGTAGAGAAAGTCTCCGAGAGATATGTCGGATGCGGCATTCGCAAGCGCTGCTTCGCAGACAACATCTGCCCTGTATCTTGAGAGGGATCCCTCATGGGCATCTCCCATTATCTCAAAAAGCCTCGTGCCTACAACTGCATCAACGTAAGCATCTCCTATAAACTCGAGCCTTTCGTTGTTACGGGAGTATCCGAGTCCTTTTTCGGATGCATAAGAACTGTGGATCAGAGCCGTTTTGAGCAGTTCTTTGTCCCTGAACTCATATCCTATTATCTTTTCAAGTTCAGACAGGCCCGGCATTTTAAATTAATCCTCCGAATTGTCAGAATCGCTGCCGTGCTTGGAAACGGCTTCCTCAATCATTCCGGTGATATCGTTGCTCACATAGTCAACGGCGCGGTGGATTGCGTAATAAACTTCAGTGGCCTTTGAATTGCCGTGAATCTTCAGAACCGCTCCCTTGAGTCCGAGTATCGGGGCTCCTCCGGCATCGGAGTAGTCAAACTCTTCTTTTATCTCCTTTATTTTGGAGTATGCGAGCATGGCACCTGCCTTGGCCACAACGCCTTCGGTGAGTTTGCTTTTGAACTGGTTCATAATGGCCAGAGCCATACCCTCGCTTCCTTTAAGAAAGACATTTCCAGAAAAACCGTCGGTCACCACAACATCTGCTTCTCCGAATACTATATCGCGGCCTTCGATATTTCCTTCAAAGTTTACAGAGCCGTTTTCTCCGGCTGCTTTAAGCATACCGAATGCTTCCTTATGGAGCTCATCTCCCTTTCCTTCCTCGGCACCTACGTTCAGCAGTTTTACAACGGGCATTTTGTTTCCGGTAATTCCTTCAACAAAGATACTGCCCATAAGTCCGTTCTGAAAGATGTATTCGGGTTTGGCCTCGACGTTTGCGCCGCAGTCCAGAAGAAGAGTGTTTCCGGGTACGCCTATGCGGGGAAACCACGCGGCGATAGCGGGCCTTTTAATGCCCTTCATCCTGCCAAGTGTCAGTAGCCCGCCCGCGAGCAGCGCTCCCGTGCTGCCGCCTGAGATGAATATGTCAGCATCGCCGCTTTTGATCATATTCATGCCCTTGACGATGGTAGAGTCTTTTTTCTTTCTGACTGCCATGGCAGGTGTCTCGTGGTTTGTGATCACTTCCGTTGCATCCACCACCTCAATATTGTCACCGTGCCACCTGCAGTCGTCGAGCTCTTTTTTAATTGTCTCTTCCGGACCTATAATAACGACCGTTTCTTTAATTTCCGAAGCAGCCCTGACTGCTCCTTTTACTATTTCTTCGGGCGCAAAGTCACCGCCCATTCCGTCTACTAATATTCTCATTTATTTCACCTAAAAAAGACCGCAAAAATACTTGTATATTATACCATATACAAGTATATAAAGTTCGCCAAAATCATTCTGTTTTTGTATTAAATATAAATACCGCGCACTGCGTAGTATTTAATATCGGACTTTATGCATCCTCTTTGAACGCATCCAGTTTCTGTGTGTAATTCCAGACCATAATTGCCTGAACGGTCTGCGAAACAAGTGAACCGGTCCATACTCCCCAGATTCCCATTTTTAGGACAAATACGCATACAGCCAGTACGCTGAGATTAACAAAGGCGAAAGATACTATGCTGGCTCTCATCACCTCTTTCATCGCACCGACTCCCTGCAGGCATCCGACATAAGCAAACTTAAGAGTCTGGCTTATAGTGATGGCGCCTATAAACAGGCAGGATTTGGCTCCTATGGATATGAATTCTGCTTCATTACTGAAGAAACCAAAGAATGTACGGCCTCCTAAAATGAACAGCGCTGCCAGTATCAGGGCGGAAACTGCCGACAGAGAGATTATGTTTCTCTTATATTGTTTAAGAAGTGCTTTGTCCTTGGCGCCGTGTGATCTGCCTATAAGTGCAACCGCAGCCGTCTGAAGACCCGTTCCGACAGCGACATTTACATTGAGAAGATGCATTCCTATTGAATATACCGCCATCTGGAACGATCCGATTCTGGCTACTATACCTGAAATTATCAGAATACTAACTCTGGTAGCCAGGCTGTCGGTAAAGGTGCTCCTGTACATCTCAAGCACCTCTTTGGAGCCCTCTTTGGTGGGCCTGAATTTCTTGCCCAGGCAGTAAGGAATATTTACAAAGTAATCCTTCTTCATGGCAACTATGGTCATCTGAATACATGCTGCCACCATACCGGCTACTGTAGCTATTGCAGCTCCTTTAACTCCGAGAGCCGGAAAACCAAAATGTCCTTCTATGAGCAGGTAATTGAGAATGATATTTACCACGCTCGATACAACATTCGAAATGAATGTAAGATTGGTCTTTCCGAATCCCCGCATCGCAGCGTTAATGGCCATAAATACTGTATTGAAAATCATTCCGCCCATTACTATTCTGAAGTAGACAACAGAAGCATCCAGGGTATCCTCCTGATGAGAGAACACAATCATGAGAGGCCTGGCCAGCACTACAGCCAGTATGCTGAGTATGATGCTCGCAATGATAACGAATTTCATAATGAGGTCGAATATGCGGTTTGCCTCATCTCTGTTCTTTTCTCCGACGCATCTGGCCACCAGGCTGGTCAGCACAATGTTAATCGAAAAGAACACCGAAAGTATAAACAGTCTCGGCGCATTTGTAACGGATATTGCGGAGATGGCAGTTACGCCGAGAGCCGACACCATCTTGGAATCGATGATGTTGGTAAAAGTCGTAAACAGAGTCTCCAGAAATGAAGGAACTCCGATTTTATAAATCTCTGTTGATAAGTCTCTGTCTATTTTAAATCCCATTTTTTAGTACTATCTCCTGATTACTCGTATATTATTAATCGCAATTATTACTTTTCCTTCTTCGAAGCTGGCCGCATGCAGCATCTATATCGCTTCCGAGAGTCCTCCTGACGGTTGCTGCTATCCCTTTATGTTCAAGGATTTCCTTAAACCTCAGGACATTCTCTCCACGGGCTTTTCTGTATTCTCTGCCCTCTACTTCATTAAGCGGTATGAGATTGACGTGCGCCAGCATACCCTTTAGATGCGATGCCAGCTCCTCTGCGCATTGCCTTGAATCATTTACTCCGTCTATAAGAGCATATTCAAAGGTGATTCTGCGACCCGTAGCATCAGTATACTCCTTACATGCCTGAATTAGTTCATTAAATTCATATTTTTTTGCGACAGGCATGGTTTTTTCCCTGAGCTCCTGATTCGGCGCATGCAGCGAGATTGCGAGATTGACCTGAGGAAAATCCCCGGCAAACTGCCTGATCCCCGGGATAATACCGCAGCTCGAAACAGTAATATTTCTGAGGCTCAGGTTGTATCCCCCGGGTTCATGAATGAGTTTAATAAATCTTCCGAGCTCGTCGTAGTTATCAAAAGGTTCTCCCATTCCCATGACCACGACGTGATTTATATCCTCTCCTGTATGATTTCGCATGGCCAGTACTTCGCCGAGCATCTCGCCTCCAGTGAGTCCCCGCTCCAGACCATCCATGGTTGATGCGCAGAAAGTGCATCCCATGCGGCATCCCACCTGTGACGAAATGCAGATCGAATTACCGTAGCTGTATTTCATAAATACCGATTCGACCATAGCACCATCCGAAAAGCTGAACAGGCACTTCACAGTCCCGTCTTTTGATTCTCTGCTGTCTGTAATCTCCGGCTGTCCTATGTAATAATTCTCTGCGAGTTTTTCTCTCAGGGCTGCCGGCACATTATTCATATCGGCAAAGTCAGCGACACCCTTTGAAAGCCAGCCGAAAACCTGATCTGCCCTGAATGGCTTTTCTCCATATGCTGAAACGACCCCGCGTAATTCAGCGGGGCCGAGGTTCAGAATATTTTGTTTGCCGTTAATCGAATCATTCATTGTCAGATGCGCTCAACCTTGATGCCGGTCTTATGACCGTTGATATCGAAACTGTCAAGTCCGCTTGCATTTTCAATAGATACGGCTATCGTCTCATCCATGATGAAATCCTTTGCGTCATTAGCCGCTTTGCTGATTTCATCATCTGCTTCAAGGTAGATTTTAATCTGATCCATCATCTCGAAATCAGCCTGCTTTCTGAGCTGCTGTATTTTGGAGATGATCTCTCTTACATAACCCTGATCGATGAGTTCCCGGGTAAGAGTCGTGTCAAGGATTACAAACACGTTGTTATCCATGCCTACCACAAAGCCTTCCTTTGAGGAAATCCTTACATCAAGATAGTCTTCAGTAATCTCGTATTTTTCGCCGCCGAGCTCCATCTCGAGCGGTCCCTGAGCGATTTTTGAAATAGTCTCCTTTGCATCAAAGCCGGAGAGCTTTGAGCCGAATTCCTTTATATTCTTTCCAAGTACAGGTCCCGCAGTCTTGAAGTTTGGCTTGATCTGGAAGTTCATGTACTTATCAAGATCATCTTCGAACTGAACTTCGTGTACATTGAGCTCTTCCATGATAAGTCCGGTGAGGTCACCAATAATATCTTTATAGTTACCATCTACAATGACCTTTGAAAGCGGCTGTCTTACCTTGAGTTTTTCCTGTTCTCTGGTGCTGCGTCCGAGATTGACAAGGGTCTTTACCAGGTCCATTCTCTCTTCAACCTTATCATCTATCAGGCTTTCATCAGCCTTTGGATAATATGCGGTATGTACGGTTTCTTCTCCGGTAAGTTTTGTGTAGATTTCGTCTGCGATAAACGGTGCTACCGGCGCCATCATCTTGGCAACGCCTGTCAGAACTTCATAAGTCGTCGCATATGCAGCTCTCTTGTCAGCGCTCATGTTCTCGCCTTCGCCCTCGGCAAAGAATCTTCTTCTGGCTCTTCTGATATACCAGTTTGACAGGTCTCCGTCGATAAACTCGCTGATAGCCCTTACGGTCCTCATGTGATCGTACTCGTCCATGGATTCCGTTGTCGATTTAATGAGTTTGTTGTACTTTGAGATAATCCATCTGTCGAGTTCGGGTCTTTCGGCATAAGGCACATCGAAATACTTAGTCTCAGCCTTGTCTATATTTGCATAGAGACAGAAGAAATTATATGTATTTCTCAGCGTGCTGAACACCTTGCTGATAACTTCTTTTACACCGTCCTCGTCATATTTGGTCGGTGTCCACGCAGGTGATGTCTGAAGGAGATACCACCTTACTGCATCGGCTCCGTATTTATCCATCTGATCGAACGGATCAACGGTGTTTCCGATGTGCTTGCTCATTTTCTTTCCGTTCTTGTCGAGTATGAGGTCGTTTACGAGCACGTTTCTGTACGGCGCACATCCCTTTACTATGGTTGATATGGCCATAAGTGAATAGAACCATCCCCTGGTCTGGTCGATTCCCTCGTTGATGAAATCAGCAGGGAAAAGCTCCTCATCGAATTTGTCTGCATTTTCAAACGGATAATGCCACTGTGCATAAGGCATCGCACCTGAGTCAAACCAGCAGTCCATAACTTCCGGTATCCTGTGCATGCTCTTTCCGCACTCGGGGCATTTGATGGTTATGTCATCCACATAAGGTCTGTGGAGCTCTATCGACATATCGATATCCTGCTCAACGTCCGCGATAAGCTGTTCACGCGATCCCACGCAGTGAAGGTGTCCGCACTCGCACTTCCAGATCGGAATCGGAGTTCCCCAGTATCTGGATCTCGAAATAGCCCAGTCCTTGACGTCCTCGAGCCAGTTGCCGAATCTCTTTTCTCCGACATAAGGCGGATACCAGTTGACCGTGTTGTTGTTTGCAACGAGCTGATCTCTCAGCTTGGTCATCTCTATGTACCAGGACTTGTTTGCATAGTATACAAGAGGAGTGCCGCATCTCCAGCAGTGCGGATATGCGTGCTCCATTTTTTGCTTGGAATAAATCTTGTTGTCCTGTGCGAGATACTTGATGATATCCACATCAAGTCCGTCTTCCATTACAAATCTGCCTGCCCATGGTGTCTCGGTATAGCAGCCTCTCTCATCAACGGGCTGCATTACTGCGAGATTGTACTTGCGTCCGCAGTTATAGTCGTCTTCACCGAAAGCAGGTGCCGTATGAACGATGCCCGTGCCGTCTTCCGTGGATACATAATCCATACATGTCACGATGAATGCGTTCTTTCCCTCTTCCGGTTTTACGAACGGCTCGAGCTGATCATAAGTCCAGTACTCCATTTCTGAGCCCTTGATCTTTTCAACCACCTCATATTCATCATTGGCCAGCACCTTGCCTGCAAGAGCCTCGGCCAGCCAGAGGTAATCACCCTCGCTGTCTCCTGACTTCATCAGGCATTTGACGTAATCGATATCCGGACCGACCGTAAGTGCGATATTTGATGCGAGAGTCCACGGAGTTGTGGTCCATGCGAGGAAATACTCATTATCATTGTCGCAGTTCGTACGATGGAATCTGCAGGTAAGGGTGTTTACCTTAACATCCTTGTAGCCCTGTGCCACCTCGTGCGAAGCAAGGCCCGTTCCGCAGCGCGGGCAGTATGGAAGAATCTTATATCCCTCATATACGAGTCCTTTATCAAAGGCGTTCTTTATAATCCACCAGCCGGTCTCGATATAATCATTTTTGTAGGTGATATACGGGTCTTCCATGTCCGCAAGATAAGCCATCTTTTCGGACATATCCGTCCACATCTGTGTGTATTTAAATACGGATTCACGACATTTTTCGTTGAATTCCTTGATTCCGTATTTTTCTATGTTTTGTTTTCCGGAGAGACCAAGCTGTTTTTCAACCTCTATCTCAACAGGGAGTCCGTGAGTATCCCAGCCACCTTTGCGCTTGACCTGAAATCCCTGCATGGTCTTGTATCTGTTGATCGAGTCCTTGAGGGTCCTGGCCATCATATGATGTATGCCGGGCTTGCCGTTGGCAGTAGGCGGACCTTCGTAGAATACGAACGAAGGTGATCCTTCACGTGCTTTTACGCAGAGATTGAGCATGTCCATCTTGTTCCATTCTTTGACCTGCTCCGCCTGAACCTCAGCTACTGGTTTATCCGATAAATTCTGAAACATATGAGTTATTTCTCCTGTAAATTATAGTTTTGTTTGCTCCCGCAATTGCTCATTTTAACACATCAGAGCATCTCATAACAGTCTGATTATTTGAAAACAGCGCTATCTCTTTTTGGGTCCCGGTTTTTTGTCGCCTTTGCCGTCTTTATTACGATAAAACTCATTGCGCTGAGCTCTCTCCTCCGCCCTTCTCATCTTTACGTAGGCTGCGAGGTCGTTACTGTCAATTTCCATTATCTCCTTGTCTGTTTCAACATTGGAGATAATATCGGACACTCTGTCATAACTCTTGATAAAGAGTTCAACTGACTGTTTTATAGTGTTCATCCTGTCACTGTTTTCCGATTCCTTCATGACAGATTCCATTCCGTACTCGTCCTCTACTGCGTGATTGGTTGTGTTCCTGACATCTCCGACATAATAGTAGGCAAACATCAGGTTAAGGAGCGCTTCCTGATCGGGGCAGATTGTATGGGAGCGTATGAATCCTTCATCCGGATCATCAATCTGTTTAACCCTGAATTTTGCATATTCTCTGTGATACAGCCTTCTGTCTTTTTTCTGGCCGACTGCACCCCTGCCGTAGAACTTCACAAAGTAATGCGAAATATCATCCATTTTGTATTTTTCAAATGGTTTCATATCATAATAAATCTGACCGAAATTGTTAATTACGGCTTCTTTCTCTTCTTCACTGCTGCAATAGTAGTAAATGCCTTTTTCAACAAAATCTTTGGGTGCCCTGGACTCGATGATTGTAAGAGTCTGTTGCCAGAATTCCTTTCTGTAAGCCCATTTGACAAGGTCTATAAACTCTATTTCATCCGTCTCGAGGAGATGTCCGTAATCATCGACTATGGCCTGTCCTATGTAAGTGAAGAAATGCTCCGTAAATGTCGAGCCGGCAACCACTTCATCTCCGGTTTTAAGGAGATTTCTGAGACTGGAGATACCCCTCTCAATATCTGAAATATCGCAAAGAGATATACCAATGTCTATATTTCTCATAGCATACAGGACGCTCTCTATATATTCGTTGCGAACGCCCGTCCTGTTCCAGTAGTCAAGGAGTATATCTGTCTTGCCGTATCTGAGAAATGCTCTCGCACCTGCGAGAAGCTCGTTTATTCCGAATGATTCTGTGCTGTCGCTGATCCTGTTTGCGAGCTCATCCTGATCCTTTGTGGTGGTTACGATTTTGACCAGATTGAGATTGCTGTTCGGAAAAGCTTTAAGCGCATCCATGAGGTTTACCAGAATAAATGAGTCGGTAATGTCGTCGCTCTGCAGACACATATAGAGCTCTACTTCGTTTCCATTCTGGGCATTTGCGATTTCCTGGAGGCAGCTTATTAGCCTGTCGAGCATGATGCCCTTTCCTCTCTTGAGTGAGATGAACCTCACCTTGACATCGTCGTTGCTGTCCAGCGCCTCGAATTTCGAGGAATCTTTCATTTCCTCATGAAGATAATTGGATATCCACCTGGTGCAGCTGACTAAATCCGCATCCTTGGCAAACTCATTTTGTACGGACTCAATCAATTCGGCTCTCAGTCTGCTGTCCTGCGCAAGTATGTCAAAGAACTTGTTGAACTTGTGAGTGCCGTCCGTATTCACTCTTTCCCTGAAGAATTTCTTGAGAAACTCTTCCAGCCTGTCCTGAACTTCAGGCGCCACGAGATCTCTCAGGTCCTGTTTTTCAATATCTATTTCATCGATAAACTCAGCCAGTCTGTACCTGAGCAGGCTGTATGTTGAAAGCGTGTTTGTGTCGGATGCATAGAAAGACTTGCCTTCTTTAAGGACGATTGGAATAAGGTCGTCACCCTCGTCGAATGTAGACTTTGTACCGAAAGTGACTATCTCATCGATGTCATAATTCGAGAGCATGTATTTGCAGCTTGCCTCGGCAGACATCATGGCATCGCAGTACATCCTGCGTTCGCCCTGTTTTGCAAAGTAATAGTTGAGTCCCTCATTGGAATCCCCTCTGTAGAGGGATGTAATCATAACTCTGTATTTCATAATAGTTCTCCTTTTCAAACCCGCTATATTGTATCATATAATTGCGTTGACGCTTAGGTTTACAAGATATAAAATTACAAAAAATTCAGCTTATTTCGATTGAAAGGAAGACATGCCTCTAATTATTCTGGGAGCAATAGTTGTAATAGCAATCATCATTTACTGGTATATCGGAAATCAAAACAGTGATGAACCCATAGATCCGCGCGAAATACGCGACCGGTATTCACACGCCTTTGAAGAAAAAGCCAGAGACATCGCAAACGGCGTCGGAGACGATATCAAAAAAACCGTCAGGAAACGCGCCGGCATATTCGATGTCGACTACGATGTTGAGGATGACGGATACGGGGCCCGTGATTCAAAGGATCCTGAAGACAACACCATCCCGTTTCCATCAGATGTTGAAGGCGAAAAACGAAAACGCGATATCCATTGAAAACCGTTATCCGGTAACGGATGAATAAAATCAAAAGGCGGTTCGTATGAACCGCCTCTTTTGTTTGCTTATTTGAGTTCGCTCTTGATCTGTTCGAATTTCTCTTTGAGCTTGTCGTCGAGATCTGTGTTTCCAAGAACGTCATCAGCCATAGCCTTGAGATCGCTTACCTTGGACATTACTTTTTCATCGAGATCTGTTTTTCCGAGAACGTCCTTGGCCTTGGAGAGTGCCTTCTCGTCGAGGTCTGTTCCCTCGAGGACTGCATCAGCCTTGGTCTTGAGTTCAGTGAACTTGGCTACTGCCTTTTCATCAAGGTCTGTTTTGTTCAGAGCTTCCTCTGCAGCTTTTTTAAGTTCTGCTGCGAATTTTGCGAAATCTGCCATAATTGTCTCCTTTCAACAATTGATAACTTAAGTGTTATTGTATGATATTTTACTTATGCAAGATTAATCCCGGATTAATTTACTTTTAATCTTTGACGAGCTCCTTGCGTGAAAGGTTGATCCTGTTCTGGCTGTCAATCTCCGTAACCTTTACGGTCACTTTGTCTCCGATGTTCATAACATCCTCGACCTTTTCAACCCTGTGATTTGCAATCTTCGAAATATGAAGCAGTCCTTCCTTACCTGGCAGGATCTCGATAAATGCACCGAAGTTCATAATTCTGGTAACGGTACCTTCGTAGATTTCTCCGACCTCAACATCCTTTGTGATGAGTTCAATCTCCTTCTTTGCAGCCTCAGCGCTTTCCTGATCAACTGCGTAGATGGCGATGAATCCGACATCATCATCGGAAATATCGATCTTGGCACCGGTCTCCTCGACGATTCTGTTTACGGTCTTTCCTCCCGGTCCGATTACGAGTCTTACCTTATCAGGATCGATTCTCATGCTGATAAACCTAGGAGCATACGGGCTGAGCTCTTTGCGTGGCTCAGGAATCTCCTCGAGCATGTTCTGGAGGATGTGCGCCCTTCCGACCTTGGCCTGTTCAAGCGCCTGCTCCATAATCTCCTTGGAAAGGCCGTGAACCTTGATGTCCATCTGAAGAGCAGTAACACCATCAGGTGTGCCCGTTACCTTGAAGTCCATGTCTCCGAGGAAGTCTTCCATGCCCTGAATATCGCTCAGGATGGCGAACTTGCTGGAGCCGTCTTCGTTGAATCCTTCGATAAGGCCCATTGCGATACCACTGACAGGCTTTTTAATCGGAACGCCTGCATCCATCAGTGCGAGCGTGGAGCCGCATGTTGAAGCCATTGAAGATGATCCGTTGGATGAGAGAATCTCGGATACCACTCTGATGGCATACGGGAACTCCTCCTCGCTCGGAAGCACCGGCAGAAGCGCTCTTTCAGCAAGAGCACCATGACCGATTTCTCTTCTGCCAGGTGATCTTGACGGCTTGGCCTCGCCTGTGCAGTATCCCGGGAAGTTGTACTGATGCATATATCTCTTTCTCGTTACATCGTCATCGATGCCGTCGAGCCACTGCGCTTCCGAAAGCGGTGCGAGTGTAGCGATTGAAAGAGCCTGTGTCTGTCCTCTCTTGAAGAGTCCGGATCCGTGAGTTCTCGGAAGATATCCCGTCTCGCTCCAGAGCGGTCTGATCTCATCAGGTCTTCTGTCATCAGGTCTTACGCCCTCATCAAGGATTCTGCGTCTTACCTCTTCCTTTTTGATGTTATAGAGAACCTCGTCAACCTCGGCCATTCTGTCTTCGAATTCCTCTGCAAAATGCTCTTTTGCATCCTCTGCAACAGCGTCCATGTTGGCGATTCTTTCCTGCTTGTCGAATGTGTAGATTGCATCAACCATCTTCTGTGTTGAATACTCTCTTACTGCGGCATCAACGTCTTCGCCTGCCTTGAATACGACATAATCCTGTTTTTCCTTGCCGACCTCGGCTACGATATCCTTGATGAATCTGCAGATATCCTTGATAGCCTCATGTCCGAAAAGAATAGCCTCGAGCATCTTCTCTTCGGGTACCTCATTTGCACCTGCCTCTACCATCATGATGGCTTCTTCTGTTCCGCAGATATCGAGGTGCAGATCGGATTTCTGTCTCTGCTCGAATGTAGGATTGAGCACGAGCTCTCCGTCCACTATTCCGACGATAACGCCGGCAGTCGGACCGTCCCATGGAATATCTGAAATGGCAAGTGCCACGGATGTACCGATAAGCGATGCCACCTCAGGTGAGCAGTCGTGGTCGACAGAAAATGCTGTGGCTGTCACAACTACATCATTTCTGTATCCCTTTGGGAAAAGCGGTCTGAGAGGTCTGTCGATAAGCCTTGAAACAAGTGTGGCTTTATCGCTCGGACGTCCTTCTCTTTTGAGATAACCACCCGGGATCTTTCCAACCGAGTAGAGCTTTTCCTCAAAATTGCAGGTCAGCGGGAAGAAATCCACATCCTGCTTCGGTTCCTTGCTTGCGCAGACAGTGCAGCTGATGACCGTGTCGCCGTATCTGACAACTGCCTGTCCGTTGGCCTGCTCTGCGATCTTTCCGATTTCAACCTCGAGAAGTCTGCCGCCGAGTGCCGTCTTATAAGTCTTGTAATCTTCGTATCTACCCATTTATTAACAACTCCTTCCTGTTAATTCATTTCTCTTCTATGGGCATGCCGATTTTTAACTATCGGCGCTTATGGTTTGTATGCTCTCAGATTTCCTCTCTCCGTAAGGTTTTCGCAAAACATACACAAAGCGGGAGGCGTGCTCCCGCTTCGATTCAAATAATTATTTTCTGAGTCCCAGACGAGCGATAAGGCTTCTGTATCTTTCGATATCAGTTTCTCTGAGATATTTCAGAAGGTTTCTTCTCTGACCTACCATCTTGAGCAGACCTCTTCTTGAATGGAAGTCCTTGTGGTGCTCTTTAAGATGCTCGTTGAGGTCGTTGATTCTGTAAGTGAGGATTGCTACCTGAACCTCAGGGGATCCTGTGTCACCCTCGGATGTAGCATACTCTTTGATGATTTCCTGTTTCTTTTCTTTTGTAAGCATAAAAATAAACTCCTTTACTTTCGATTCACCGGCTCTGCGCGGCCGTCGGAGATACGTACCGCTGAAGGGTCGGTATATTGATAATTATTGCTGCATTTCTGCAACGCAGCAATATTAACATGTTTAAGCCTTGTTGTCTATCTTTTTTTACGATACTCTTCGGCATTTCTGCAATCTTCGGATATCTGTCTGAAAAGCTCCTTTTCAGAGGAAAACCTGACCTCGCCCCTGGAGAAATGATCAAAGAAGACAACTATATCTTTATCATACAGTTCTCCGTTGAAATCAAAAATGTTGGTTTCTATATTCTTATCCGAAGGACCGTCCGAGACTGTCGGTCTGATGCCTATATTTGAAACGCTTGCGTACTCCCTTCCGTCAATTAAAATGCGGCTGAAGTATACTCCGTTTGGCGGAAGTGCTATATCAGCAGGTGCGGGAATGTTAACGGTCGGAATACCCATGGCTGAGCCAAGTCTCTTTCCATGAGTGACCGTTCCTTTGAATGAATACGGCCTGCCAAGATAAGCTGCCGTAAGCTCCATGTTTCCGATTTTTATCATCTCCCTTATGAGGGTGGAGCTGACGACCTTGTTTTCAAACCTCACAGCTTCATGTATGTTGACATCGATTCCGCTTCTCTCGCATTCCTTTTTAAGGGTATCGGCATTGCCTCCCGCCCTGGCTCCGTAGCTGTAGTTGAAACCGACCGAAACGCAGCCTGCATTGAGTTTTCCGGCTATGATGTCGTTAAAGAAATCCCCTGCGCTCATGGTCATTATATGCTCATCAAACGGCACGTTAACCAGGATATCGAATCCCATTTCTTCTATGAGTTTTACCTTCTCATCCTCCGAGCATATGAGTTTCAGCGCATCTGGATCCTCATCAGACCTTTGCATGATGAAATTAAAAGGATGATTGGAAAACGTAAAACAAAGAGACTTCAGACCACCGGCATTTGCAGAGGATATTGCATCCTCCATTATCTTCCGATGTCCGATGTGAAGTCCGTCGAAATTTCCGAGTGCAACGGATGTCTTATCGCTTATATTCAGTTTATCCAGACTATTGTATATCTGCATTGATTACCTTTTGCGGTTTGATTGAATCATTCTCAATACTACCTATACCTATAAATGAATCACCGGAATAGATTCTATAGTAATTCCCGTAATTTGTCTCCTCCGTAACGGAATATGCCCAAGAATCGGAGGGGTTTCCGTTGATAAATGCCATAACTCTGTTATCGTTAAGCTGAACTTTTCCGAGGTTTATAAGTGTTTCCTCCATTGGAATCAGGTATTTTTCAATGTCCCCGGCATTCAGCCCGGTAAGTTCCTCGATTGAGACAGCATCTTCTATCCTGAAATATCCCGATCCGGTCCTCTCAAGAGCTGTCATGCATGCTCCGCAGCCAAGCTCACGCCCGATATCGTCTATTATGGTTCTGATATATGTACCTTTTGAGCAATTTACGTCGAACTCGATTATACCTGAATCAAGGTCCATATGACTGATTTCATTTTTCGTGATCTCAACCTTTCTGGTTTTAAGTTCGAATTCCACTCCCTCTCTTGCGAGCTCATATGCCCTCTTTCCGTTTACTCTGAGCGCAGAATATTTGGGAGGCAGCTGCTCAACCACGCCGGTATACGCCTTAAATGCCTCTCTGAGCATACTTTCGTTTACAACCGAGTAGTCATGCGTTTCCAGAATTTCTCCTGTTATATCGAGAGTATCTGTCACTGTGCCGAGCTGCATCACGGCGTGATATGACTTGTAATCCGCATCGTAGTATTCGATTATGCGGGTCGCCTTTCCTATGCAAACAGGAAGAACGCCCGTAGCCATGGGGTCGAGCGTTCCTGTATGTCCTATTTTCTTAATGTGCAGCAGGCCTCTTAACTTGGCGCATACATCCTGCGAAGTCCAGCCCGCCGGCTTGTTAACATTTATGATTCCGTTCATAGAATCCTTTTTTACTGACCGGAGAAATCAACTGTGCTTGAGTTGTTTTCTCTGTCTTTAATCATCTTTTCAAGAGCGATTACGATTGTAACGACTTCTTTTTCGAACTGCGGCTGATAAATGTCGATGCAGTATTTGTCATGAAGAGACAGCATCTTCTGTCCGATTGCCGCGACAGGCTGACCGAACTGGTCTTTAAGCGTGAAATTCAGCCCGAGGATATTGCCCTCAAGCTGCCATCCCAGGCCTTCGATGTTGGTGATGTCCTTGACTAAATGAAAGAGCTCATTTGACAGGGTGAACTTTGTGCCGTCAGCCATTTCTATAAGGCGTTTCTCGTGCAGACTGACAGGCTTTCTTTCCATATAAGCCACTTTGTTTCCTGCTGCATCGAGAATGTCAGTCTTGTTCTTGATGGAAACGACTTTGGTGCTGGTGGTGTATTTTACTTCGTCATTTTCGTCGGTTACATTAATCTGATTGTGAAGTGCTGCACTCATCGATCCGAAATCCAGGGATGTATAGAGCGAATATGCAGGTTCTCCGAACTGCTCGGGGAAACTTGCACTTGCCGCGGTCCCCGACTCATGAAATGACTGCATATCTTTCAGTTTTGAAAAAATACTCATGACTATACCTCCTTGATGTCTTTTTATCGCACTTATTATACAACTTTGTCCACCCGGAAGAAAGAAAAAGCAGGTTGTCTAGCCTGCTCTGTTGACTGATTTGATGAGCTCCGGAACTATCGTCCGCTCTGCTTCATCGACATCCAATGTCGTAAATGTGCATCCTGCGGCGAGGATGTGACCTCCACCTCCGAATTTACTGGCTACTGCCTGCATATTTGCATAGCTCCTGCCTCTCAGGCTGGCTCTTACGTTCAGCTCAGATTGTTTAAGCAGACATCCCACTTCGACGCCGTCGATACTCATCACCTGCTGGACTATGCCGTCAGCCTCATCCATGGTGCAGTTCATTTCATTCAGAAGATCCTGCGTGATGCGCCCGACTGCGATTTTTCCGCCTTCATAGTAGTTCAAATTGGACAGTACCATGCTTTCCATTTTGAGAGCTTCCTTGGACTTTCTTTCGTAAATCAGCGCACTGATTTGTTTTGAATTGAATCCCTCTATGTTATACAGGTGTCCCACTATGTCATGGGATCTCCTTGTGGTGTTGATATGCTGGAAATTCCCGGTGTCCGTTGTTATGGCCGTAAAGATGCAGTTGGCCATATCCAGGCTTATCTCAACGCCAAGAGCCTTTATCAGATTGTATATTATCTCTCCCGTGGCTGCGGATTTGGGCTCGGAACGAATGAAATCAAAGCGTATTGTGCTCGATTTGTTCTGATGATGATCGATGCAGCCCTTGAGCTTGCCCCTCTCAAAAGCAGATTCCCTGCCCGGAATCCTGTTAATGTCATTGCAGTCGAGCATGAGCGACAACTGAATCTCCTCCAGAACGCTGTCGTCCTCCGTCGTGCAACCGATTTCAAGGAAATCGAGATTCTTGGGGACGGGCTCGTTTATCATGATGTATGCTTTTTTACCAAGCTGCCTGAGCGCAAGACAGATGGCAGTGGCGGAACCGAGCGCATCTCCGTCCATATTAACATGAGGGTATATCATTATACCGTCTAGATCCTTCAATAGAGTTGCAATGCTTTTTATCGTGTCGTTCATTATAAATTTTCCAATATTGAGTCTATATGTCTGCCGTAATCACCGGATGTATCGAGCTTGAAGATGAGTTCCGGAGTGTGTCGGATGGGAATATCCCTTGAAACCTGTCCTCTGATTGCTCCCTTGGCTCTTTCAAATCCCTCTATTACTTCGGCATAAACCTCTTCTTTGTTTTCATCCGACAGGCAAACAGGCGAAACGTAGACGGTCGCATAGCTACCGTCCCTCGTTACGTCACAGCCTGTGATGCTTATGATTCTTGATGTAAGTGCCGGGTCCTTGGCTCCGTTGATCAGAAATCCGCTCACGCTTTTTTTGATTTCCTCACTGAGCCTTCCCTGTCTGTGTCTGGCCATTTTATTTTCTTTCTATTTCCACCATTTCGAAGCACTCAATCACATCATCGGGTTTGATATCGTTGTACTTCTCAATTCCGAGTCCGCATTCGTATCCTGCGGCAACTTCCTTGACGTCATCCTTGAATCTTCTGAGCGAGGATATTACGCCCTCGTGGATAACTATGCCGTCACGTACGAGCCTGATCTGTGCGTTTCTCTTGACCTCTCCCTCTGTTACGTAGCATCCGGCCACGATACCGAGGTTCGGCACCTTGAATGTATCCCTGACCTCGGCTTTTCCGAGTACTTCCTCTTTGTATTCCGGATCGAGCATACCCTTCATGGCTGCCTCCACTTCATCGATGATGTCGTAGATTACCCTGTAAAGCCTGATCTCGACATCTGCGGCGGCTGCCTGGTTTGTAACGGCTGTTGTAGGTCTTACATTGAATCCGATAATGATGGCATTTGATGTCTCAGCCAGCATTACGTCTGATTCGTTGATTGTACCGACGCCTGAGTGAATTACATTGATCTTGACCTCAGGAGTCTCCAGCTTTTCAAGTGATGAGATGATTGCACCGACTGAGCCCTGTACGTCAGCCTTGATAATGAGGTTGAGTTCCTTGGCCTCTCCCTCCTGAATCTGACTGAAGAGTTTGTCGAGAGTCATGCTGGCATTGCGCGCCATGACCTCTTCTCTCATCTTATCTTTTCTGTTCTGGGCTATTTCCCTTGCTGTCTTGTCATCTCTTACCGCATTGAAGATATCTCCGGCTGCAGGAACATCTGCAAGTCCGAGAATCTCAACTGCGGTGGCAGGACCGGCTTTTCTGATGGCCTTGCCTTTATCGTCGGTCATCACCCTGATCTTACCTGAGGATGTTCCGGCCACCACGCTCTGTCCTGTCTTAAGTGTTCCGTTGGATACAAGGAGCGTGGCGACGGGGCCTTTGGCCTTGTCGAGCCTGGCCTCGATAACCGTACCGCTGGCCAGTCTGTCCGGATTGGCCTTGAGCTCGAGCACATCTGCCTGAAGGAGTATCATCTCGAGAAGATCCGTGATGCCTTCGCCCTTCTTTGCAGATACGGGTACCGAGATAACCTCTCCACCCCATTCCTCGACGAGCACTCCGTTATCCATGAGTTCCTGTTTGACTCTGTCGGGATTTGCACCCGGTTTATCCATCTTGTTGATGGCTACTATGATCGGAACTCCCGCAGCCTTGGCGTGGCTTATGGACTCGATTGTCTGAGGCATAACTCCGTCATCTGCTGCAACCACGAGTACTGCAATATCCGTAACCTGCGCACCTCTTGCACGCATGGTGGTGAATGCTTCGTGACCCGGAGTATCCAGGAATACGATTTTCTTTCCGTTTATCTCAACTTCGGATGCACCGATATGCTGGGTGATTCCGCCTGATTCTCCGGCGGTTACATTCGTATTTCTGATGGCATCGAGCAGAGATGTCTTTCCATGGTCGACGTGACCCATAACCGTGATGATAGGAGGTCTCGGCTGAAGTTCGCTTTCGGAATCCTCGTGCATATCGATTCCCTCTTCGACGATTTCGGGCTCTTCCTCTGTGACCACAATCTGAAGTCCGAGGTCTGCCGCGAGCATCTCAACCATATCCTTATCCAGTGACTGGTTGATGGTGGCCATAACTCCCATCTGCATCATCGACATGATTATCTTGGAAACACTGATCTCGGCCTGCTCCGAAAGTCCTGCTACCGTAATAGGCACGGTAACTGCGATTGTGCCCTCGGGGAGCAGTTCTTCGGGTTCGGGTTCTTCCACGACCTTTGTCTTATATTTCTTCTTATGACGCTCCTGTTTTTCAAGAGCTCTTTCATCATAAATGTCATTGCCCTGATTTCTGCGTCTTCCGCCCGGGCCGTCTTCTCTTCGGTCATTCCTGGACATTCTGTCCTTGTTATCGAAGAATTTCTTGCTTTTACCCTTGGATGGTCTGCTGCCGCCGCTCTGAGCTGCATCTCCGCTGCCATGGGCCTTTCTCTGCGCTCCGCCTTTTCCGTCATCGGAGCTCTCACCGGCTGTGGCTTTTTTCTTTCTCGTAGTTTTGGCACTTTCTGCGCTTGCAGCGAGTTTTTCCTTCTGGCGTTTTCTCTGTTCTTCTGCCTTCTTCTTTTCGGTCTCGGCATCGGATATTTTCTTGAAACGCATGGGTTTTCCGGGTGCGTTTACATAATCTTCAGGAGCTTCGGGGGTTTCCTCCTTTATTTCGGCTTTTTCCTCTTTTGCAGGTTTCTCTTCTTCTTTTGCTTTTTGGGATTTTTCTTCCTTCTCAGCCTTTGTTTCTTTAACTTCTTTATCTTTTTTTGCAGTCTTTTTATCTTCACCTGCATCCGAAATCTCCTCAGACGGTGCATCTGAGTCCTTTACCGCTGCGGCCGTATCATCTTCGGGCTTTTCTTCCTCCTTGGGAGCGACCGGTTTTTTTGGAATAACGGGCTTTCCTACGGGCGCCTTGGCCACAGGCGTGGCTTTGGGCACAACAGGCACAGCCTTAATCTTGGGCTTGACGGTACCATCCGCGCCGGTGCCGGAGTTTCCTTTCATGAGATTAATGGTGCTCACAAGTCTTTCGGCATCCACATCCTCAATAGAGGATCTGGCTCCTCCGACCTCGATACCCATCTTGACTGCATAATCCTTGAGTTCCTGCAAACTTATGTCAAGTTCTTTGGTAAGCTCACTAACTTTTTTTGACATTCAATTCCTCCCCCTGTCTGTCAAGAGCTATGTTTATAGCTGTTTCTATGCTGTCTGCGTCCACATTTGTTCTGCAGGCGCGGTTAAATGCTTTACGCTTAATCGCGTTTTCGATACATTCTTTTCTGCTGCAAAGGTAGTAACCTCTGCCTTCACTGTTTCCGTCTGTGTCTGCCGAGATGGTATCTCCCGACAAGGTAAAGCGCAGGAGTTCATCCTGTGGCTTTGACTCCCTGCAAGAGATGCATCTACGCATCGGTTTCGGACTCTGATGTCTCCTCAACTTCCTCTACCTCTTTTGCTTCTGTTTCTGGTTCTTCTGCCGGTTCTTCTGCAAGCGGCTCCTCGTATTCCATCTCATCTGCATCTTCGTATTCATCGAAGTCAAATCCCATCTCCTTGAGCTGGTCATTGCTCTTGATGTCGATCTTCCAGCCGCTGACCCTGGCTGCAAGCCTTACGTTCTGGCCCTCTCTTCCGATGGCAAGTGAAAGCTGCTGCTCGGGCACCACTGCCGTAGCGGACTTCTCATCCTCGTTGATGTATACACCTTCAACTATAGCCGGTTTGAGGACGTTGCTTATGAGAACAGCAGGATCCTCATCCCATACTATGATGTCGATTTTTTCTCCGAAGAGCTCGTCCGTGATGTTCTGAACTCTTGCTCCTCTGTTTCCGACGCATGCTCCCACGGGATCGACGTTCGGATCGTTGGAATAAACGGCTATCTTTGTGCGGGATCCTGCCTCCCTGGCAGTTCCCTTTATCTCTACAGTTCCGTCTGCGATTTCGGGTATCTCAAGTTCAAAGAGTCCTCTGACGAGTCCCGGATGCGATCTTGAGAGCAGCACCTGAGGTCCCTTGCTCTCCTTCTTTACATCCATGACATATACTTTGATTCTCTCTCCCGGCTTGAAGTTTTCGGACTTGACCTGCTCTGATGCAGGCACCCTGCCCTCTGTTCTTCCGAGTGAAATCAGCATGGTGCCGTTGTTGATCCTCTCGACCTTTCCTGTGACAATCTGGCCTTTCTTTTCGATAAATTCATTGTAGGAATTGGTTCTCTCGGCTTCTCTGTTCTTCTGAACGAATACCTGCTTTGCACCCTGGGCTGCGATTCTGTTGAAGTCCTTGGGGTCGATTTCGTATTCAACGATATCTCCGAGTTCATATCCGTCATAGATTTCCTTTGCATCTGCAAGCGAAATCTGTGTAAGATCGTCTTCCACTTCCTCAACAACTTCCATTCCCATGAAAACAGTAACATTACCATTTTCCATATCCACGTCAACCCTGACGTTGGAAGCTCCGTAATTCTTCCTGTATGCATTCTCTATGGAGTCTTTGATCGCTCCGATAATCTCCTCCTCAGAGAGATTCTTTTCTTTCTTAAGATCTTCAAACGCTTCCAGAAAATCGTTGTTCATTATGTCCTCCTTAGTTAGAAAACCACTGCCAAGTTTATCTTTGAAATCTTTTCGAACGGCACTTTCAGTTCTTCATCATCCGTTTTGATAATCACGAGATTATCGTCTTTACCTATAAGCGTGCCTTCGAAATTCTTGCTGCCGTTAATCTGTTCGTAAGTTTTTAGTTCAACCTGCCTTCCGGCAAATCTTATAAAGTCAGTCTCTTTGACAAGCTCCCTGTCAAGCCCGGGAGAACTCACCTCGAGATTATAACTCCTGTCTATAATATCCGTTTCATCGAGCCTGTCTGAAAGATATCTGTTAAGCTCTTCGCACTCCTCGATGCTTACGTACTCTGTCGTGGCATCTGCGGGTTTATCCGGATATACTCTGAGCACCCAGTCAGGGCCTTCCTTTTTGTACTCTACCTTGTAGAGTTCGAGATTATGCTCCTTCAGGTAGTCAGTAAGCAGGAGAGATACCTCGCTGCATATGTCTTGCCTGGCCATATAGCCTCCGTGTTTTCGTATACATAAGTGAAAGAGTGGGCTTCCCCACTCTTCCGAAATAACTTACCGTGCTTATATATATCACTAAACAGCTTAATTTGCAAGCTTTTTGTCTTTTCCCTTGGGTTCCGTGCCCTTGGTGTAGTACTCACCGTTCTTCTTGATGACATTTTCGGGCATTTGTCTGTAAGACCCGTCTCTTACTCCGTCCACTTGGCTCATTATCGTGCTCCATAGGGATGCAGCAGCAGAAGATCCTTCAAACATGCTTACATTTTCATCTGTTCCCACCCAGAGTGCAGCGGAATACTTCGGGGTAAAGCCGTTAAACCATATATCGTAGTTGTCGTTTGTCGTTCCGGTTTTTCCTCCTACGGAAACTCCGCTTATCTTAGCATTGCTGCCCAGTCCGTCGCTTACCACCGTCCTGAGGATGTCGGTCATTATCCATGCCACTCCCTCATCGAGCACCCTGACTTCCTCGGGTTTGCCGTCCAGTATTACCTCTCCGTCGCTGTTTTCAACTTTTGTATAGCAGACAGGAGAATACCTTACACCGCCGTTCGGAAAAGTCGCATATGCCAGTGACATCTCAAGCGGCGTGACTCCCTCCGTCATGGCGCCGAGAGCCAGTGCGGCGAGGTTGACATCGTTGTACGGCTCGCTTGTGTCGCTGACGGCGGTCGTGATTCCGAATTTCTGAACCATTTCCATGGAATAATCTATCCCTATCTGCGTAAGGATCTTTACGGCACAGGTATTAATGGACAATTCGAGCGCTCTTCTGAACGTCTTCTTTCCGGTAAACGATCTGCTCGCGTTAAGCGGCCAGGTCTTTCCGTTTATCTTAAGCGGCTCATCGGTGACATTGGAACCTGCAGTCAGATAGTCGCCGTATCCCTTTGCGCCCTGTTTGTCTATTTTCTTATCAACAAATTTAAACTTCTGGTTGTTGGCAGCATATTCCAGGCTCTTCTGGAGTGCCGGAGCATATACCGAAACAGGTTTTATGGATGATCCCGGCTGCCTCGGACTCGTAGCTCTGTTAAAGAGCATCTGCCCTTTGTTTTTCCTGCCTCCGACCATCGCTTTGACATGTCCGGTCTCGACCTCGCTGATTACCATAGCGGCTTCGACATTTTCATCGCCCGCTGCGCCCGGGAAGTTCGAATCATCCTTGAATTCGTTTGTAATCAAGCTCTGAGTCTTGGTATCCAGGGTCGAATAGATTCTGAGGCCTTTTGTATATACCCAGCTTTCGGCCTGTTCCGCAGTCAGATTGTATGCCTCCATGAGGTCCTTCTGGACTGTCTCTATCAGATAATCTTTGAATGACGATCTTGATGCTTCGGTTTCCTTGCCAGGCTCAATGAATTCCGTTGCCGGCATTTTTGCTGCTTTGGCTTCTTCGGCTGTTATCATGCCCTGCTCTGCCATGAGGTCCAGGACCATATTCCTTCTATCTTCGGATATGTCATTTACGTACAGATCCTTTGAGAGCTCGGTTGTTCTCTCTCCTTCCTCGTTTACAAGAAGCGCATATTCGCCGGGCGCCTGCGGGAGAGCCGCAAGTGCGGCGCACTGCTCAAGAGACAGGTCCTCCACCTCTTTTGAAAAATAAACCCTTGATGCCGTATCAACACCATAGCAGCTGTATCCCAGATATATGGTGTTGAGATATGCGGTCAGAATCTCTTCCTTGCTGAGCACCTGCTCTATTTCATAAGCATAGTACATCTCAGTGACTTTACGTTCTATGGACCTTATTTCCTTTTCCTCGGGGAGGAATATATTCCTGGCCAGCTGCTGAGTGATGGTGCTCGTGCCGCTTATGCGTCCCCCGTGCACGGCATCCAGAATGGCTCCGAATATCCTCCTGAAGTTAAATCCGCTGTGCTCCCAGAATGTTTTGTCTTCGACGGCTACAAAAGCATTCTTGAGATTATCCGGAAGCTGCTCGTATGTTACGATTCTTCTGTTCTCGTTGTAATATATCTCATCCAGGAGCCTGCCCCGGTCATCGTATATCTGTGTGCTGAGTTCGAGCGTGTCATATATTTTTGTTGGGTCAATCGGGTCCGCATTCCTTATAATCTCCCTGCCGTACCACGCAGCCCCGCCTACGGCAGCAAGCGAACCGAATATAATCACAAATAAAATAGTAAGAAAGAATGCCTTGATGAAAGGATGTTTCTTCCTTGCTCTCTTTTTCTTCCGCGGCGATATCCCCGCTTTGTGATTTGCTTTCCTCTTTTTAGCCATATGTATATTCAAACGCGCATATATACGCGCACAAAAAACTCCGGAGACATTGCTCCGAAGCGATTATAACACAATATCTAGAACATTTGGCGCAAAGAGCCACAATATTTTCCGTTAATTCTGCACTTTTAGCTGTTCATTATCCTTTATGAGCATCCTCATGGAATTGAGAATACATATGACTGCAACACCAACATCCGCAAATACGGCAACCCACATATTGGCTATGCCTGCAGCACCGAGTATGAGGCAGGCGAACTTCACAAAGAGCGCAAATACTATATTCATCCTGGAAATGCCTATTGTCCTGGATGCAATTTTCATTACCTTTGGAATTCTGGTCAGATTATCATCCATAATGACCACGTCCGCTGCTTCTATCGCGGCATCGGAGCCAAGAGATCCCATGGCTATTCCGACATCGGCGATGGACAGAACCGGAGCATCGTTTATTCCGTCTCCTATAAATGCGAGTTTGCCCTTTCCTTTTGTCGATGCCTTTATCACAGAGAGCATCTCCTCAGCAACATTTACTTTGTCCTGTGGCAGCAGCTCCGCTCTGTAGTCTGTGATGCCAAGTTCTGATGCAACGGATGAGGCCACGCTCTCAGAGTCTCCTGTGAGCATCACGACGTGCTTTACTCCTGCTTTGAGCATGGCTGAGATAGCTTCTTTTGCATTGGCTTTGGGCTTATCCGATACGACAATCGTGCCAATGTATTTGCCGTTCCTGGCCACATAGCAATGCGTGCCCGCTGCATCGGCCAAAGTATCCTCTGTCTCTATGCCCTGCTCTTCCAGGTAGGATTTTTTACCCACGATAATCTCATCCCTGCCTACTATGGCCTTGACTCCGCCTCCTGCCTGAACCTGCGTATCCTTAATTTTTGAAGGCGGATATGGTTTTTTGCATGCTTCGGTTATGGCAGATGCTATAGGATGTGTGGAGCCAGACTCTGCAGCCGCAGCGTACCTTATGAGCTCGTCAGTGTCCATTTCCCCGGCAGCTTCCATGTAGCTTACACTGAATTTACCCTCTGTGAGAGTTCCTGTCTTGTCGGTGACTATTGTGTCGAGCATGGACATCTGCTCAAGGAAATTTGAGCCCTTTACAAGGACGCCTTCCTTTGATGCAGCTCCTATCCCTCCGAAAAATGCAAGCGGAACCGATATCACAAGGGCGCACGGGCATGAGATTACAAGGAATGTGCATGCTCTCAGCAGCCATTTTGAGAATTCTGCCGTAAAGTTTCCGGATATGAGCGGCGGTATAAATGCGAGAGCCACAGCAGCAATTACGACAATTGGTGTGTAATATTTTGCAAATCTCGTGATAAAGCTCTCGGTTTCGGATTTCCTCGAAGCTGCATTTTCGACAAGCTCGAGTATCTGCATTACGGTTGAGTCGTCATACTCTTTGACAGCCTGAACCTTGAGGAGCGTGTCACCGTTTATGCATCCCGATATCACGCTTTCTCCTTCTTTCACCTCTCTCGGAACGGATTCTCCGGTCAGGGCCGCAGTGTTTATAAGCCCGTGCCCTTCGACAACAAGAGCATCCGTCGGTATCCTCTCACCGGGTTTTACGATGAGGATGTCGCCGACTTCTATATCATCGGGTTCTATTACTTCAGTGCTGCCGTCCTCGTTTTCCCTGTTCGCGAATTCCGGTGCTATGTCCATAAGATCCGAAATTGCACCTCTGGATTTACCGACAGCGTAGCTCTGAAAGAACTCACCCACCTGATAGAAGAGCATAACGGCGACGGCTTCCTCAAACTCTCCGCAGCCGAATGCTCCGACCGTGGCAAGTGTCATTAGAAAACTCTCATCAAAAAGCTGTTTGTTCTTAATCCCGATAAAGCACTTGCGAATGACATCGTGACCCACGATGAAATACGGAACAAGATATAAAAGCTTGATTGCAATCCCTGCATAAAGAGCAGGCGAAGCTGGCGCGCTCCCGGGTCCCTCCGCTGTTTCTAAAGGCGGGAGTAAGAGGTGCTCCGCTGCCAGAAGCAGCGCAAACATCACCAGCGCAATTATGATTCTTTTTAATTCTATTTTTTGTTTTTCTGTTAATTGATTCATATAATTAAAGCACTACGCGGCAATCCGGCTCAACTTTTGCGATGCACTTCACCGCTTCCTGAACGATTTCTTCAAATCTTGCATCATCTGCATCAATCATCATCTTTTGTGTCATAAAGCTTACCGATGCATCGTTTACTCCATCAATATTCTTTATGGCCTCTTCCATCTTTGCAGCGCAGTTTGCACAATCGAGATCCTGCAGTTTAAACTTCTTTTTCATTGTAGCTTCCTCCTTATTCCTCAATATGTTCTTTGCCCATGGCGATAATCGTCTTTACGTGTTCGTCATCAAGCGAATAATAGATGGCTTTGCCGTCTCTTCTGCTCTTTACGAGTTTGCCGGCCTTTAGCGCCCTGAGCTGATGCGATACGGCAGACTGATTCATCTCAATATCTTCACAGATTTCAGTCACGTTATTTTCTCCGTCAAAGAGATCATAGAGAATCTTGATGCGTGTAGAGTCTGCAAACATCTTGAAGAGATCCGCCAGATCAAGCAAATCCTCCTCGCTCATTCCTTTCAGTTTGTAATCATCGCTTGATTTCATATTTACCTCCGCGTTTTACATAAAAGCAAAGAACATATGATGATACATTCATATGAATATATTAGCATATGTTCATTAAAAGTCAATATTGAGTTTTAATTATTCAGCGAAACCGTCTGATCTATGCGATGTCGAATATTGTCATCTGCGCAGATTCGGGCAGTCCCGCAAAAAGGCCGTGACGCTTCAGGTCTTCAATATTGGTCGCGGACAGCCTGGTGCGTGACCTTACATCATCAAGCGTGTTGAATACCTTTTCCGAATATGCTTTGGTCAGGGATTCGGCGGCCGTATCACCTATTCCGCTTATGGCATTGAACGGAAGCATTACCTTTCCATCCACGACCGAGAATTTGCACGCCTCGGCAACGCCGAGTACAGGTTCTGCAAACTCAATGCCCCTCGAAAGCGCTTCGTACATTACCTCGTATACCGTAAGCTGTTCTTTTTCCTTGGCTGTTGCGGTATTTCCGAGCCTTTGAAGCTCATCCATCCTGCGCTCCACATCGGCCATGCTCTTTCCGGCTATTTCAGCATCGAAGTTATCCACCTTGGATGTAAACCAGGCCGCATAAAAGGCCTCCGGGTAATATACCTTAAACCAGGCCATGCGGATTGACATCATTACATAGGCCGCAGCGTGGGCACGCGGGAACATGTACTTCAAGGTTTCGCACGACCAGATATACCAGTCCGGAACTCCGTGGTCCTTCATCAGAGCCAGCTGCTCATCGCTGAGCTTTTTATTCTTACGGACTATCTCCATTATCTTGAAGGCATCCGCGTTCTCAAGGCCCTTGCTGATAAGGAATGTCATGATATCGTCACGACAGGATATTACCTCGCTTATGGTCGCGGTTTTGTTTCTGATCAAATCCTGCGCGTTGTTGGTCCATACATCGGTGCCGTGCGAGAATCCCGACATCTTGATAAGAGCCTCAACCGTATCGGGTTTAATATCATCCAGCATCTGCCTGGTGAAATTGGTTCCGAATTCCGGAATCGCATAGGTTCCGTGCGTAAACCTGTAATCCTCGTTTTTTATGTGAAGTTCATCGAGCGATGTAAATATGCTTAATGTCTTAGGGTCATCCAGCGGAATGCTCATTGGTTCCACGCCCGTCATCACCTGCAGATGCCTTATCATCTGAGGAACATCATGCCCCAGTATGTCGAGTTTCAGCAGGTTTGATTCTATCTTGTGATAATCAAAATGGGTCGTTATTACATCGGTGTCCCTTTTGTTAGCCGGCTTTTGAATCGGGCAGAACTCGAATATCTCATGGTCGTCCGGAACAACGATAATTCCGCCCGGATGCTGTCCCGTCGTTCTCTTTACTCCGGTGCAGCCTTTGACCAGGTAGTCAATGTCATATTTGCTGGCTTTGATGTGATTGTCCTCTACGTAGTGTTTAACGTAGCCGAAAGCGGTTTTGTCTGCGATTGTCGCTACCGTGCCGGCCTTGAATACATTCTTGTCTCCGAAAATCTCACCTACATATCTGTGAGCAATCGGCTGGTATTCGCCTGCAAAGTTAAGGTCGATATCCGGTTCTTTGTTTCCTGTAAATCCGAGGAAGGTGGCAAACGGTATATTAAGGCCTTCCTTTTTCATTCTGGCGCCGCACTTCGGACAGCTCTTTTCGGGCATGTCGTAGCCTGTATCGTAGTTCAGTCCGAGCTCCGTCTGAGGTATATATGTCTTGCACTCGGGGCATATGTAATGAGGCGGAAGAGGATTTACCTCTGTGATGCCCGCCATGGTGGCTGCAAACGAAGAACCCACAGATCCCCTGGATCCTACCAGATATCCGTCCGACAGCGACTTTTCAACGAGCATTTTGGCGGCTATGTACATCACGGCATAGCCGTTTGAAATAATCGAGTTAAGCTCCACCTCGAGCCTCTCCTCCACATCTTTGGGAAGAGGATCTCCGTATATGGACCTCGCCTTTTCATAGCAGCTCTCTCTTAGCTTTGTCTCAGAGCCCTCGATCTTGGGCGGGAACTTTCCGTCGGGAATAGGTTTAACATCCTCTATCACAGCGGCTATCCTGTTCGTATTTGTAATTACTATCTCTTCGGCCCTGTCACCGAGATATGAGAATTCTTCCATCATCTCATCGGTCGTTCTGAGATAGAGAGAGTCTGACGGAGTGTCCCTGAATCCTATGCCCTGCATTATGATGTTTCTGTAGATGGAGGATTCCTGATTGGGATAGTGAGCGTCCGTTGTTGCTACCGTGAGCTTGCCCAGTTTGTCTGCAATTTCAACAACCTTAAGGTTGTTTGCAATAAGTTCGTTATCGTCAGTCGCCCTTCCTTCTTCGATCAGGAAGCGGTTATTTCCGAGAGGCTGTATCTCAAGATAATCGTAAAAGCTCGCTATTTCAATGAGTTCATCATCGCTCTTTCCCTCTATCACAGCCTGATAGAACTCTCCCGCCTCGCAGGCGGATCCTATGATGAGACCCTCTCTGTGAGCCTCGAGCACCGAGCGCGGAATCCTCGGTCTTTTGTAGAAATAGTCTATATGCGACAGGCTGACAAGTTTATATATATTCTTGAGCCCTGTCTGGTTTTTGGCCAGGATGATTATGTGATACGTCCTGTTCTTCTTTATATCTATGCTGCCGTCATCAAGAATGGCATTTTCATCAGGATAGAGGTAGCCTTCCAGGCCGTATATAACCTTGATGTCCCTGCCGCGCCCGGCCTGACGTGCGGCTTCTGCAGCCGCATCGGGAAATGCCTGCACAACTCCGTGGTCCGTGATTGCAACAGCAGGCTGGCCCCAGTGTGCAGCTGTCCTCACTATATCCGCAGCCTCGTTAAAGCCGTCATTGTCGCTCATTTTGGTGTGGCAGTGAAGCTCCACCCTCCTGCCGTTCTGATACTTATCCTCCCTGATGGTCTTTTCTGTTTTCTTGAGAGAATTGACCATCATCACGTTTTCATGCTCATAAGTATCGTATTCAATGGAGCCTCTGGCTTTTATCATGTCTCCTTCTCCGAGGTTCTCATCGATTTCACTCATTTTGTTCTGAGATACAAAGCTCTTGATGCAGAGCGTCTTAGCCTTGTTTGCAACAAAAATACTGACCAGAACACGGCCGCTCTTGATGGGGATGGAATCCATTTTGAATATCTCTCCCTCTATTACGGCCTTGTCACTTGTACCGACAAAGCCTTCGAGTTCGCCATAATCCGCCGCTTCTCCGCTGAAATCGGCACCGAGTATGACGAGTTCTCCTGCGGAATTTGTAAATGCGGGTTTATCGGCATCGCGTTTTCTGTATGGTCTTCCTCCGTTGTAGCCTCCGTTGCTTCCGTTTTGCTCATGCTCTGCATTATCAAAGACTTTTATCCCCGTGTAGGCATAGTTAAAGCTGATGCGCTTTGCGGCTCCTATGCGCGCCATAATGCGCTCTTTCATGATATTCTCTGTTCTTTTTGGCATCACAAAATTGAGCTTGGTGTCTACTCTTATCACCAGGCCCGATTTGTCCGCGGACTCCTTCACCGAGATATTGGTTATCTCGATGTCGATGTCCTGCTCGGATTTGCCGCTTGCCTCTGTAAGCTCGGCAATTGTGAGAATCTCAGCAGGTATTTTTATCACTTTGAATTATCGGCCTCCACAAGCTCTATCAGTCTGTCAACAAGTGCATCCTCGCTCACTTTCTCAATTATCTCACCGTGCGAGAACACCAGCCCTTCGCCGCGTCCTCCGGCGATTCCGTAGTCGGCTTCCCTGCTCTCACCGGGGCCGTTTACCGCACATCCCATAACTGCTATCTTAAGCGGTCTGAGTCCTCTGTCGGCCCTTGCGGCAGCTATAGGCACCAGTCTGTCTTCGGCTTCATTTGCCAGCCCGATCAGATCTATCTCGGTCCTTCCGCAGGTCGGGCATGAAACGACCTCAATGGCCTTTTCTCTCAGGCCGACGGTCTCAAGTATGCGTCTTGCAAAGAGCACTTCCTTAACCGGATCGTCTGTGAGTGATACTCTCATGGTATCTCCTATGCCGGCAAGAAGGAGTGAACCTATTCCGACGGCGGATTTGAGTTCTCCGTTCCTGGGCGTTCCCGACTCGGTAATTCCTATATGAATGGGCTTGTCAGTGAGCTCTCTCAGCCTCATGTGTGCATCGTAATTCATCTTTACATCGGATGATTTAATGGATACCACGAGCTGATCGTAGCCGAGCTCCTCGATTATGCCCAGCATCCCGGCGCCGCTTTCGGCGAGCCCGTCAGCAGTCACGCCGCCGTATTTCTCAAGAATATCCTTTTGAAGAGAGCCTGAGTTTACTCCGACCCTGATGGGAATATTCCTCTCCCTGGCTTTTTCTACGACCGCCTTTACTCTGTCCATGCTGCCGATATTACCGGGATTGATTCTTATCTTGTCTGCCCCGTTTTCAATCGCGGCTATGGCAAGTCTGTAATCAAAGTGGATATCCGCAACAAGAGGAACCTTTACCTGCTTTTTTGCGCGCCCCAGTGACTCTGCAGCCTCCATATCCGGAATGGCAGCCCTCACTATCTCGCAGCCGGCATCCGAAAGTTCCTTTATCTGCCTTACCAGGGCATCGGTATCCCTTGTGTCCACATTGGTCATCGACTGAATGGATACTGGAGCGCCTCCTCCGATGAGTACGCCTCCACAATTAACTTGTACTGTATTTCTTATTTTGCTCATTTCCTATCCGAAAATATTCTTTATGTCGTTAAATGTTATAAGCACGGCAAATGCAATCAGCAGCATCATCCCCGCCACCGTTGCTTTGTATTCCATATCATCTGTTATCCTGCCGCCGCTGATGACCTTGAGGAAGATAAAGAAAATCTTTCCTCCGTCGAGTCCCGGTATCGGCAGCAGATTGAAGAATGCGAGGTTGAGACTTACCAGGACAAGCAGCATCAGATAGCTCGTTGCCCCATATGACGTTGTCTGATCCACTACCCTGACCAGACCGACGGGTCCTGCCATGTCATCTGCATTTACACCGTTTGTAATCATGCTTTTAATTGCGCCGGCAAACGCAGTGCATACTTCCCATGTGAGCCTGACTCCGCCCGTGATGCTCTTTCCGAAGCTCTTCTTGTAAGCAGACACAATGCCGACGACATAGCGCTGCTCATCATCAAGATACTCGGGAGTAATATCGGCTTCCATCGCCTCTCCTCCGCGCTTTATCACAAAATGCATGGTAGAGCCGTCCTTGTTTGCATCAATGGCGGAAGTTACATCCTCCCACTCCCTTGTTGCACGGCCGTCTATCTCGAGAATTGTGTCTCCGGCTCTGAGTCCGGCTGCCTCTGCAGGCGATCCCGGGCTTACGCTTTCGAGAGTGTTACTCGGAAAACCCGTGATTCCCACCACTATAATCGATACGAGAATGGCGATGAGAATATTCATCGTAACTCCCGCAAGCAATATCGCTATCTTCTGCGGATTGCTTTTGCTGCTGTAGGATGTGGGACTGTCGACCGTCTCTTCTTCTCCTTCCATTGCACAAAAACCGCCAAGCGGAAGAAGCCTGACAGAATACTGAGTATCGCCTTTCTTTCTCTGGAACAGAAGCGGTCCCATTCCCACCGAAAACTCGTTTACTTTAACGCCGCATAACTTGGCAACCACCATATGTCCCCACTCGTGCGGTATTACCAGCACAAGCAGCATCAATACAAACAAAACTGCCGTTAACACTTAATATATAATTCCTTTCTGTTACTTTACTGAATTCACTCGGTTTTGAGCATCTTTCTTGCCATTATCCTGGATTCGTTATCTATGGCAAGTATTTCCTCAACCGTTCCGGGTCTGCTGAAACCGGATTTGTCCATCACCCGTTCTATTGTCTCCGGTATGTCCGTAAAACCTATATTTCCTGCGAGGAACATCGCGACGAGTTCCTCGTTTGCGCCGTTCATGACGACCGGCGCACTGCCGCCTTCCCTGATGGCGGCATACGCGATGTCGAGGCACCTGAAGGTTTTCCTGTCTGCTTTTTCAAATGTGAGATTTGCTCCCTTGGTGAAAAAGTCCAGGCTCCCGTCAGACCCCCTGTCCTCATCAAGTCCGCTGAATTCCGGAATCAAACTGAGTCTGTCCGGATAATTAAGCGCAAGTCCGATTGGAATCTTCATGTCGGGAATTCCCATCTGAGCAATTACAGAACCGTCCATGAACTCCACCATGGAATGCACAATGCTCTCAGGATGCACGTGTACGTCTATCTTATCCGCAGGGATGTCGAATAACCACCTGGCCTCGATTACCTCCAGTCCTTTGTTCATCATCGTTGCGGAATCTATCGTAATCTTTGATCCCATGGACCAGTTCGGGTGATTGAGAGCCTGCTCAATCGTTACGTCCCTCATCTCATCGAGTGTCCTTCCTCTGAAAGGTCCGCCCGATGCGGTCAGAAGAATTCTTCGGATCGCTCTGTCCGGTCCGTCACCTGCGTCATCTTTGTATGCCCTTGCGCACGCACTGCCGCCGTTTCCTTCAAGGCACTGGAATATCGCGCTGTGCTCGCTGTCCACCGGTATAAGTTTTACACCTTTCTCCCTGCAGAGCTCTGTGACTATCTCACCTCCGGCGACAAGGGTTTCCTTATTGGCAAGCGCGATGTCTCTCCCGTGTGAAATTGCCTCATATGTAGGAGCAAGCCCGCTTATGCCCATAAGCGCATTCAGAACAATATCGCAGTCCATGCCTGCGATTTCCACAAGTCCTGCATCCCCATAGTGCACATCGATCTCTGGAAACTCACTCTTCACTCTCTTTGCATCATCGGAATTACCGACGCAGACCGACTCCGGTGCGAATTCCCTTATCTGGGCAATCAAATCGTCCACCCGGCTGCGGCAGCTGAGTCCGCAAGCCGAGAATTTGTCCCTGTTATTCCTGATTATCTCGAGCGCCTGAGTCCCTATGGAACCGGTGCTTCCAAGTATAAGTACTTTCTTCATACGTTCAGAATCTGTGTCAGTCCGCATATCTCATAATAGATTACTGGTGCGACGAATATGACGCTGTCGAACCTGTCCATGATGCCGCCATGGCCCGGTATGAGGTTTCCGTAGTCCTTGATGCCCATCTTGCGTTTGAAAGCAGACGCGGTCAGGTCTCCCGCCATCCCGGCAGCTCCTCCCAGCAGCCCGAGCATAAGGCAGATGAGAGCGGCATTATCAAGTCCGCTGTTTCTCATAAAAAAGTAACCGAAGAGCCATGAGAAAAGCGAGCTTCCGATAAGCCCTCCGACTGCACCCTCTATTGTTTTCTTGGGGCTGAGGTTAGGCGCCATCTTATGTTTTCCGAGGAAATATCCCGTGAAATATGCAAATATATCCGAACCGAAAGCTGCAATGACAACTATCCAAATGAATAGTCTGTATTCAGTCTGATCAATCAGCACCATATGGTATGCAAAGAACGGGATATATACCAGCGTAGTGACCGTTGCAATTGCATCATAAGGTCCTCTTTCGTTAATCTTCCATCCGTAAATGAGACCTGCGGCAACCACCATAAACAGCCAGATGCAGATCATCATCATGTTTTCGTAAAAACGCGGTACGGCAGAGCTCGCAGATGGTATGGCCGTTGAAAAGAGGAGCAATGTGAAAATATAGCAGATTGTCTTGCTCGGTTTTACATCGAGATTGTTCCATCCGTTGCAGAATTCATGAACTCCCATGAGAGAAATGAGAAGGGCTGCTGCCCACAGGGCAACTCCTCCGAAGTAGAGCACCACCAGAAGCGGCGCCATTAAAAGTCCCGATAAAATTCTGGTTTTCATAGTTTGTTTATTCCTTCTGTGCTTTTTCTTTTTTGCATATATTTCTCAAACCGGATTTTAATCAATGCCGCAACAGGCACCGAAATGAGCATGCCCACAATGCCTCCGATCTTGCCGCCCACAAGCAGTGCGACTATGACCAGGACCGGATGCACCTCAACATTGCTGCTGAGCATTCTCGGATTGATTATATTTCCGTCTATGAACATAACGGCCAATAGTATGACGCCGCCTATTAACAGCTGAGTCAGCGAGCCCTCGGCCAGGCATACCACAATAAGCGAGCCGAATCCCACAACCGGTCCCACGTAAGGTATCAGGTTGCCGACACCGGTCAGGATTCCTATGACAGCCGCATACGGTATCCCCGCTATTAGAAGCGCAACCGTCACCATGATTCCGACCAGGCAGGCATCAATGGCCTGTCCCCTTATATAGCCCGAGAATACTCTCTTTGCGTCCTTGGCAAACGCACTTAGCTTTTCTCTTGTGCTGTCAGAGGCAAAGCTGTTGAACACGTCCATCCAGTAGCTCCGGATGCCCGAATCCAGCATGAAATATACAGCGAAAATCACGGAGAAGAGAAGCGTTGACGCTCCTGTCTTGACACCGCTGAAGATGCCTCCCAGCTTGCCGCTTATGCTGGCCAGGTTTATGTTGAAGCTCTTAAGCGTCTTTTCAAGAGCGGACTTGAAATCATTGAACTGTTCGCTAAGTACCGTTGCATACTGCCTGACATCTTCAAAATTGAGCGCTGAAATGCTTTTGGTAAATGTCCAGATTACAACGGTGATCAGAACTCCGATAATAAAAAATGCTATCGCAAAAGTGATTAGGACGGACACCGTCTTGCGTGTCTTTTCGGATCTGAGCCCGTGAAGCAATTTTTCATCTATCTTAAGCGCAAGCGGATTTAAAAGATATGCTATGCACATGCCCAGTATCAGCGGTTTTATAACCGCGCCTGCAAATGCCAGTACCGTGGGCGCCTTGGTCCAGATATAGTATATAAAAAGACAGAGCACGAATATCGTGAGTGCCGTCTTTATTACATATACGGATTTGGCCGAATATTCCTCGTTGTAAATATCCTTCAGTTTTCTTAATTTCATACCCTTTGTTTACTCCTGCTGAATCAGGAAAACAACTCATAGTCCGGATTGCTATCTGCCGCCGAATCTCCTCTCGCGGTTTGAAAACGCCTCTATCATCGACTTGTACTCCTCCGGAGTGAAATCGGGCCACAGAGTGTCCGTAAACATCAATTCACTGTATGCTGCCTGCCAGGTGAGGAAATTGGACATTCTCTCCTCTCCGCTCGTCCTGATGATAAGGTCGGGGTCTGGCACATCAAACAAGGCACTGCCTGAATAAAGATGTCTGGATATGTCCTTTTCCTCCAGTGTCGAAATCATGGATGGCATCACGGATGCGAACGCTTCCTCCATCATTTCGGCGGCTGTCCCCGGAGCCAGATCCGGCAGGGACTTTATCATCTCTTTAATCGCTGTTTCCGACAGTTCGCTGTACAGGCTCCTGACGCTCCTAAGTATCTCATCCCTGCCTCCGTAATTTAAGGCGATATTGAATATGAGACCGTCATTGCCTGCCAGGCGGCTTACCATTTTATCGATGGCATCGACGGATGCTCTGGGCAGCATGTCGTACTCACCGAATATATTGATATGCACGTTGTTTTCGTCCAGCTCTTCGAGCTCGGAATTTACGTACTTGACGATAAGATTGAATATGCCACTGACCTCTTCGGTGCTTCTCTTCCAGTTTTCCGTCGAAAAAGCATAAACGGTCAGGTATTTAATCCCCATATCAGACGAGGCGATGACTATCTTTTTCATCGCCTGCATGCCGGCATTGTGGCCCATAACGCGCGGAACGCCGTGCGCCTTGGCCCATCTGCCGTTACCATCCATTATTATTCCGACATGCGCCGGGACAGGTCTCTTGTCTTCGCTCATAACAGTACTTGTAAATTCCCCTTTATACGTAGTAAACGTGGCTTTGCGCCACGCTTACATTTCAGTCATTATTATCTGTTTTATCCGACTAAACTTCCATCAGTTCCTTTTCTTTGTCAGCTATCATATCATCGATATCCTTGATCGCTTTATCGCAGGTCTTCTGGGTTTCATCGAGGTCTTCCTTCAGATCGTCCTCAGTGATTTCCCCTGCCTTCTGGGATTTCTTGAGCTCTTCGTTGATATCGCGTCTCATGTTTCTGATGGCGACTTTAGCGTCTTCTCCATAGCCTTTAACCACCTTGGTGAGTTCCTTACGTCTCTCCTCTGTGAGCTGAGGTATGGCAAGCCTTATGACCTTGCCGTCATTTGCCGGTGTTATACCGATATTTGCTTCATTCAGCGCTCTTTCGATATCCGATATCGACTGAGGGTCGAAAGGCGAAATCATAAGAGTTCTCGGATCCGGCACCGAAATATTGGCCAGTGCTTTAAGAGAAGTAGGCGTGCCGTAATAGTCGACCATTACCTTGTCAAGAAGTGCGGGATTCGCTCTGCCCGCCCTTACCGTATTGAGGTTTTCCTTAAGAAAATTCTTGGTGCTTTCGATTCTTTCTTCAAGTGATTTTTTCTCAGCCATAGCTTCCTCCTATTGAATGAGTGTTCCTACGTTTTCACCGTTGATAACTTTCATGAGATTGCCTTCTTTTGCAAGCGCAAACACATATATCTTGGTATCTGTATCCTTGCACAGCGTAGCTGCTGTCAGGTCCATTACCTTGAGGTCTTTTTCAATTATATCCATGTAGCCAAGCTCGGTATACCTTTCGGCGTCCGGGTCTTTGTCCGGGTCTGCCGAATACACGGCATCCACGTTTTTGGCCAGGAGGAGCACGTCAGCTCCTATTTCGGCAGCTCTGAGAGCCGCGGTGGTATCGGTTGTAAAGAACGGAGATCCCGTGCCTCCTCCGAAAACAACGACTTTGCCCTCTTCAAGATAGTCCAGGGCCTTGCGTCTTGCATAGCCCTCGGCCATATCCCTGATTTCTATTGAAGTCATGAGTTTTGCGGGGCAACCAACAGACAGAAGTGCATCCTGAAGTGCAAGACCGTTCATGACGGTTGCGAGCATGCCCATGTAGTCAGCTGTGGGCTGGTCTATATTGCCTCCTGTGCGCCCGCGGAAGAAGTTGCCTCCTCCGACTACAACACCGACTTCAACACCGGCATCTCTGATTTCTTTTATCTGCCGGGCGACCTTTTCAAGTTCAGCATCATTGACACCGAACTTATCGGATCCTGAGAGAGCTTCTCCGCTTACTTTTATCAAAACACGTTTGTATCTTACTGACATATAATCTCTCCTGAGCAATAGTTGACTGCAGCTGCAAGTAAGCTGCACCCACTGCCAAGAATTATAGCATTTTTTAATTGTCTTCTCCACCTCAACAGAAATAAAATAATACAGGGAAATGCAAAATATTAATTAAAATAACACTTGCATTTTATTCTCGAGGGATTATAATGATGTGCTAAAATATAAACAGTTAATAATAGTTTTATTAGGAGGTAACACTATGTCAGATAAAATCAAGTTAACAGAAGAGATGCTCGAAGAGATTACAGGTGGTATGCCTGATGTAATCTGGATGGCAGATGATCTCGCTGCCCTGAGACTCGCACAATCCGTTGAGGAGATTGCAAGGATTTTCGACAAAAAAGGCCTTGCCTTCGGAGCTGATAAGGCAGAGAGCATTATCAGACTGGCTTCAAAAGGCAAAGAGAAAGAAGCAGAAAAAAAGCTTTTTTAAGAAATTGCAAACCATACTGAATTGAAAAGCAGCCTGAGGTGTAATAATTGACCTCAGGCTGCTTTTGTATTTCCTCCAACTTCCCGCGAGTGAGTTCACGCTTAATTCAATTTGGAATTCTTATTATTATTCTTTTCGTCCTTCTTTTCAATCTTGCGAATTTCCTTTGTGCGGATTTCCTCGCAGATATCCGATATGAATTCATCGAGAGCTTTGACGCCTTCGTCTCCCTGATATCTCGATCTGACGGATACCTTGCCTTCCTCGGCTTCCTTGGCACCGATTACGAGCATATACGGAACCTTCTCCATCTGCGCCTTTCTGACCATGTAGCCGATTCTCTCTCCGCTCTTATCAACAGTGACATCGACACCGTTTCTCCTGAGTTCTTTTCTGACTTCCTCGGCATAATCAGCCACATTATCTGAGATAGGCAGTATCCTTACCTGCTCAGGGCAGAGCCATGTAGGCAGATTGCCCGCATATTTTTCAATCAGCCATGCGAGTGTGCGCTCGTAGCATCCGATTGAAGTCCTGTGAATGATATAAGGTCTCTTCTTCTGTCCGTCCTTGTCTATGAAGTACATATCATAGCGTTCTGCCAGCACGGTATCGAGCTGGATTGTGATCATCGTGTCTTCTTTGCCATATACATTCTTAGCCTGGATGTCGAGCTTCGGACCGTAAAATGCAGCTTCGCCCACAGCCTCTGTGAACTCGAGCCCGATTTCATTAAGAACTTCTCTTATGAAGCCTTCGTTATGCTCCCATTCCTCAGGGGTGCCGAGGTAGTCCTCTGCATGCTCGGGATCCCATTTGGAGAGTCTGTAAGTGACATTCTCCTCAAGACCGAGAGTTGTCAGGCAGTACTTGGCAAGCTCAACGCAGTTCTTGAATTCGTCTCTTACCTGCTCCGGCGTCATTACGAGGTGGCCCTCAGAAATCGTGAACTGACGCACCCTCGTAAGTCCGTGCATCTCACCTGCCTGCTCATTTCTGAACAGGGTTGAGGTCTCACCCATTCTGTAAGGCAGATCCCTGTAACTCTTCTGACGGGCCTTATATACATAGTACTGGAACGGACAGGTCATGGGTCTGAGAGCCATTACATTGCTGTCCTCGTCGTTTTCTATGAGGTTTAAATCCTGTACTCCGCTAATCTCATGGGAGCGGTCCTCAGCATTCATCAGGTCCTCGAGATTGTCATATCCGAGCAGGAACATTCCGTCCTTATAGTGATACCAGTGGTCCGAAATCTTATACAGTGTGGACTTGGCCATAAGCGGCGTCCTCGTGCGGACATATCCCCACTCATACTCCTCGAGGTCCTCAATCCATCTCTGCATCTTCTGTATTATTTTGGTACCCTTTGGCATGAAGAGCGGAAGACCCTGTCCTATTACATCAACAGTAGTAAACAGATCCATCTCACGGCCCAGTTTGTTGTGATCCCTGTTTTTGATGTCCGCGAGATACTCGAGGTATTCGTTGAGTTCTTCCTTCTTCGTATAAGCCGTACCGTAAATACGTGTGAGCATCTTATTGTGCTCATCTCCTCTCCAGTAGGCACCCGAACTCGATGTCAAAGCAAAAGCCTTGATGGGCTTTGTGCTCATCAGGTGCGGGCCTGCGCAGAGTTCGATAAAGTCACCCTGCTGATAGAAAGAAATCGTCTCACCCTCCGGAAGATCGTTGATGAGCTCGACCTTGTATGGTTCTCCTCTCTCCTCCATCAGTTTTATTGCTTCTTCTCTCGGCAGCTCAAAATACTCGAGCCTGTCGCCTTTCTTGATGATTCTCTTCATCTCGGCCTCGATTTTATCAAGATCCTCCCTGGTCAGAGGCGGCATGTCGAAGTCATAGTAAAATCCCGTGTCAATTGACGGTCCGATGGCAAGCTTTGCTTCGGGGAAGAGATTCTGCACTGCCTCCGCCATAACGTGCGAGCATGTATGTCTGTATGCATGCTTTCCGGCATCCGAATCAAATGTAAGGATGTTCAGATTGCAGTCATGGTCTATGACCGTTCTGAGATCGCAGGTCTTTCCGTCCACCTCTGCTATGCAGGCGACTCTTGCAAGTCCGTCGGATAAATCCCTCGCGATATCATATGCAGACATCGGCTCAGAATATTCTTTTTTACTTCCGTCTTTAAGTGTGATTATCAATTTGTTTTCCTCCTTCTTTTCAGTTCTCCGCCATACGAGAGCGGAGCAGATTACACAGTCGGCCGGGACAAAAAATGCCCCCTCCGACATCAGTCAGAAGGGACGCATACTCATTTGTATCCGTGGTTCCACCCATCTTCCGGCAAGTCCGCTTGCCGGCACTCTTTGAGGCTTTTGACGCTGCCAAGGCGGGCAGGATTGGTGCCACTCGGAGGTGGTTTTCGGTGCATCCGGAGCCGAAGCGATCTCACCGCCCGCTTCTCTCTCATGACTCGTCTGATACACTTACTGTCCTCGTCATCGTTTTAATTACCCGTGAATGCTAACACCTGAATTGCATATTGTCAAGCCGTGAATTTACGGCAATACACTTTTTATCCTGCCTGGAGCGGCAAGTCTCAGCATCTCATATCCTATGCCTGCAAGTCCATAGAACAGTCCGGGTGAGATAACATCCTCAAGCGATCCGTTCAGGCAGCTGTAATGCCCTTTGCTGTCCGCTCTTGATATAAGTTCCGTCATTCTCCTGCGGGCTTCATCACATAAATCATCTCTTTCCATTTCCGTACCTGCTGACAGCAGGAACTCTATAATGGCACAGTTGCCGCAGCAGAGTATATCCTTTTCCTGTATGGGCTCCTTCATGACGCTGTCAAGAGCAAGCTCAATTATCTTATCGGAACCTTCGTATCCGGTCCTCAGCGCATCCAGTCCTATACCAGATGCTCCCGAGCAGTATCCGTTCATATATTTGTCTGTCTTTTGATGCTCTCTCATGTCAGGCCATGCCCTGAGACCGGGTGAATAGATATCTTTTTCAAATTCAATTCCCGCCATGGCGGCCGTCATGAGATCCTCACGCCCGAGTCTTTCCGACGCTTTTATCAGAGCACTTGCAACTCCTGACTGACCGTGGCCTGCGCCCGATATCGGCCATTGTACAGATGATGTCTTCCAGATTTTACTGCCCTTATAAACGATAACGGCATCTTTCATTATCCTGTCCGCGAGTTTGGCGCTAAGCTCAGCCGCGCCCGGCATTTCAAAGAGCTCATCATTGCTGCAGATGATCTTAAGAGCACCTGCCATGCCGTTATATATGTCCGGCTTTTCAAAACCGAGCTCCGCCCTGTTCATGGCGCCAATAATATCACGGCACAGACTGTCATATCTTTTATCTCCCGTATATTTTCCGAGGATATATGATGACATGAGTTTTCCGGCAAATCCTGTCGAAAATGAAATATTCTCCGTATTTGGATATATAACATCGATGCTCCTGTATGCATCGATGATTCTCTCCTGTCTGGATGTTATGGATTCAATATATTCGTTTGCTTTTTTTATTACGGTTTCATCACGGCTCAGCTTGCTTATGGCCGCAAAGAAAACAGCCAGTCCAGCGTTGCCGTTCATCATACCCATGCTCAGCAGCTGCATGCCCGTCATCAGATAATAATCGGGGCCGAACCAGAGTATCTCTCCGGACGGTGAATATACTGCATCATCCGAAATCAGGCGGAATATGTCCTCCGCGCGGGATATGAGTTCTTCGTCACTCAGCGGTCCCTGTACATTTGCCGTCCTGTGCTCTTCTTCGTCTTTTTCCGGATTCTCTTTATGCACTATGACTTTCGTCATGGCCTTTCTGAGAAGGTCCACCTCAAAGCGAAGATCATCCTCGCCGAGGTAATCGAGCCTGGCCAGAATATTGTCCAGGCTGCTTCCGGCGAAGAAATCCTTGCACACTATCCTCCCGTCGGCATAGAGATCCCGTCCGTCTGCTCTCGTATAAAGATACGGTATATCTCCTCTCATCAGCGCATCGGTCTCGGCTGATGCTATTCCGTCTTCGCCTTCGTAACCGCTTCTTTTAAGAGCCCTCGAAAAGCCCTTGTATATCTCGTCTCTCCTGCTGTCGTCTGAAAGCCAGCCGGGCTCCATCATACTGTCCATCATCTGGCTGTATATGCCGGTATTTCTGTATATATGCCTTATAAATACATCCTTGAACGATTCCGAAAGAAACTCCCTAATTTCATCTCTCCGGCTGAGGCAGCTCATGTATGTGTCCCTGAATCCTCCGATAAACTCATCCGGATAATCCTTTACGCTCAGTTTCCGCCCGTCCACCACCGGTGCGGACGGATTTTCCTCATCCGTCGCAAAGAGTATGCTGCCCTCGATCCTGCCATGTCTCATAGGCATCAGAGAGCTGTAAAGAAGTGAATATCCTATCTCCTTTTTAAGCCCTCTTGCAGCAGGACCTGCTCCTGGAGCGATCATCGTTTCATAGTCTATGATAACCGGATATTCGTTCCTCGCCAGCACATTGCTGTGATGCAGGTCGTAGCTTCCCAGCATCTGAACCACAGCCGCCATGCCTCCCAGCCTGCGGTAATATCTTCCGGCCGCTTCGGGTGTTGATGCGGGCTCGTTCTTTACGAATTCCGAGAATCCGTATTCCTTATAACAAAGCACCGACGGAGACTGCATGACATCCGGAAAGAAACGCTCCGTAAGTTCCGCGCTCCTCAGATCTATCGACACATCGTGCGGTTTGTAGACAAATTTGCCTGCATTTGTGGATACTATAGTAGTGCTTCTTCCGAAATTGTGGACATCTCCTTTTCCGCTGTCTATTCCCGTTATCTCGCTGAAGTTTCTCTTAATCAGGGAGCCGCATATGTCGTCATATGCGTCATTTATCCTGTCCAGCATTTCAATGACAACTTCCCTGTACCTCTCTGCAGTGCTTCGGATTATTTCAGGAAGTACGGGCAGTTTTTCTTTAAGATATGCTGCAGAATTCTCTCTTACCAGTACGGAAAAACCTTCGCGTATTCTGTCAAAGCTCTCCGATTCCTCATTTTCCAGGTAATCATCCAGTACATCCTCCTCGTTCAGATAATTCATGAACATCCTCTCGAAGGAAGGCTTTATGACTCTGCTCATCCTCCTGATGAGCCCGTCTGCGACGTCATTTGCCGCCTCTGCGCATATTTCAAAGCGATAACTTGCTTCACTGAAATAAGACTGCGGCATACTGCATCCGAGCTCCTCAAGAATCATCGGTATTGATTTTTCCATCATGGAAGTAAACTTATCAGCCATCGTCCTGTCTTTCCTTTATGATTGAAAGTCAATAAACAAATCAAAAGGGCCTGCATAATGCCGACCCCTTTGAGCTCTGATAATTTCGGTAAATTAGCACTGTCTTGCGCCTCCGCAGATGAAGCCGAGTGATGACCACCAGTTGCCTGTGTAAGGACAATCTGAGTTTGTGTTCTCACCGTTTGAAGCAACGCCGCCGTTTACTGAATCAAGTGCATCAACGCTGAGGATAGCTGATTTGTTATCCATGAAATACTGAGCTCTTTCTTCTCTGCTCATACCTTTGATTTCGTCCGTAAAATTCTTAGCCATAGGATTTACCCCCTTTTAACCGATAATTAACTACATATTCAGTATACCCCTCGGGATAACCCAGGTCAATCACCGAGCATACCATTCCGAGCAGATTAAAATACACCCGGGAGATTATGTTGTCAAGCAATTTTTTTATAATTTCTGCCTGTCTTACAGGGTCACAACCCAGCCATCCATCTCCGGCTCTGTCATGCCCGTCTGCATGCCGTTCCCGTGGCCCAGGCCTCTTTGAGTTCTCCTGACCTTGCTGCGTCGAGCACTTCATCGAGCAGTAGCCAAATTCATGAACGGTTCAGACAGCCTGGACGGGCTGAGCATAGCAATCCAGGGACTGGGCAAGGTCGGAATAGACCTGGCAGAGAGACTTTCCAAAGCCGGTGCTGCCAACAACGTCATTTATGATGATGCGGCCGGCGAGGCACTCAAGGAGCATTACAACGTAAGAGCATAGTCCTCTCAATGCAAAGCTTCAACAAAGATCATTCATAAAAATCAAACATGCAAAAACCCGGCAGATGCACCGATACGCATTGCTGCCGGGTTTTTATATCTGACTTACTTATTCAGGATTCCGTGCTTTTCCTTATAACTATAAATCTGAATAATGTAATCGGTGTAATTATCCCATGCATCCAATGCTTTATTGTACTCATCCTGGTATGACGGATCCTGACCCGCAAGCCTTGCCAGTCTCTGGCACTCATCTCTGAGTCTGTAGATTTCCGCACGCTCTTCAGCTGTCAGATCTTCCATATCCCATCCGCCTGCGATGTTTTCAAGATCATTGAAACTAAGTACTTTCTTGTCTTCCATGTCTCTACCTCCCATGAAAAAATATTTATATACCATAAAGCCTGTTCTTCAACGATTTCTTTTCAGGAGAGTCATTATAAAACTCCCTTTTTCCTGAGTCAACACTTATTTTTATATTCTGTCAGAGGTTTATCGTTACGATCTCCTCCGATTCAACCGCTGCCTTTACGAGCTCATCAACTTTGAGCACTGACTCGGATTTCTCTATCCTGTGAAGCTTTGGCTTGGTGACAGGATGCTTTGGCAGAAATACCGTGCAGCAGTCCTCATATGGCTGTATGGAGATATCATAAGTGCCTATCTCACGGGCCTTGTCCATAATATCAACCTTATCCATTGCGATAAGCGGCCTCATAACCGGCATGGTGACCACGCTGTCCGTTACGACCAGAGCCTCTGCAGTCTGGCTTGCCACCTGCCCGAGATCCTCTCCGGTGATAAGCATCATGCAGCCGTTTTTCTCAGCTATCTTTTCGGCGATTCTCATCATGAACCTCCGGACCAGCAGCGTCGTTTCGTCTTCCGGGCAATTTTTGACTATCTCCTCCTGTATCGGGAGCAGATTGATCACATGCATCCTTATGCTGCCCATATATCCGGCCAGAACTTTGACGAGTTCTTCAACCTTTTCCTGCGCCCTCTGGCTGGTGTATGGATAAGAATGAAAGTGTACGGCCTCTATGCTCATGCCGCGTTTGGCCATCATAAATGCAGCCACGGGGCTGTCTATGCCGCCCGACATAAGTATCATGCCCTTGCCGTTGGTTCCAAGCGGTAGCCCGCCAAAGCCTTTTACCTTATCCCTGTAAATATATGCGGCCTCGCGCCTTACATCGACGCTAAGCTCAACATCGGGCCTGTGAACATCAACCTCAAGAGTCTTGCATCCTTTGAGGACCATGCCCCCTACCTGCCTTGCAATCTCAGGTGACTCGATCGGAAATGTCTTGTCGGCTCTCTTGGCACGGACCTTGAAAGTCTTTACGTCTTCCTCATCTATAATCTTTTGCATGAAGTCCGATGCGAGTCTTCCGATGTCGTTGATATCCTTGGGTGCCTGTACAGCGGGACTTACAGTTGCAACGCCAAATACCCTGACGCATTTTGAAATCACATCGTCCTCAGGCGCATTTGCCGGCACGCGTACAAACATCAGGCCGTCCTTCCAGCTGGCCTCTGTCTCGTCATATTCTTCGATGGCTTTCTTTACTCTCTCAAGGAGTATTCTCTCGAAGTACGGTCTGTTCATACCCTTGAGGGCAACCTCACCGCACCTTACTATGTATAAATTCTTTTTCATAACTCTGTTTAAGATTCTTCGTCGCTTCGCTCCTCAGAATGACAAATGCTGTCATCCTGAGCGAAGCGAAGGATCTTACTGATAACTCCCCAATCTTCTGAATCTCTCCACTGCGGTCTTTGTCTTGTCTATTACGATGTCCATCTCCTCCTCTGTATTGAACTCGGAGAAGCTGAACCTTATGGCACCTTCTATCTCTTTGGGTTTCAGCTTCATGGCCTGCAGAACCGGGCTTACTCCCGGGTGATTTGATGAGCATGCAGAGCCCGTGGACACGTAGATTCCGTCCTGTTCCAGGGTATGCAGGAGAACCTCTCCCCTCGTGCCCTCGAATGTTATATTCAGAACGCATGGACATCTGCTGCCCGCATCATTCATGCTGTATCCGAGCCCGCCCGGACCGTTGAGCTTGATGTCTTTTATCTCTGTTTCCAGACCTTTTCGCAGATATTCGTTGAGTTTACCGATATATCTTATTCTGTTATCCATGTCTTTTACCGACATTTCCGCTGCAAGCCCCATTCCGAGTATGCCCTGGGTGTTCTCTGTTGATGATCTGAGGCCGCCTTCCTGGCCTCCGCCCGTGATAAATGCAGGAAGCTTCAGGCTGTCTTTCATATACAGGAGCCCTGCTCCCTTGGGGCCGTGGAACTTGTGGGCACTTGCGGATATCATATCCGCTCTGACGGCGCTTAAATCGAGTTTTCCAAATGCCTGAACCGCATCGGTATGAAAAAGCACGTCAGTGCCTTTTTCCCTGTTATATGCCTTAATAACAGCGGCTATCTCATCTACCGGTTCTATGGTGCCTGTTTCGTTGTTGACAGCCATAACGGAGACCAATATGGTATCTTCGCTGAGTGCGTTTTTAATCTCCTCTGTGCTTACCAGTCCGTTCTCATCCACCGGCAGATACTCAATCTTAAAGCCTTCGCCTGCGAGCCTCTTGCATGTCTCGGTGACCGCGGGATGCTCAACCGAGCTGGTGATTATACGGTTTCCGCGCCTTTTCTGTTTGTGCGCCGCGGATATGAGAGCCATATTATCACTCTCCGTGCCTCCTGATGTGAATATCACCCTGCCTGAGGGCAGTGCCTTCTCCACCTGCTGCCTGGCATGTTTTATCTGCTTCGAAACCTCAAATCCAAGCGTATGAAGAGATGACGGATTGGCAAACAAATCACGCGATGAATTGAATATCAATTCACTTACTTCATCGTACTGTCTTGTTGTTGCACTGTTATCCAGATATATCATCCGCATCTCCCTATAAAGGCTCCTCATTCCGAGGAGCCTTAGTATTAGTCTTTTTCTCGTCGAAGAAAATTCGATGCAGAGCGAGGAAGAAGTCGATTGAGCGCACGGAGCTTACTTGGTAGTAAGTGAGTACGTGAAATCGGCTTCTGACAAAGCTATGCGCGAATTTTCAAGACGGCTACTTAGCAAAATCGGTAGCTCGAGTTTCCCTGACTACATTAACCTTAATCTGTCCCGGATATTCGAGCTCTGCCTCGATCTTCTTGGCTATCTCCCTGGCCAGCATAGGTACTTCATCGTCAGCGACCTGGTTTGGCTTGACTGCCACGCGTATCTCGCGTCCTGCCTGTATGGCATAGGACTTCTCAACACCCTTTGTGGTGTTGGCGATGTTTTCGAGATTCTCAAGTCTCTTGATATATGTCTCGAGTGTCTCGCGTCTTGCGCCCGGTCTTGCTGCAGACAGGGCATCTGCCGCTGCAACGAGCATGGACTCAAGAGTTGTGGCTTCAACATCTCCGTGGTGAGCCTCAACTGCGTTGATGACCTTCCAGGATTCCTTGTACTTCTTGCAGATGTTGACGCCTATCTCCACATGCGTTCCTTCGACCTCATGGTCAATGGATTTGCCGATATCGTGGAGGAGTCCGCCTCTCTTGGCGAGCTTGGGATCGAGCCCGAGCTCCTCGGCCATCATGCCTGCAAGTGTCGCAACCTCGATTGAGTGCTGCAGCACGTTCTGTCCGTAGGAAGTTCTGTATTTGAGTCTTCCGAGGAGTTTGACCATCTCGGGATTGAGGTTGTGAACGCCGGTTTCGAAGCACGCGCGCTCTCCTTCTTCCTTGATGATGTTGTTGACTTCTTTGGTGGCCTTCTGGACCATCTCCTCAATGCGCGCCGGATGGATTCGTCCGTCCACGATGAGTTTTTCGAGTGCTATCCTTGCTATCTCACGTCTTACCGGATCGAATCCGGAGAGAATTACAGCCTCCGGAGTGTCATCTATGATGAGATCCACGCCTGTCAGAGTCTCAATCGCTCTGATGTTACGTCCTTCTCTTCCGATGATCCTGCCCTTCATATCATCGTTTGGCAGGCTTACCACCGATACCGTGCTTTCTGTTGTCTGGTCCGCCGCATATCTTTGAATGGCGGTGGTGATGATTTCCCTGGCTTTTTTATCGCCTTCTTCCTTGGCTTCGTTTTCGATAGCCACAATCATCTCGGAAGCTTCTTTTCTGATATCCGTCTCAAGTTCCTGGAGAAGCAGATGTTTGGCTTCCTCTTTGGTATATCCGGATATTCTCTCCAGCTCTGCTACCTGTTTTTCGATAGCTGCATCGATTTCCTTATGCTTTTCTTCTATCGCCTGCTCTCTCTTGGCAATTCCGGCCTCACGCTTTTCTATGCCCTCGAGCTTGCGGTCGATATTCTCTTCTTTCTGCTGGATTCTCCTTTCGGTTTTGGAGACTTCGGCTCTTCTGGCCTTGAGCTCTCCTTCGTACTCACTTCTCAGCTTGTGTATTTCCTCTTTCGCCTCAAGCACTTTTTCTTTTTTGAGGTTTTCGACAGTATTCTGTGCATCCAGGATCATATTCTGAGCCTGCTGCTCCGCGCTTCCTATTGCTTTCTCTGAAAAGCTCTTGCGCAAAACATAACCTATAGCTATACCGACGATAAGGACTACTATGCTGACTACAACATACAAAATTGGTGACATAAGCACCTCCTTATCTTAAAATATTAAATTTGTAATATATACAGTACTCTCGCATACGCCATATTGGGTGATTTTCGAGGTCCAACCACAACATATGCGTTCAGATTGCATAAATCTACCTGATAATTATACATAGAAAAACACTCCGCGTCAACGAATGCGGAGTGCTGTAAGTCGTTCTGAACATTACACTTTTGCGGCTCTACAGATACTCTTCCACTATTTCACTGTCAGCAGGATAATCGACATATCCTTCTTCTCTCTTCATCCCGCTGTCTGAGCCCCTTCCGGCTATAAAGAGTATCGTGTCGTCGTCCATTATATCTATGGCTCTTTTTATGGCATCGGCCCTGTCCACGACTATCTCGCATTTGCCGCCGGCCTTTTCGACATATCCTGCTATCTCCCTGCAGATGCTTCCTGCATCTTCCGGTCCGCTGTCGTCCTCGGTAATAATTGAGTATGTGGCATGATGGCCTGCGCTTTCACCGAGCTCTTCTCTCCTGATTAATGCCTTTCCTCCGGCGCTGCCGAACACGCTGATTATTTTCTTTCCGGGATATTCAACATTTGCACTCTCAAAGAATTTGTCAAAGCTCATTTTATTATGCGCATAATCGACAACCACGGTTCTTTTTCCGTCGCTGCTTTTGAAAACCTCCATGCGGCCGGGAACCCTCGCAGACGCAAGGCCGCCTGTGATGTGCTCCTTCGGAACCCCGAGAAGCGCACTGAGGGAAACAGCCGCAAGTGCGTTTTCCACATTTACAATCCCGAAGGCACCGAGTCTGAGCTCCTCATCAAAGTCATCATATCCTTCGACGTCCCTGAGCCTGACGCGAAATACCGCATGACCTTCCTCGGATCTTATGTCATAGGCATAAACATTTGCATTCCCGTCGGATGCACTGAATGTAATCACATAAGGGCAATCTTGTGAAGCCTCTCTGATTTCTTCCTGCCTGTCCGAATCAAGACTGTAGCAGGCTTTTCTGCAGTTCGAAAAGATTTTAAGCTTTGAATTCAGGTAGTCCTCAAGATCGGGATGCTCAACAGGGCTGATATGATCGCTTCCGATGTTGAGAAACGCGCCCGCTTCAAACATTATGCCAGTCGTTCTGTCATATTTCAGCGCCTGGCTGGATACTTCTATGCTCATATATTCAATGCCGCTTTTTACGGCATTGTCCATATGCCTGTAGAGTTCCATTGTCTCGGGTGTTGTGAGGTGCGAATCCTCTTTGCTTACTCCGTCATAATTCTCGATTCCGGAGCACACCGCTGTTTTCTTTCCTCCCGAGGCTTTCATATACTCATCGAGTATCGATCTCATGAAGTAAACGGTGGATGATTTGCCCTTTGTTCCGGTTACTCCGACTATCCTAATTAATTCGTCCAGATCTCCGTAGTAAGTTCTTGCTATGACGGGCATGGCTTTTCTGATATCCCTTACCTTAATCTCGGTAATATCGGAAAAGGAATGTTCCGCACTGCCGGTCGCAGAGCAGGATGCCCCGGATGGTGCATCCTGAGAACTGTCTTCTCTGATGTAGCAGACAGCTCCGTTCCTGACAGCCTCATCAAGGTATTCCTCCCTGAATCCGGCTCCCTTGCAAACGAAGAGATAGTCCCCGGATACTTCCTTGGAGTTATACGTAATGCCCTTTATGTGGCGCGCTGCCACCTCCATTCCTTTCGGATCCGTGTAAAGTGCCATTATTGCATTGCACGGAGCATCCCCGTCTATTGACGTGATGAGGTTCTCCATTCCGAGATCATCGACAAAATTCTGAACAGTTACTTTTCTCTCCATCAGATTACAACTCTCCGTTAATATTCCATATATCCTTCTGCTCTCATGCTTGTGAACCTGCCGTTTCCTATTATGACATGGTCCATGAGCTTTATACCTATAATTCTTGATGCCTCTTCGAGCCTTGTCGTTACCTCTATATCCTGGTAGCTGGGCGTCGGATCCCCGCTCGGGTGGTTATGTGCCACCACAACTGCCGCGGCGCCCCTTCTCACGGCGGGTCCGAACACCTCCCTCGGATGCACGGGTGCGCTGTCGAGATTTCCTATCGACACTACGGACTTTGACTCAATCTGAAGCTTGGAATTAAGATTGATGGTCATAAAGACCTCTCTCTTTTCATCCGCCAACTCTTCCATAAGCATATCGGCTACTTCCTTGCTGTCTCCGAGCCTTGGTTTATGTCTGGCTATCCTGTCGGACTTGAGCCTTTTGCTGAGCTCCATGGCCGCAACAATAGAGCAGGCCTTGGCCTCCCCTATACCGTCTATCTCCGTAAGTTCCCTTACATCTGCCATACCGAGTTCGCCTATGTTGTCACTGGTATAGGCTATGACCTCATCTGCGAGCCTTATGGCTGACTTATCACCGCTGCCCGTTCTGATAATCAGAGCCAGAAGCTCCGAGTTGCTGAGCCCCCTGGCTCCGCCGAACAAAAGCTTTTCCTGCGGTCTTTCACTTACAGGCATGTCTTTAATTAGCATATTCACTCCTCTCCGGAGCACACATGCATATCATACATTTAATAAGCTACGCCCTTCTGAACGTAGCTTGATGATTGTGTGAATTAATCTACACATCCCTTCCTGTTTTATCCGCTATCACCGCGCAGACAGCATCTATATTTTCGTCTATGGACATATCGGATGTGTCCATATAAACCGCATCATCCGCCTGTTTAAGAGGATTGATTTCACGATGTGAATCCTGATAGTCCCTCTTTTCTATATCTTCTTTTATCTCCTCAAGATTCGCGGGTTTACCTGCAGCAACAAGCTGTTCATATCTCCTCTTCGCTCTGATTTCGGGAGCTGCCGTCATGAATATCTTAACCTCGGCATCGGGAATTACAGCTGTTCCGATATCCCTTCCTTCCATAACGACGTCCTTTGTGGCGGCGAGTCTTTTGCTCACCTCGTCCACCTTGGCCCTTACAGGTCCCAGTTTCGAGATTGTGGATGCGGCCATTGAAATCTCATTCGTTCTTATCTGTCCGCTTACATCCTCGCCGTCTAGATAAACTTTGTTGTCGTTGAAGTCGATAACCGTATCAGCCAGCATCTCAATTACCTTTGGCTCGTCATCCACAGGTACAGAAAGCCTTATTGATTTGAGCGCAATGGATCTGTACATTGCACCGGTATCTATGTATTCCAGACCGAGTCTTTCGGCCACAGCCTTGGCTATTGTGCTTTTACCTGTGCCGCCCGGTCCGTCTATTGCAACTCTGAGCATTTGATTCTCCGATTCTTTAAACTATTTCTTGTTGAGCTTGTTGATCTCATCGATGAACGTGTCGATGGTCTTGAATTCGCGATATACGGATGCAAATCTTACATATGCAACCTGATCTATATCTTTGAGCTCATCCATGATCAGACTTCCGATATCCGCCGCCTGAATTTCCTTCTCCATCGTGTTGCTGAGAACTCTTTCAATGTTATCGGCGATTTTCTGCACGTCATCATATGTGACCTTGGTCTTCTGGCATGCTTTGAGAACTCCGCTTATGATCTTGTTTTTATCAAAGCTCTCTCTTGTGCCGTCCTTTTTAACTACAACGAGCAGAGAATTTTCAATCTTCTCAAAAGTAGTGAAGCGCTTTTTGCACTTGGTGCATTCGCGTCTTCTTCTTGTGGCCAGGCCGTCCTCAACGGGCCTTGAATCGACTACCTTCGTGTCTTCGAAATTGCAATACGGGCACTTCATCGGCTTACCTCCATTATCTACTTCCCAACGCTGTATTCCATGACCTTTTTCATCACTTCCTGATACAGGTACCCTGTGAAGAAGTTGTTTTCATTAGCGTATTCGGCCAGTGTTTTTCCGTTCTGTTCCTTAAAGGTATCTTCGGTAAGTCCCGAAGTCTTGAGCCAGTCTGCCAGGTACGCTTCGTACCCTTCCTGATTTACGTCGACAGATTCGCTGTTTTTGATCGAATAGAGAATCATTTCATCTCTGACCATTGTCTTGGCGGTTTCTCCTGCCATTGTATCAAGCTGATCCGCAGTCATCCCCATCTGGCTCTCGAGGAATTCATCAAGTTCCATTCCGGATGACTTGGCATAATCTGCATAAATATTCTTAATCTGCTCAGTCCTTGCAGCAAGCTCCTTTTCAGGATACTCGATCACCTCGGTGCCTTCGACGATTTTACTGAAAACCTCATTCTGCTCGGTAGTATTGGCTGAATTCATTTTTTCGGCGGCGAGATCTTCCTTTACGGATTTCTCATAATCAGCGATATTGTTGAATTCCGTGTTGTTCTTGACCCACTCGTCGTTGTATTCGGCTTTCTTGCTTCCGACAAGGTAATTGATAGTTGTCTTGAATACCGCGGGCTTGCCGTTAAGTTCTTCCTTTCCGTAATCTTCGGGGAAAGTGACATGGAGGTCAAAGGTCTCACCCACCTCGTGTCCGACTATTCCCTCGGCAAATCCTTTAATATATCCGCTGTTGGCTATATCAAGGTCGACACCCTGGGCGGCTCCTCCCTCGAACTCAACTCCGTCTATGCTGCCCACGTAATCGATGTTGACTACGCTGTCTTTTTCGACGGTGCCTTCCTTTATATGCTCTGTCTCACTGCTTCCGGCGAGCTTGTCATCGATGTACTGCCTTACTTCGTCATCGCTGACATCTCCCGTAACCTTTGCATACTCAATACCCTTGTAATCCGGAATCTTGATGTATGCCGAAAGGTCATCGTAGTTGTAGTCATCAGGGATGGCAGCCTTGGCTCCGCATGAAGTCATGCTTATGCTCATCAGGGCCGCGACGGCTATGATAAACGCCTTGTTAATTCTCTTATTGAACATTTTTCCTTCTCTGTAAAAAAAACAACATAATACAATACTAATCGATGTTATCACAAGATGTGGTGTATTTCAAATAAATGCACCCAAATGTGAACAATCCTTCACATTCAGCGTATATTATCTACACAATTAACTGTTATAATGTTATCGTCAGACGAATATATAAGGCTGACTAAGTAAACCTTTTTCTTTTGATTGTTCTTTCTTAAAAGATTTTTTCGCAGCAAAAGACTCCGGGATATCCGGAGTCTTTTGTTTAAAGTTTTGCATTATTAGTTTTGGTCTTTGTTTTCGTCCAAGGCTTTGGCTGCAGCCGCGCGGGCCTTGGCTCTCTGCCTTTTAAGCTCGGCATTTTTTTCTGTCAGATACCACCATACCACTGCCGCAAGTGCGACAAAGCATGCAGCTCCGATTATTACACCGATGTGACTAACAAAGTATTCCATACTCTTTTACCTATGTAGCTTACATAGCTTTTTTGGCTGTTTCACAAAGCTGTGCAAATCCTGCTTCGTCGTGAATAGCCATCTCGGAGAGCATCTTTCTGTTGATTTCGATTCCGGCCTTCTTAAGTCCGTTCATGAACTTGCTGTAGGAAAGACCATTGGCTCTTGATGCAGCATTGATTCTGGCGATCCAGAGTCTTCTGTACTCTCTCTTCTTATTCTTGCGGCCTACATATGCGGATCTCAGGGATCTCATAACTGCCGGGTTGGCAGCTCTGAATGTGTTCTTTCTCCTGCCGTAGAAGCCCTTGGCCTGCTTCAGTATTTTCTTATGTCTCTTGTGAGCGTTTACGCCCTTCTTTACTCTTGCCATTTCGTTACACCTCCCTGATTACTTAGCCATCGATCTCAGCATACGCTTCAGATCTGCACTTGTAAGAGTAGTTGCCTTTCTGAGGCCTCTCTTTCTTTTTGCAGTCTTCTTGGTCAGAATGTGGCTCTTATAAGCTTTGTTTCTCTTGACCTTGCCGGAGCCTGTAACGTGCAGACGCTTCATGGCGCCTCTGTGTGACTTCATCTTGTTCTTAGCCATTTTG
>ONJG01000009.1 GCA_900318105.1 uncultured Eubacteriales bacterium
ACGCTCGTAGAGTCTGGCGAGGTCCATAAGAGCCTCTTCCTTGTCCTCTGTCTCGAGCATCTTGGTGAAGTTCAGCGACTCCATCTCGACGAGTATGTCTATACCCCAGCAGTTGGCGAGCCAGTTACTGAAGTTTGCATAGTAGTGTGCCGGGCAGGACCATACGATTCCTCTGTATCTCATCTTGCCGCGCCATGCTTCCTCGCGTCTTTCGTAGGCATTCATCATCAGGTCGTTTACCTTGTTGAATGTCTTGATTACACGCGGGTCTGCTCCGCCGTCCATCTCGTAGTTCCATTTACGGAAGAGCTCATAAGCAGGTCCGATGAGCTGCGGATAATCTGTCTTGTTGACTTCCCATTTCTGCAGCTCCATCACGGTCTCGCTGTTGAAGCGCTTGATCTGTTTGAAGTATGCATCCCAGCTCCACTTGGCGCCCGTGACTTCCTCTACGAACTTGATGCAGCCCTTGATATCCTCAACAGCATCCTGCGTGGTCTCTTCGTATTCGTATCTGACCGGGAAAGTCAGGTGGTAGACCGGAAGGTTCGGGAATCTTCTGGACATGTATGACGAAGCCATTGTTGATCCGTCGCAAGGCATCGAGCTTGAGATGAAGCAGGATCCCATGTGTGGCAGCGCGTCGATTACGAGCGCTCCGCATTCCGAACTCGGTACCGGGCAGGTGTCTGCCGGAAGTCCGAAACTCTCTACGGCGTCGATGTACGGGATACATGTGAGCTGGTCTATCTCGGATACCAGGAATACCGGCAGGAGCTGGTACGGGATACCGAGCAGATCCGGGAAGCCCGCCATGATCTGTCCCATGGTCATCTCGTCGAAGAGTACGACTTTCTTGTTGAGTGCGTGCGAGTTACCGTTCTTCTCATCGCTCTTTGCGAGGAACACGAGGTTCTCTGCTACGTAGCGGAAGATATCATACATCAGGAGGTGAGACATCCTGAGTGCCGAGCCCTTCTGTCCCGAAGTGTTCTTATCCAGGAAACCCACGCAGCAGAAGTATGAAATCATCCATCTGTAGTAGAGCGCGGAGTTCAGTGCCGGCACGAGATCCTTAGAGAATGTCATCAGGAGCATGCCCCACATCTTGAGCCATGCCGTGAAGTCGAATGCAGTGTCGTTCAGGCCTCTCCACTCTCTTCTTACAGGTACCATGTCGCCCTTTCTGTAGAGTTTGCCGAGGGTTCTCTCGCCGTGAAGGAAAACTTCCTTGCGCTCTTCGGGAGTCATCTCGAGGGCCTGCTTGAACTCCGTGATGCATCTGTTCAGGTCGTCCCTGCATCTTTCAATCTGAAGCAGGCAGAAAGCTTTTTTATCCGCCTCTTTGAACATCTCCGTGCTGATCTTCACGACTTCCATCAGGTTTTTGCCCTGCGCCTTCCAGTTGATGTTGTCCTTGGCGCGGAAGAATGCGGGATTCGGATATTTAATCTTTGCTTTGCCGGAGGCTGCTGCCTTTGCATTTTTCTTTTCAATTTTCTCGGCTATGCTGTTTTTAATGCCGAGCAATTCTGTAGACAGTACCATTACGCTTTGCCTCCTTTCTGAATTTTCTTAATCTCAAGCGATTCGACGAATGCCTGGAACCTCGTCCTGAGCTGTCCGGATCCCTTGGCGTTGTACAGTCTGTCGATTGACAGCACCGGCCATCCGTACTCCTCTGCCATAATGTGGCTGACGAGGGCTCTTTCGAATCCCCAGAAATCGCAGTATTTCATCTGCTCGTAGATGATTCCGTCGGCCTTGAATTCCTTGGCCAGTCTGTCTGCGGTGTCTCTTCTCTGCTGTACTTTGTTGTCTGCGATGTAGCGTGCGCACTCCGATGTGTCCATATAGTGACGCACGATCTGCGGAAGTGCATCTTCCTTGTCCGAGAGTTCGATGATTTCTCTTCCCGGAATCGAGCCAAAGCAGTGTCTGTCGAATACAACTCTGGCACCTGCATCTTCGATCATCTTCGTGAACTCCGGATCGTCGATTTCGGAACCTACGATTCCGACTCTCGCTCTGAAGGCCGGTTTGTCATCCGGTTTTCTCTTCTTGAGCTCTGCCAGGGTTTCCTTGAGATACGGCAGGATGAGATATTTCGGGCATGTGTATGTCACGAGATTCAGGATGTGGAATTCATATCCTGTGATGACAGGGTTGTCTGCCTTTCTCATCTCGCTGATTTCCTGAATTATCTTGCAGACCTCGTTATGCTCTTTGACTGCTTCTCTGATGGCCTTGTCTGACACATCTGCACCGAGCTTTTCATGAATGGTATCCAGCAGCCTGACTTCGAGCTGTCTCTGCATGTGCTTGTAGGAGAAGTCCTCAGTCTTGTATGGAACGTCCAGTATCGGCAGGAAGAAGTGCTCTTTTTCGTTGCATTTGAGGATGTCAAAGTGTTCATAGAACCTGTTCATCATCGAGCATGCATCGACTGCCGCCAGTCCGTCCAGGAACTGGTATCCCCCTTCGATAGCCCTCTCAAGCAGCGCGCGTGCATACTCGCATACATAGTTCGACATGTAGTATGTCGAAATATCCACCGAGCCCGTGCGCGGTGCACGCAGCCTGACCGATACGCATTTGTCAACGTTGAGCAGAACTTCCGGAATGTGATAGCAAGTATATCCGATGATACACTTGCCGTCCTTTGCGGCCTGTTCCACCAGTTCGTTGTCTGCGTTGTCCAGAAGGTTCTCGAAGTAGATTAAATGCTTCAAGTCTTTCAATGTGATAACCTCCCTCTCATAAATCTAACAGTTATATCTACTGATTCTACCAGTGGCTCCTTATGTAGTTCTCGACCATGGCGCATTCCTCAGGACTCGCGTTCTGTTTGTCTTTCATGTGCCCCACGGCGAACCTTACGGCGTCATCGACAGATTGTGAAAGACCTTGCGGGCCGATTGCTTCTTCGGGCATCGCTTTATACATTAGGATGTAATCATCGATGCCGGACTCCCATCCCGCAGGCAGCGCGCCGCCGTGAACTCCGCCAAGGACGTCCAGGTCGAGTATCAATTTCTCTTTAGCCATAGCTGTCCCTCGCTGTTACTTAATGATATCCATTTTTCTCATTGCTTCCCGCGTGCCCTTCATTACAGGGGAGTCCGCCGGCAGGTCGAAAACGCTTATGCCCAAGATGTCGTTTTCGGCATGCGCCGGGTCCTCGGGGATGTACGCAAGTACATCGGCGGACTCGATTTTGATGTGCGGAATCGACTCCTCGCGGACCCTGTTGACTATCGCTCCGCACTTGTCATACATGACGAGCTCATCCGCAACTTCCTTTATGGTGTCAACGACCTTGCAGCCCTTGCGGCTCGGGTCTGTGACGAGGAAGAGATGCGTTACCTTTTCCATAACGCGGCGGTTTATCTGCTCGATGCCCGCTTCTCCGTCGATTACTACATAATCAAAGTCCGCAGCCAGCAGGCTGATGACTTCCTTTAAATATGCATTTACCTTGCAGTAGCAGCCTGCGGCCTCCGGGCGACCTATGGCGAGGAAGCTGAACTTCTGCTCCTCGAGCATGGTGTCGAAGATGCGGAATCTCGCTTCGTTGAGCATCTCTATGGCCTCTTTCGGTCTGCCATCCTCAACGGAACCGACTATTTTCTTACGGATGCCGTCGAGCGTGTCCGTGGGCTCGACGCCAAGGGCTGTCGTCAGCCCTATGGCAGGATCCGCGTCGATGGCCAGGATCCTGGCATCCGGGTATTCCTCCGTCAGGATTCTCACCATGGCAGACGAAATGGAGGTCTTGCCCACTCCGCCTTTACCTGCAACTGTCAGTATTTTTGTATCGTGTGTATCTGCCATTTAATCTCCTAAAATAATGATGTTACGATGTCGGTGTAGCCGCTCGGATCGTCAATCGGAAGGCCTGCAATCAGAAGCGCCTGATTGAAGAGTATCTCGCAGAGCTTCTTTGCACGCTCCGGGTCGTCCGTTCTTGCGCGGTCGAGTGCCAGGAACGCAGCGTGGTCGACGTTGAGCTCGAGTATCCTCTTGGCCTTCATGCCGAGCTCCGGATTTACGGCCGTGAAGTACTTCTCCATCTCAAACGTGATTCCTTCTCCGCTCGATATGCATACAGGGTGTGACTTCAGTTTGGTCGTGGCCTTTACGACGTCCACCCTGTCTCCGAGTGTTTCCTTGACGAAGTCGAATGTGTCCTTGAAGATTTCATCGGCCTTTTCGTCTTTTTCCTTATCTTCGCCGAGGTCGTAATCACCGTCGATCACCGACATGAACTTCTTTTCCTTATAATTACGGAACATGTCGGAGATGAACTCATCCGTGTTATCAGTGAAGTAGAGAATCTCAATGCCTTTGTCCTTGAGGAGCTCTGTCTGCGGCATCTTATCCACTGCATCGAGGCTGTCGCCCGAAGCGTAGAAGATGTATTCCTGGTCCTCCTTCATTCGCTCTACGTACTCAGCGAGCGTTACGAGCTTTTTCTCTGTGGAGGAGTAGAACATCAGGAAGTCCTGGAGCTGTTCCTTGTACTTTCCGTAGTCATCCAGAGCGCAGAGTTTGAGCTGGCGTCCGAATCCCTTGTAGAACTTCTCGTATTCCTCTCTTTTCTTGTCCCTCATCTCCTCGAGCTTTGATTTGATCTTGTTCTCGAGATTGCGGGATATGAGCCTGAGCTGCCTGTCGTGCTGCAGCATCTCTCGCGAGATATTGAGCGAGAGATCCGGAGAATCCACAACTCCTTTTACAAAGTTGAAGTACTCCGGAAGCAGCTCCTTGCACTTCTCCATGATGAGGACGCCGGAGCTGTACAGCTGCAGCCCACCGCTGAACTCATCCGAGTAATACTTGTTCGGAATCTGCTCTGGTATGAACATCAGCGCATCGTAGCTGACCATGCCCTCTGCCGAAACGGAAATAGTCTCTAGAGGCGGCAGGTCGTCCTGGAATGTGCTCTTGTAGAACTCTTCGTATTCTTCCTTGGTGACGTCGGCTTTCTTTCTCTGCCAGAGCGGCACCATGGAGTTGAATACCTCATACTCGAATTTCTCCTCGAACTCGGGATTTTCGGGGTCAGAGCCTTCCTTGATCTCAGGATGCGGCATCAGCATCTTTATCGGGAAACGTATATAGTCCGAGTATTTCTTTACCAGTTTATATATGGGATACTCCCTCATAAACCGGCTGTACTCGTCCTCTTCCTCTCCGTCCTGCCTGATGTGCATGATGACGTCTGTGCCCTGAGTGTCTCTCTCGGCATCTTCGATGCTGTAGCCTCCGGATCCCTCAGACACCCATCTGTGAGCCGTGTCTTCGCCGTATCTTTTTGATACGACCTCGACCTTATCCGAAACCATGAACGCAGAATAGAATCCTACGCCGAACTGTCCGATGATATCCACTTCGTCCGAATGGTCAGCTGCAGTCGTCTTTGCGTTCTTTGCGTCTTTTTCGAGTTGTTCGCTGAACTTCCTGCTGCCGGAAAAGGCGATGGTTCCGAGATTCTTTTCGAGTTCCTCGGCGCTCATGCCTATTCCGTTGTCGCTGACTGTGAGCGTGCGGTTTTCCTTATCCAGGGTCAGGATGATTTCAAAATCACTCCTGTTCATCCCGACGCTTTTGTCTGTAAGTGCCAGATAGCACATCTTGTCGATGGCATCGGACGCATTGGAGATGATCTCCCTGAGGAAGATCTCCTTGTTTGTATAGATCGAATTGATCATCAGCTCCAGCAAGCGCTGGGACTCGGCTTTAAACTTCTTCTTCATTTTCTATTCTCTTAGCATTAACTTCTTTACTGCAATGCGCATCCGTTTTTATCGGAGGAGCTCAGCCTCCGAAGATCAAGGTTTCCGACCTTACGGCAACGCCGTATTATCCGGAGGAAACCTTACATGTATTCGTTGTCAATCTGTCCGTACGGAACGCTGTGCGGATCCCTTCTTTCCATTCTGTCGTAGTGATTCTTCATGAACGGCTCTACGAAATAGTAAAGCAGTTTGCCGTCCAGGTCGAAATAGAACACGCAGAACAGACCTGCATAAGTCAGACCCAGAAGTCCGACAGCCTTCTTTATGAATCCGCCTTTTTTCTTGGCTTTCTTTTTTCCTAACATAGCAAATCTCCTATTTGTATGAGCTTGTTTCTACCAGCTGTCGCTGTCATCGAAATCGAGAAGTGACGGATCGAGAGGTTCCTCTCCCATTACCGTTGACATATAGTCGTTGATAATCTGTCTGATCTCAGATCTCGGAACCGTTCTCTTGTCAGGCAGTGCATGCGGTACCCAGAATGCGTGGATGCCGCGGGCTCTGAACTCGTCCTCGAAGAGTCCGACAACGCCCTGCATGCCCTTGCACTGCAGCTGGTCGTACATCGCTACCATGTCGCAGTTGAACTTCTCCATGTTCTCCCAGAGCATGAAGATGTGGTGGAGTCCGCCTACGGCGTTTCTTCTCATCGGTGCCATCTCGTGGTACTTGGCCATATCCATCAGGGTGTTCTCGTAGGAGTCTGTTCTGATCTCCATGTCGAACATCAGTGAGTCCATGTTGATGACCACGTTGAGGCCCCAGCAGTTGTATGCCCATGTGCACCAGTTGGAATAGTAGAGCGGTGCGCAGGACCATGCGATTACTCTGTGGCGTGTCTTCGGGAATGTCTCTATCTTTTCCTCTACGCACTTCTCCATGATCTTTCTGACCTTGGAGTCCACGTGATGCCAGATCCAGCGTTCGCCGTACTGTGACTGGAAGATTCTGTAGAGCGCCTGTGCAACTCCGTTGATCGGATAGTATGGTGTGTTTGCATCCACATCCCATTTCTCCCACTCGAATCTCATGAGTTCGTTCTGAGCTTCGAGGTTCTTGACCAGCTCATCCCAGTGGAATTCGACTCCGAGTTTCTCCTCGGTGAATCTCCATGCGCCTTCCATTTCCTTTGCGCAGTTTTCGAGAACCGTGTCATCGTCGAACTGCATCGGCTGCGGCATGGCGAAGAGAGGTTTCTGGGCCAGCCAGTCTGTGATGATGGATGTTGCAACTGAGCCGTCGCAGGCTTCGTTTGTCGTAATGTATGCAGGATAGAAATCCGGCATGTCGTCTTCAACATAGAGTCCCGACTCTGCCTGGCACATCGGGCACGGGTCGCCCGGAAGTCCGAGGGACTGAATCGAGTCTATGTAGTTGAGTACCGTGTGGTTGTTGCAGTGACATGTTACAAAGTACGGGATCATCTGCAGCGGGATGTTTTCCATCTGGTCTTTGAACGGATAGAATACGCCGCCCCATACCGTCTCGTCGTGAGCCATGGTCTTGGCTCTGAGAGCAGGGTCTCCTCCGATGTTCGCGTCTCTCATAAACATACCGACTATCTGTGAGAGCGATGCGCTTACGAGTGCCCTGTAATGCCAGGCCGATCCCTTAAGAGCTTCGCCTCTCAGGCCTTCAAGTCCTCTGTCGAACCAGTGGAGTACTGTCAGATAAGTCTGACCCATCCATCTGTAGCGCCATGTGCCCTTGAGGAACTGCAGCAGTACTTTTGGATTACCGTTCGAGTATCTGAACAGGTCCATTACTATATTTCCGTAGTTGTACAGCCAGATGTTGTTGAAGTAGTACATGGTGTCCTTGATGCCACGCCACTCTCTGTGCTTGTACAGTCCGGTGCCCGGAATGTAGAGATCTCCGAGACGTCTTTCGCCATGAGGTTTACCGTGGATGAAATCCCTGGCGAGCTTTTTGATGTCGAGGTTTTTCAAATCAGGTTTTTTCATCTTACTTGCCCTCCTGTATCTTCTTGAGCTCCACGCTCTCAACGAAGGCCTGGAATCTCGTCCTTAGCTGTCCGGATGCGGTGTTGATGTACTCCTTTTCTATCGAGCAGACCGGGAAGCCGTAGTCTCTCGGCAGCACGATGGAGTCTATCATCCTCTCGTAGCTCCAGTATTCGCAGAACTTGTTGGAAGCCACGATGATGCCGTCGGCTTTGTACTCCTTGGCGTAGTCCGCGATTACTTTCTTGCGGTGCCTCATCTCGTTCTGCTCCATGAACCTCGCGCACTGGCTGGTCAGGAGGTAGTGCTTGGCAACCGCCCTCAGCGGCGAGTCGCCCGGCTCAACGTTGATGTGGCCTCTGGCCTCAAGTGAGCCGTAGCAATATCTGTCTGCAACCACGAGTGCTCCGCAGCCTTCAATCAGCTTGGTGAAATCCGGATCGTCGTTTTCGGATCCTGCAAGCAGTACCTTGATCTTGTAGTTCGGCTTGTCATCCGGCTCTCTGGTCTTGAGCTCCTCGAGAGTCTCTCTCAGTTTGTCCACTATGAGATATTTCGGGCAGACCATCGAGACGAGCGTGATGACGTGGAATTCATAGCCCGTGATCGTGGGGTTGTCCAGTTTCCTGAAGTTTCCGATCTCGGTGACTATGTCGTTCACCTCGTTGTTGATCTCGATCGACTTCATAATCGCCTCATCTGAAACATCCACGCCAAACTCCCTCTCAAGGAAGTCCAGAACGTGGAGCTTCAGTTGTTTCTCATAATGATCGATGCTGTTTTCGTTTTTCTTGAATGGTACGTCCGTGAACTCGGTTTTGAACGTCGCGTTATTGATGACGCCGTCCATGTATCCGAGGTGTTCCTGGAATCTGCACGTCACGGTGCAGGTCTCGGTTGCGAGCTGGGCGTCGATGAAATTGTATCCGCCCTCCAGGGCTCTTTCGAGCAGGGATCTGCCGTAATGGCAGGTTCTTCCGGACATGTAATATGTGGCCATATCCGGTGATGTGCACTTAGGTGCTCTCAGTCTGACCGAGAAGCATCCCGGCAAATCAAGAAGGACTTCCGGCATGAAGTAACAGGTATAGCCCAAGCAAAGATTACCATCTTCTTTGCCTTTGCGAACGAGCTCATTGTTAGCTTCCTGCAGTAAGTCCTCAAAGTAGATCAGATGCTTTAAGTCGCGCATTATGTCACCTTACCTCTCCCTCTGTGAGCAACATCTTACGTGAAATTGCGCAGGGAGCAGGTACCTCTGCGTTATGATCGACTTTTAAATTGTCTCCTAAATTCGCGCAGGGTACTGTGCCCCAAGCGTTGTGTTATTAATCTAATTTTAATTTCTTGATAACTCTCTGTCAATGTAATTTCAACGCGAAAACTGTTTTTATTGAATTGGTTTCTGTATTTTTTTGATACAAAAAA
>ONJG01000049.1 GCA_900318105.1 uncultured Eubacteriales bacterium
CAAGAAAAACGGAAATTTGGGCCGATTTTTTTATGGAAAAACGGAAACGATTCTTGAAAAAGCTTGGAATTTCAATTAAAATATGGACATACGGTTGCCAAAAGGGAGTCAGAAATGCTTTATCGAAAGATATACGAAAGAATTGAGAAATTCTATGAAGAGAATAAAGGAAAAGCCCTGATGATAACAGGGGCCAGACAAGTTGGAAAGTCTTTTATCATTGATAGATTCGGCGAGAGCCATTTTGAGTCTTTCATTAAAATTGATTTTATAGACACCCCGGCCCATGTTTCTTTATTCGATGGAGTCAAGAGTTCGGAAGATGTTCTCATCAGGCTCTCCGCAGAGTTTGGAGATAAAATGATACCCGGTAAAACTCTTATCTTTTTCGATGAGGTGCAGGAATGTCCTGAACTAATAACCCAAATTAAATATCTCATTCAAGAAGGAAACTACAGCTACATACTAAGTGGCTCTTTGCTGGGAACTATAATGAGAGATATTCGCTCGATCCCGGTCGGGTATTTATCAATAGTTCGAATGTATCCTATGGACTTCGAAGAATTTGCAATTGCAAATGGTGTTGCCGAATCTGTGATAGCTTCATTGAAAGTGTCTTATTTATCGCTTAAACCTGTGGATGAATACATACATGAACGGATGATGGATCTCTTCAAACTGTATCTCATTGTGGGAGGAATGCCTGCAGCAGTGAGCAGCTATCTCGACACAAAGAATCTTAGCTCAGTGGCTAATACACAACTGGGAATATTAAATTTATACCGAGCTGATATAGCCAAATATGACAAAGAAAACAAGCTGTATCTGCAGGAAATCTTCGACTTGATACCTAGCGAACTGAACGCAAAAAATAAGAGATTTATCCTGAAGAATCTAAACCAATATACAAAGTTTTCGAAATATGAAAACAGTTTTATATGGTTGAGGGATGCAGGAGTGGCACTTCCGACATATGTAGCTGATGAACCTCTCGCACCTCTTACCTTCTCCAAGTCGAGCAATTTGTTTAAACTTTTTATGAATGACGTCGGCTTGCTTGCGGCAATGTACGGAAACGGAATTCAGATCAAATTGCTAAAAGGGGAAGCCGAAATCAACTTTGGCGTAGTGTATGAAAACGCAGTGGCGCAGGAATTGGCTGCACATGGATATCCACTTTATTTCTATAACAATAAGAAGCGTGGAGAAGTAGACTTTCTGGTGGAAGACGGAGACATTGTCACTCCTGTAGAAGTGAAATCAGGCAAGGAGTATTACAGACATGCGGCACTCGACAATCTTATGAATGTTAAAGACTACGGCCTGATCAAAGGATATGTTTTGTGCAACAGTAATATCGAGGCGGATAACAAAGTCATAAGCATGCCGATATACATGCTTATGTTCATTCAGAAAGAAGAATTACCGAAAGATTCAATCTTTGAACTGGATATGAGCGCTTTGATGGAATGATGATGTGTAGTAGCATCAGCCGCAGACGCAGAAATGCATAAGAAAAATTGAATGAATAATCGATGCAGCCTGCTACACCATAGCAGGCTGTTTTATTGCATTCAAGGAGGCGTCGGAAACCGCCCAAAGCAAGGCCTCAAGAAGTCTTAATATATGTTGAAATTCAGAGCCAATTCCTTGAATAATACCCCTAAAAATGTATAATTATCGTGGAATGTTTTCCTCTCTGCGAACAGGGAGGAAAAGGACGCAACAATCTCAGTGAGGTAGCGATGAAAAAAATGGGAAACGAGAAAACAACAAAAGCGATTGCAGCAAGACTTGCGGTCCTGTTCATAACACTTGCCATGCTCTTTACGAGCATGCCTTTTGGTCTTCTGACTTACGCAAACGAAGCAGAGGATACACAGGCAGCCACCGAGCAGAGCACCGATGCAGCAAGCCAGACTCAGACTCAAACTGAGCCAAAGGATAAAGCTTCAGAGACTCCAAACACCGAGCCTAAGGATACACCGACAGAGACTCCAAAGGCCGAGCCTAAGGAGGAGCCTAAAAAAGAAACTCAGAAGGAAGAATCTAAGGACGAATCAAATGCAGACGCTGCAAACGAAGATCCGGATAACGGTGTGCTTGAAGTATCAAGTCCGGTAGGCTCCTACACGGTTGATTTCTATTTCACCGCAGAGGATGGAACCGAGACCGAATACCACCTCAAAGGCGGCAGCGAGATCATGCTCTCCGAGCTCTTTGCAAAACTCGGCATCAATCGCGACACCGCAGACATCAAGAAGACCGTCTTCACCGACAACGAACTCGTCAAGTTCGTAAAGGAAGGCGACGACTACAGAGTCATTTCCCTCAAACCTTTCAATACAGAAGAATCCCTCACCATCACATTCGAAGATGATGAGGTCGTTGTGCTGCGCGTAACGGACGACGTCGCTGCACAAGTTCTTCCTGGCAGCACCGATATAGTCTGGGAAATAACAGACGGCAAACTCATAATCCGTCCCGCAGACGGAAAGGAAACAGGCACGTTGCCATCTGTGCATAACATATACAATACTGACAAGGAAACGGATATAGCTGCAAAGTGGCCATGGCGCAACAATGCGGAAGATATTACTGCAGTTCAAATCAAAAGTGGTGTAAAGGCTGCGAAAGAAGCCCGCCATATGTTTAGCGGTCTCGATAAACTGGCAACGGTAGATATGTCAGGCTTGGATGCTACCAATCTTGAAGTAACAAATGACATGTTCAGAGGCTGCAAAGGCCTAGAAAAGGTAACAGTAGAAGCAGTAAGCTTTGCACCAAAACAGACACAGCGCATGTTCTGGAATTGCGAAAATTTGAAGGAAATCACGCTTGGTTCTCTTGAAAAGCCGCTGGACATCCAAAAGGATTATTCTGATGAAACGAAAGCATTTAATTCAACGGATAACATGTTTTCTGGATGTAGCAAACTGGATACACTTAATATTCCAGGGGTAGACACCATTGGAGGTAATGGTGGGGGGACCCGAAAAAACACCAACTTTTACAACAATTTGATAAAACGCTTTTACGATGCTAACGATCTGCCAAAAGCTTTGACCATGGAGAAATCCAAACTAGGGGTCTACGCTGCTAAGAACCTTTTCAAATATAATAAATTGGACACCCTTGTGCTGACTGGTTCGGAGATTGCAGAACAAACTCTTAGATATATGTTCCATGACACTGATGGGACTACCGTGTTAAGTCAAAACTTGCGAATTATAGATATGACAAGTGTCAAGTTCACGCATGCCAGCCCGACCGCATTTAACATGTTCCGCAACATGACAAACCTAGAGGAGGTCTCGCTTACCGACGCAGAGTTCCCGGACACATGCACGAATTACACCTCTATGTTCAAGGATTGCACAGCTCTTCAAACGGTCGAAATGACTGCCACAGATTCGGACAATAACACTAAAACGCTTAGCGTCAAAGGTGCCACATCAATGGAGAACATGTTCGAAAACTGCACATCAATGACTTATCTAGACATTAGCGGATTCGGCAAGTTGCCAAATATCGTTAATATGAATAATGTGATTGGAAAGTGTACCGCGATGGAGACTCTTATCATCGATAATTTGGACAACTCAGTGCTTGAACCTCGCAGAGGAAGCGAACATCCGCATAGTACGGATGGCCGCATGTTCTTCGGATGGAATGAACCTTCGAGCACCTTTACAAATCTAAAGAAACTCTCTGCTAAGAATTCCAATGTATGGTTCGTTAAAGATAATGAACGCGGCATACCCGGAAAGGAGTATTACAATGCTGCGTTCAGTAACGATATTTATTATCTGACAAACAAAGTGACCAAATTCACGTCCGATGTGGAATCTAAAGTAGAAACCATCGATAGTAAGCGCGACTGGATTGATTTGATTACAGACCACTACGGACAGTCATGGGGTGCGGATACTATTCCGGACGCTGCACATAATATCAACTACTATAAAAACGGAGATACGGAAGGACATCTCAATACTAACGGAGCTGGACACCTAGCGCCAGGTGTTTATGAGATTGGAACTGACGCTTGGACTGAGCCAACCCTCGAATTTGAAGACACCTATTATCGAATCTCGAATATTGACGGTTCTGATCCGCAAATTGCGTATTCGCATCCTCTCCTTGCCGAACCTGATGGAACTAACAGAGTAAAAACAAAAGTATACACGGTCGATCAGTGGGATAGTTTATTTGTTAAAGACGGAAATGACAGAATCATTAAAAATAATAATGATGATCCGGTTATCACCATTACATACCCAAATGCAGCAGAAGATATAAATGGCGACAAGCATAATGTTATTCTTAAAATTAATTCAATTACATTTAAAAATGTTGACAGGATTAAGACGTCTCCGGGAGTTGAGCACGATCCAAATACGTATTTGAGTGAGGGAGGCTCATACTATCGAGATATTCTCTCTGCTTCTACCGGCACTGCCGATGGACTTGGAGCCCTGAACTTTAAGAACTATGCATACAATGCAAGTGGAACTAAGATTATCAGCAGCGGCTCCGGCACATATATCGATTTCGATATTGAAGTAAAGGACGCTCTGCCCAACACATCAATACTCTTCTATATGGAAGATTTGGATGTGGAAGCGCAGCAGTTCTTCAAGCCTGGCTACGATCCTAATGATTCGAGCAAAGAAGACTGGCATTACCAGGAAGCTCCGTTCAAAAAAGAAACAGTTGGCGGAAAAGATTACGGAACTAAGTACGGCCCGGGTAGTGAGGGTATGATTCTTGGTGCGGGTAATGATTTAAATACTCTCAAGTTTGCTGAGCATACTGGACTCGAGCGCGTAAATGGTAACGAAATCATATCTACAGGCGGTGACCCAAACACCGCGTGGTCATCATTCTGCGTGCGTGCTAATGCATCGGGTTCCAACTATACATGGACCAGCGGTGTAGGCTGCGATACATATCTTCTTAAGCAGACGCCTCCGCCAAGCGGCGTGAAGGATGTTTATGTCATGCCGGAACTTCTGAAGAATGTCAGCGGTTCTGCGCCAACAGGCATCTACTTCACTGAGTACTTCCGTTTCAATATGGTAGATGCATCTAGTGAAGTTACAAAAGTTCCTGATGATATCACCGAGCATAAAGGATTGCCCAATACAGTAGGACCGAACCCTTCTTTGGGCACAAGTCGCACCAATGACGGCGAGTACATATACTTCGGCCACGTCAAGTTGAGCGCATCAACAACATCACCATATAAGAGTGGATATGTATATAAATTCACAGAAGACAATGGATCTAGTGCGGATGACGTAATCAGATATGACAATGATAAAACCTACTACATTCAAATCATAGTATCCAAACCGACAAGTGACGAAGAGCTTGCTGGTGGTACAAAAGCCGAGATTTACATAGGTGAGAAGCTTTCTTCCACTTCCCCAATACATTGGGACACAGATCATTACATAACTGTTTGGGCACGTGATATGCAGCCTGCGATGGAAGCGGAAACGACTGAAGTGGATGGCAACAGCTACGAAGTTTATAAAGATGGTGATGATCAAAAATATTATATTATAGGCGACAAGTGTTACAGAGTTACTGATAATGATGAAATTGATCCTAAGCCGACAGTAAAAACTCCGGTTTATAAAGAAAAAACGGTAGTTGTTGATGTAGAGTATCCTGTTTACGAGCTGGATGGAGTGAGTTTCTATCGCAAGGAAGGAAAATGCTGGAAAGTGCCTGTTGCTGATCCACCAGAGGAGTATACTCCAACACCCTCGCTTAGCCAGAGCGTAGATACAGGAAATACTGTAACACTAAAAGAAAAGTTTGCAGTATACCTGGATGCCAATGGAAAAGAATTCTATCGCCAGGGAGGTAAGTTCTGGAGCGCAGATAATAAAGCAGAGCAGAGCAGAACCACAGAAGCTCTCTCGCAAAATGATAAGACCGTGGAATATGATTACGGAACCGGACTCAGGACATATACTGTTTATGCTGATCACAACGGGGTTGAATATTTCCATGCGGATAACGGTAAATACTACACTCCTATGGGCAAGCAGATTATCCCTACGGAACCTGGAGAGGTAATGCCTAAGGATAACGATGAAATCCGCATGGAGGAAAAGCAGGTTGATGGCGAAATCGTTCGTGTGGATGTACATGGGAAAGAGTACATCAAGAAAGGTTCGAAGTATTACGATGCCGATAACCCAGCTACGGAAATAAAAGTAGGCGATGGTGAAGACGGAAAGTTCAATCCAAATGATGCAACTGACCGTAAAGTTTTCATTGAGAAAAAAAGTGACAATGGTCATACAGTAAAAATAGATGCCTATGGTGTTGAATATTATGAAGAAAACGGGAATTACTATAATCCTGTAGCCCCATATAAAGAGTTGTCAACAAAGACAGAGGGCGATTTTAACCCTAATGCAAAAACGGATCAACCGGTCAAGGCCAATCTTATAGCGGAAGTTGACATGAAAGAAGGACGTACAGGTGACGGCAATACTGTATATGTGACGAAAGACACGCCGGCTATTCAGTACTACAAAGTAACAACCGGAGAAGGGGATAGCAAAAAGACAACGTATTATTCCGTCATTGGCACAATACTTGATCCGGCATCATCATCCTTTAATCCTGAAGATGATGATGAAACGGTAAAAATCACAGTTGATGTTATGTACGATGAAGGAACTAAAAAGCAGTACTACCGTTTAGATGGTAAAAATTACGAGTATCCGAGTGGTGATGCATATACTCTCGGAGAAAACACTGTTGAAACCAGCGAAATTCCACAAGTAGGTAAGTTTAATAACGTCGTAAAGACTTCAGAGATTACCATCAAGAAGACAACAGAGAATGGGAAGAGCGGTAAGTTTACGTATAATATCAAGTTCAATAATAACTTTGAGCCAAAGGATTATGTGTTTAATCCTGCGGGTGAAGCTTCTGATGCAAAAATTGTAAAAGCTGATGATTGGTCAGCAACCAACAATGCTTGGACGTTTACGCTCCATGAAGACCAGCAGCTTATAATCCGCGAAGTTCCGTTCCAGACAACTTATACAATCACTGAGATTTTCCAGGTAAATGGATGGGAACTTGTTAGTGTTGATAGAGATACGAGTAAAACATCGGCGAGCAAAACCATTACAACCAAGACAAGCGATGCCGGCCATGAAAATGATTACACTCATGTGTTTAAGAACCGCTTCACAGAAATAGTCGTAGACAAGACTGTGAAGAGCACATCAGAAGACTCAACAGAATTCAACTTCACTGCAGAGATAAAAGTGACAGGATTGAAGCCTAAAACTGACTTCTCTTATGGTTGGATGAATGGAACGAAAAAGGAGTTCTTCACTGCTGAGACTGACGATAGCGGAGAAAAGACCTTGACAATTGACTTCAAGCTCAAGGATGGTGAGGACATCGATATAGTTGTGCCGCAGGGCTCTACGGTTAAGGTCAAAGAGGATTATGATAACCGTAACTCTATTACAGAAGTCAGCAGGAATAACGGATCTGAGAAAAAGGCTAAGGAAATCGAGGAAGCAGACGTTAAGAATAATCCTATAACCAGGCTGCATTTCACCAACAAAATTATTGATCCTGTAGAATTAAAAATTCCGGTTGCGAAAATCCTCTCAGGCCGTCCATGGAAGGCTGATGATAAATTCGCCGCAGGTCTAACACTGGTTACTAATGACGCGCCAATGCCTGACAATGCAGCTACTATCGGCTCGGGAGAAAAAGTAGCTGAGGTTGTAATCGATAACAAGGGAAAACCTGTTAAAGACGGTGATAAGGTAATCGGTTATGAAGCTGAATTCCTGCCTATTACATATAAGATCGATGATATTGGTAAAACGTATAAATATCGTGTTCGAGAATTAACACCGTCAGAATCGAATAACATAGAACCTATACCGGGGGTTACCCCAGATACGGAATGGTATGATGTCGAAGTTAAGGTCACTTTAGATGATAAAACAGATCCGGATAAACCTAAGCTTCTTGCAACAGTGTCATACAAGAACAATAAAGGTGAAACGGTAACTATATCAAGATTCACAAACGTTTATGACGCCGAAGAGACAGACTACAAGATGGAAGCTGTCAAAGATTTTTACGATGTTACCAGTAACAAGGAAATCGATCTTGAGGGCGGAGATTTTGAATTTGTTCTTAGACCAATTGCCGGAAAGAAGTATGCAGACATTGCGCCGATGCCGGCAGGATATGAAGGAAGCGGAGAGAACCGCAAGTATTACAAGACCAACGAGGACGACGGCGACATCGAGTTCGAAGGCGATCCAAGTCAAATCAAGGATGGTATGGTCTTCAATTACAAAGAGCTCCTAAAAGCAGGCGTAAGTGATGCAGAGCTACACTCAGATAAAGGTGTAGATTTCGAATATGAACTATACGAAGTCATCCCAGGTACTGACGAGGGCAATGCAAGAGGTAAAAAACTGACTGCTAAGGAGACATTGGTTAATAATGAAAACGGCACCTACTCTGTAATCGGAGACGATTATGAAATCGTGTACGATGGTATTCATCATACGCGTAAGATTACCGTTAAAGTAATTGCCGGAGAACCAACGCAAACTGGGAAAAAGCATACAGTAGGCGGCGTTGAATATGATGTGCTAAAGGACTTCAATGAAGTCGAGTACTACGAAAAAGACAGCAAAGCCTATAAGGTCATCGGAGACGAACTCTTTGCCCCGGATCTTGAAACGCTTGACGTAGAAGGTCACGAAGATGATCATACTGCTTGCTACTACATCAGTGAAAAAGACGGCACCCCAAAGAATATTCCGATGAGTGAGGTTGAAGGATATGTTCCAACAAAGCATCACTTCAAGAAGAACGAACATGGCGTAGAAGTTAAAGGTGCGCCGATATTCATCAACTATCATTTCAAGCAGCAATACGTTGACCTGAAAGTTAATAAGGTATGGGATGACGCTGATGACCAGGATGAGATTCGTCCGAAATCTGTTAAGCTGACCATTGAGAGTGATGAAGGCGATTACAAGCCTGCTGCTCTCGAGATTAAGGGAAGCACCTGGACAGCATCAGAGAAACTCCCGGTTTGGAAGTTTGATGCCAATACTCTCGAGCTCAGTGAGATTGAATACACCGTGAAAGAGGATCCTGTTCCGACCGGTTATACGGTATCATACAGTCCGGATGCCAGCTCGATTACGCTGGATCCGAGCAAGACAGAGTTTGCCCTGACCGTTACCAACAAACACGTTCCGGGAGAAAGCGATATAGAAGGCGATGAAACTTATGGACTTAAAGGTCAGGAACAGACAGGAACACCGAAGTACGATGTCAATCCGAAGAACCCAGTCACACCGACCGGACTTGTTAAGCCGGAAAAGGAAGGCGCGACTATAAGCGACGACGGAAAGACCGTAACCATTCCGGGCGAGGGCAAATACGTTCTTAACGACGACGGAACTGTCACCTTCACTCCAGATCCGGAGTTCGTCGGAGATCCAACTCCTGTTGACGTGAAGGGTAAGGATAAGCAAGGCAATGAGAAAACTGCTACCTACAAACCGCACGTTAAAGACAGCGAGATAAAAGAAAATGTTAAGAGGACTATCCACTATAGGAAGATAGATAAATCCGGTGAGGTCGCTGCTGAGGATAAAGTTCAGGAAGTGACTCTGATCAAAAAGGCAACCAAGATTGATCCTAAGACGGGAGACATCACGTGGGAAAAAGACTGGGAGCCTGCTACCTTCCCTGCTGCAGATAATCCTAAAGTACCCGGCTGGTACACCAACAATAAAGTTGAGCCGCTTACCGTTAAAGAGTCTGGTGATACTGAAGAGTATGTTATCTATAAAGAGCCGACTATAGAGGGCGATAAGTCTTATGGGCTTAAAGGCCAGGAGCAGACAGGAACACCTAATTACGAGGTTGACCCGGATAATCCTATAACACCTGTTAAGCTGGTTAAGCCGGATAAGGAAGGCGCAACTATAAGTGACGACGGAAAGACCGTAACCATTCCTGGTGAGGGCAAATACGTGCTGAACGACGATGGCGCCATCACATTCACGCCTGAACCGGAGTTCGTCGAAGATCCAACTCCTGTTGACGTGATGGGTAAGGATAAGCACGGTAACGAGGTAAGCTGCACCTACACACCGCATGTCGTAGACCCTGAGGATAAAGCAGAGGTCAAACGTATCATCAAGTTCACATACGAGAAGAAGGATGGTACGCCGGTAACCGACAGCATCACTCAGATCGGAACGATCATGCGCAAGGCACTCGAGGTTGATCCTAAGACAGGTGAAGTTACCAAGTGGGGACCATGGAGTTCATATACATTCCCTGCTGTCAAGAACCCGGATAAGGAAGCCGGAAAAGGGTGGGCTACCAAGGACATCGCAGCTGAGATGACCGTCAACGGCCCGGCTGAGGTTCCGGATGTATATGTCATCTACCACAAGACCAAGACTAAGGATAAGGATTGTCCTGATTGCGAAAACGGCTCAAGTGGAGCGAAGACAGGTGACGAGACGAACGTCGCAATCTGGATCGCCCTGATTGCAGCGGCGGCAGCGTCGATCATCGCAGTCATAATCCGCAGGAGACGCAGAAGCTAGCATACCGGACTTCGAGTCTTGAAAAAGATATGGTTAAAGCGTATAATACGGATAATATAATATCTATATTATACGCTTTTTCATTGATTTGGATAATATATTGGATGATTTACACCTGGGAAACAGCCGAAGAAATTAATAAGAAGCTTGCAGACAGAGTGAGGACGCTGAGGCGAAGGAAGAAACTCAGCCAGGTTGAGCTGGCCGAAAGAAGCGGGGTAAGTTATGGCTCCGTTAAGCGTTTCGAAACCAGCGGACAGATTTCACTGATATCTCTCACTAAAATCGCCATGGCGCTCGATGCAGCTGATGAGTTGCGAGAGCTCTTTACGGATGTTGCTTATTCGAGCATAGCGGAGGTCGTTAATGAGTCGAAATAAGATCCTGAAGGTGTATTATAACGATCTTTCCGTAGGCTCTCTGGCTGAGACAGCGGACGGCAGGGATGCTTTTGAATATGATGATCTTTGGGTTTCCAAGGGATTTCCAATCAGCCCGTTTTCTCTTCCTCTTAGAAAAGGAGTTTTCGTTCCGGGCAGAGACTGCCCCGATGGAATTTTCGGTGTATTCAGAGACAGTCTCCCTGATGCGTGGGGAAGACTCCTGGTGGACAGAGTTTTGAGGAAAAGTGGAGTTAATCCTGCAGACATAAGCATGCTCGACAGGCTGGCAATAGTAGGGCATAGCGGCATGGGTGCTCTTATATACGTTCCTGAATGGAACATAGCCAGCGAGTATGAGATTGGGACTCTGGATGAGGTAGCTGCTGCGTGCAGGAGCATATTTCTCAATGAAGAGACCGACTATATAGATGCGCTGTATACCATGGGAGGAAGCAGCGGCGGAGCAAGACCTAAGATTCTTGTATCTGATCATGATGGCGACTGGATAATAAAATTCCCGTCTTCTTATGACAGTGGGGAGATAGGAGAACAGGAATATGAGTATTCGGTTGCGGCGAGGAAATGCGGAATAACGATGCCGGAGACGAGGCTATTTGAATCCGAAAAGTGCAGCGGGTATTTTGGTATAAAGAGGTTCGACAGGGAGCTTGGGGCGGACGGATCTGTCAAAAGAAAACACATGATTACGGCCGAAGGCCTGCTTGAGACGGATCACAGATTGCCAAACCTTGACTACGCGGATCTGATGAAACTGTGCAAAATACTGACTTTCTCAAATAAAGAAGAATTGCTTCAGATGTACAGGAGAATGTGTTTTAATGTATTTGCCCACAATCGCGACGACCACTCAAAAAATTTCTCATATGTGTATAATGAGGACAAGGAAAAGTATGAGATGTCACCGGCTTACGATTTGACGTACAGCACTACGTACTATGGAGAACATACAACTACAGTGGCGGGCGAAGGAGCGAATCCCGGAATGGATGAACTCATCAAAGTCGGCACAGAAGCGGGACTCGGAAAATCACTTTGTATAGAAACTGCCAAAGAAATTCAAGCTGTAGCGGAGCCGCTGGCAGCAAAATGGAGCAGGCGGCGCTGATACAAATCATATTCCGTGCATGTTGAAAGAGAGGGAAAACTCAGTGAGCTTTAAAACAGTAAAAAGGATATGTGCTGCCACGCTGCTACTATGCCTGATGCTTGTGATGACTGCATGCTCGGGCGACGGGGACGACCCCTATGTGAGCCCGTTCGACGGGCGCGATCTTGCGGATCTTTCCGGATATGAGAGCATGGGAGACTATGACGGAGATACCATGCTGGTTCTCACGACCATGGATGAGGTCGATGAGCTGATGGAAAACGACGAGTCGTTTGCCGTGATGTTCAGCTATGAGAATTGCCCGTACTGCAATCTGCTGATGCCGTATGTCAATGAAGCGGCGGCGGAGGCCGGAGTGCGCGTTGGCTACATAGACACCAGGAGCAATCCCGAGTGGATGTCCAATATGGATATAGATGACTACGATAAGGTCGTGGACAGGTTTGGCAGATACCTGTCTGAGGATGACGACGGTAAAGAACACCTCTATACGCCGGATATGTATTTCATCAAAAACGGCAGGGTAAAGGCGAGACACGATGGCGTGACAGAGGGCGCGGACGACCCGGAGCAGGAGCTCACATCCTCGCAGGAGGAACAACTGCTGAAAGACCTCGCAGAGGCGTTCAATGCCGTAAAATAGCTGCCGTATTTGGAAAAACGGAAATTTTGGGCTGATATTTTCAAGAAAAACGGAAATATCGGCCTGTTTATTTCAAGAAAAACGGAAAATTTAACCTGAAATTTTCAGGAAAAACGGAAATATATCTTGAAAACTCTTGAAATTTCAAGTAAAATCAGGAAAACACATGGAGCGAGCGGAGGCCTGTATGCTTTACCGAAAGATGTACGAAAGAATCGAAAGATTCTATGAAGAGCAAAGCAATAAAGCCATGATGATTACCGGTGCCAGGCAGGTTGGTAAATCATATATAGTGGATAAGTATGGGGAGAGCAATTTCGAGTCATATATCAAAATCGACTTTATAGACACGCCGGGTTATATTTCGCTTTTCGACGGAGTAAAAAGTTCTGACGATATTTTAGTCAGGCTGTCGGCAGAATTCGGGGATAAAATGAAACCCGGAAAGACGCTCATCTTCTTTGATGAAGTCCAGGAGTGCCCGGAACTCATCACTCAGATAAAATACCTCGTGCAGGAAGGGAGCTACAGCTACATACTCAGCGGGTCGCTTCTTGGAACAGTGATGAGGGATATAAGATCCGTACCGGTAGGATATCTTTCTATTGCCAGGATGTACCCGATGGACTTCGAGGAGTTTATAATCGCCAATGGCGTTGGTGAAAACGTCATATCCTCGCTGAAGGAGTCTTTTGAATCTCTTGTACCGGTGGACAGCTATATACATGAAAAAATGATGGAGCTTTTCAGACTGTATCTGATAGTGGGCGGAATGCCTGCATCCGTCAGGACATATCTGGAGACAAAAAATCTGAGCACGGTGGCAGGCATTCAGACTGAGATACTGAATCTGTACAGAGAAGATATTGCAAAATATGACAAAGAAGAGAAGTTGTACCTTCAGGAAATATTCGACCTGATACCAAGCGAACTGAATTCAAAGAATAAAAGATTCATTCTGAAGAACCTGAATCAGTACACAAAGTTCTCAAAATTCGAAAACAGTTTTATATGGCTCAGGGATGCAGGAGTTGCTCTGCCGGCCTATGTGGCAGATGAGCCTGTCGTGCCGCTCATTTTTTCAAAGTCGAGCAATCTGTTCAAACTGTTTATCAATGATGTCGGGCTGCTTGCTGCCATGTACGGCAACGGCATCCAGCTTAAATTACTGAAGGGAGAGGCGGAGATCAATTACGGTGCAGTATATGAAAACGCAGCCGCGCAGGAGCTCGCCGCACACGGATATCCGCTGTATTATTACAATAACAAGAAGAGAGGCGAAGTCGACTTCCTGACAGAAGACAATGGCACTGTCGTTCCCGTGGAAATAAAGTCAGGTAAGGATTATTACAGGCATGCGGCACTGGACAACATAATGGATGATGAAGAGTACGGGCTGAAAAGGGGATATGTGCTGTGCAATGGCAATATTGAAGTCAATCGGAACATCGTAACAATGCCCATATATATGCTGATGTTCATACAAAAAAGACAATTGCAGGATGACGCAATATATGAAATAGATATAAGTGGTTTAATGGATTAAATGTTGAAGTTATAATTAAAGGGCAATTTGATAATCATTTCATATGTAAGGAGAACACAAATATGAAGACGCTGCTTGTGAAGAATATCCGCACGCTGGTAAGCTGCGATGGAAGTGACAATGTATACGAAGATGTCAATCTGTACTGCAAGGACGGACTGATTGAATATATCGGACCGGACGTGAAGGAAGCCGATGTCGTAATTGACGGCAGCGGTATGCTTTGCTATCCGGGCCTTGTAAATGCGCACCATCACCTTTATCAGGTGTTCTCGAGAAATCTCGAAAAGGTGCAGAACATGGAGCTCTTCGACTGGCTCAAGACGCTCTATGAGATATGGAAAAATCTGAACGAGGACACGGTGCACCTCTCGTCTCAGGTCGCAATGGGAGAGCTGGTCAAGAACGGCTGCACGACCGTATTCGACCACCACTACGTATTTCCGAAAGACGCAGGAGATCTTATAGGCGCCCAGGCGGCAGCCGCGGAGAAGCTCGGAGTGCGTATGTACTTCTCCCGCGGGTCCATGGACCTCTCCGTCAAAGACGGAGGGCTGCCGCCGGACTCCGTGGTCCAGTCCATAGACGAGATCATGAAGGACAGCGAGGAGCTCGTGGCCAAGTACCACGACACATCCTTTACATCGATGAAGAGGATAGCGCTCGCACCCTGCAGCCCGTTCTCGGTATCCGCAGACCTCCTGCGCGAAAGCGCCATACTGGCCAGAAAACTTGGTGTCAGACTACATACACATCTCTGCGAGACCAAGGATGAAGAGAACTACATGCTCGAGACCAGAGGCATCAGACCTCTTAAATATATGGAAGAAGTCGGCTGGATAGGAGACGATGTCTGGTATGCACACGGCATACACTTTAACGATGAGGAGCTAAAGCTCCTGGCGGAGACCGGCACAGGCGTCTGCCACTGCCCGATCTCCAACATGAAACTTTCATCCGGAGTAGCCCGCATACCCGAGATGCTCAGCATGAACATCCCGGTAGGACTCGGCGTCGACGGTTCCGCATCCAACGACGGAAACAGCCTGCTCGAGGAGATCAGATGCAGCTTCCTGATGCACCGCCTGCACTCGGGCTACGACGCACCGACAGGATATGACCTCCTCAAGATGGCCACCATGGGCTCTGCCCGCCTGCTCGGCCGCGAGAAAGAGATAGGCTCCATCGAGGTCGGCAAATGCGCGGACTTCTTCATGGTTGATTCGAACAGGATAGAGCTCGTCGGAGCCTGCTACGATCCGAAGTCGGTATTCGGCACAGTGGGATTCCGTATGCCTGTGGACTACACGGTTATCAACGGCCAAGTCACAGTCGAGCAGGGTCGCCTGACCGGAATCGATGAGGCCAAACTCGTCGAGGACTCAAACAAGGAACTCAAGAGATATCTCGGGTAGGAACCGTTTTCTCACAAAACAGCTTATACCGAAGAATTAAGCAAACTATTATTCTTCATTAAGCGAGGTGCAGCTGCACCTCGTTTTTTCTGTGCTGAAAAAACTCAAATTGCACACAAATCTATACAAATTTTAAGGCCCCAAACTCGACTAAAAACGTTGAAAAAATTGAGTTTTTTGTGGTATCATCAACCTGTCTAAGTATGTCTTACTGTGCCCTTTTGAGGAGCATAGAAGTATACCAATGTTGCTGAAGAAGCAGAATATATGGGAGTGGGAAAGAGGAATAAATAATTCTTGAAGGACAGAGATATGATGGATAAGAACATGAATTGTATCAAACGTTTTGCAAAGGCAATGAAATCACGGGGCAAAAACTCCGGTGACATAAAGCGGACAAATGAATACGGAAGACTCCGCA
>ONJG01000036.1 GCA_900318105.1 uncultured Eubacteriales bacterium
GCGATCATGGTCTGGTACTCGAATATCGACTGGAGAATACCCTGGCTGATCTCAGCCTGGTATGGCGTATATGCCGTAAGGAATTCTTCTTTGTTTGCAATGGCGTCCACTGCGGATGGCACATAGTGGTTGTATGCACCGGCTCCGCGGAAAATCGAGCGGAATACGACGTTCTTGTCAGCAAGCCCCTGGACTTTGCGGTCCACTTCGATTTCGCTGAGGCCCTCGGGGAGTTTGAGTTCGCCCTTTACCTTTGCTGCATCGGGGATCACTTTGAACAGATCGTCGAAATCCTTATAGCCGATTTCCTTGAGCATTTTCAGTTGCTCTTCCTTTGTGTTAGGAATAAAAGTGCCCAATTTGATTCCTCCTGTTCTTCAGATTAAAAAAGGGCGTCGCGTGATTGCGGCGCCCCGCGCAAGTCAGCTTTAAGCTTCTTCGCAGAGCCTATCCTCTGTATGCGTCGTATTCGTCTGCAGTGAGGAGCTCAGCTTCCTCGGTGACGTTGCCGACCTTGACGAACCATGAGCCGTAAGGATCGCTGTTAATCAGGGAAGCGTCATCGAGCAGGTCCTCGTTAACTTCCAGAACAACACCGGAAACAGGCGAGATAACATCCGCAACTGCTTTTACGGACTCGACATCGCCCAGAGCCTCTCCTGCGATAACTTCGTCATCAACTTCCGGGAGGTTAACAAATACGAGATCTCCGAGCTCACTCTGAGCATAGTCGGTGATGCCTACATAGACAGCGTCTCCGTCGTAGCGAACCCATTCATCGTCTCTGCTGTACTTCAGTTCTTTTGGATCAATCATTGTTCTAATCTCCTTACATAGTTGTTTAGAAAAATAACATATTGATGATGATTTAATAATAGCACCCGATTTAAAAACCGTCAATGCAATTAGCTGCGCTAAACATATTGAAATTACAACTGTTATAGATACTTTATATAGTGGTGGGTTTAAACGGCAGACACAATCTGCTTGAGGAGAGAGAGGGATATAAGATAGAATGATTGGGATGAAAATTGAATGGTGGATGCTGGACGGAATAATATGCCTGATTGTAATCATCTCGGCCCTTATCGGAGCAAAGAAGGGGCTTGGTGATACGATACTGAGACTGCTGGGCCTCGCAGGAGGCATCATTCTTGCAGTGATGTACGGGAAAGACGTCTCGGAGTATCTGCTCAAAACACCGTTCAGGGATACGGTTTATAAGAGGGTGTTTGAAATCATACGCCCGGAGCAGGACAACTACTCCAAAACTTTGCCGGGGGTCATAGGAGAGGCGGCAGACAGCGCGGCGGACAAGATTGCGGCGGAAACATCGGCGAGGATCACGGAGGCGCTCATGGGCATCATAGCTTTCGTGTTTGTGGTTCTGGCCGTGTGGCTTGCGGTATACATAATAAGGATGCTGCTCAGGAGGGGCAGGAAGAGCTCCGTGATAATAGGCGGCACGGACAGCATACTCGGGCTGTCACTCGGTATAGTAAAGGGCCTCATAATCGCGTGCCTCTTCGTTGCGGCACTCGTGCCGGGAGTTACTCTCTTTGCACCTCTTAAAGTGCCGGAGGTCATAACTGCCATGCAGGACTCCTACCTGACAAAGCTGATCTATGACGTCAACCCGCTGCTGATAGCACTAAAAAAAGCGGTAGGACTTTAGACTTTGTTGGTTTTTGCGCGCTCTTGTGGTAGAATATGCGCGCTATGGTTTTTGACGGAATTGTATGCACAAATGATGATGAGCGCTATATGCTCGAGGCTCTCAAAGAAGCCTCGGCGGCAGCCGCTGCGGGCGAGGTGCCCGTTGGTGCCGTGATAATAAAAGACGGGCAGATCATCGCGCGTGCACACAATATGGTAGAAGGCGCGATGAGCTCTCAGGCTCACGCCGAGATGCTCGCCCTGGCGGCCGCCGAGGACAAACTCGGAAGCAAATGGCTCAGCGGCGCGACCATGTACGTCACGCTCGAGCCCTGCAGCATGTGCGCAGGAGCCATGGTGCTGGCCAGGATCGACAGGCTTGTTATAGGGGCGGACGACCCCAAGACCGGAGCCTGCGGCTCCCTTTTAAACGTAGCGGCCAACGAAAAGCTAAACCACAGAGTGCAGATCACACGTGGCGTACTCGGTGATGAGTGCGGCACGCTCCTGAAAGAATTTTTCAGAGCCAGGAGATAGACTGCACGGGGCATCGGACAGATGCAACAGATACAGAAACGGACGGAGGAATTTTAAATGAAGAGGCTAAGCCTTATCAGCGCACTGACTGCAGTCATGATAATGATGAGCGCGGCGATGGCGTTTGCCGAGGGAAATCTCGAGCTCGTATCATCTTATCCTGAGGACGGTCAGACCAACACATCGATGGAAAACCTCGGTGTAAAACTCACATTCAGCAATCCGATAAACTCGGAGGAAGCCAAGAAAACAGACAAATCAAAGTTCAGCATCAAGGACGAAAACGGCAAGGTCGTTCCGATCAACGTGCTGTTCAGTGAAAAGAACGACGGTCTTGTACTCGTACTCGCCGATGCGGACGAAGGCTTTACAGCCGAAAACAACGCAGAATATACGCTTACAATAGATGCGGGTCTGGTCGACAACGAAGGAAACGTAATGGAACAGGCCAAGACAGTCACCTTCAAGACCTACAACCAGCAGGTCAACAACATGGTCAATATGGTCATGATGTTTACCATGTTCGGCGGCATCATGGTGCTGACCATGAGACAGAACAATAAGAAGGATGAGGATGAGCCTCAGACCGAATCCAAGGAGGCTGCATTCAACCCGTATAAGGAAGCCAAGAAGACAGGCAAATCCGTGGAGGAAGTAAGAGCAGAGCAGGCTAAGAAAGAAGCAAAGCTGGCCAAGAAAAAAGCCCGCAAAAAGAAGGACGATTCACAGAGCGCAGATAAGAAAATCGAGAACTGCGCCGAGCTTCTGAACAATGTATATCACGTACATGCGCCGGCTCCGGTCAACAAGGCCAACAGATCCATCGAAGCCCTCAGGGCTGAGAGAAAAGCCTCCGGCTCAGGTAAATCAAAGAGCGGCAAAGGCAAGAAAAAATAAGAAACAGATAAAACATGCAGGGGAGCTAAGCTCCCCTCTTTGATATTCATTCGCTGAACATATGCAGGAGCAAAGCTGTCGCTCGAAGTTCATTATTACAATTTGCCTCATTGCACTATAAACAGGCACAATTATTTTTAAAAATGGATTCAATTACACTGAACGCACATGCAAAGATCAATTTATCGCTTGAGGTTGTGGGGAGACGCCCCGACGGCTACCACAATATTGTGTCCCTGATGCAGGGGATAGGGCTTTGCGATGTCGTTACGATCAAAAAATGTCCTCAAAATGGAACAAAATACAATCTGCCTCATTGCACTATAAACAGGCATGTTGTATATTTATGTACGAACGAAAAAACAATCCCGACGGATATGAACAATCTGGCGATTAAGGGAATCGCTGCTTTGGCCAAGGCATCGGAAGCAGTATTTCCGGGGACGGACCTGATTATCGGGATAGAAAAGAAACTGCCGGTAGCAGCCGGTATAGCAGGAGGAAGCGGCAATGCCGCCGCCTCAATGCTCGGACTGAATGCGCTGGCGGGATATCCGCTCTCTCTGAGAGAGCTTATGAGCATCGGAGCCGAAGCAGGTGCGGACGTGCCGTTCTCGATATTCATGAATGCTGCCGCAAACCGCGATAATCTTAAAGGTCTGCAAGGCCTCGAAGAAGCGGGATTTGCCGCATGGACGGGCGGCATAGGAGACATAGTCGAGGGCACGGATGAAGAGGTCCGGCACGTGATAATGGCCAACCCCGGGACAGGGGTATCGACGAGAGATGCATATCAGGCAATCGACAGCATAGGATACAGCGGGATAGACGAAAGAGGAAGCAGAAAGCTCTTCGTAAACGATCTCGAAAAATATACGCTCGAATCTTATCCCGAGGCAGCGGCACTGAAGCAGCTGATGAGAGATACCCTGGATGCAGATGAGATTCTGATGAGCGGAAGCGGCCCGACCATGGTCGCATATTACAAAGATAAAGATAAAGCAGAAAGGGATGCCGAAAGACTGACCCGGGCGCTCAAATCAAAGCCCGGACACAGGATGTGGCTCACCACTGCCGGAACAGATAATAAGACACAGGAAGAGAGACAGAGATGATGGAGATTCAACTCAAAGTACAAAAACCCCTTAAAGACCTGGTGTACCTTGAACTTAAGCATAAGATTCTCACCGGAGAGATAGTTTCGCAGACAAGGCTGATGGAAATCGATCTGTCCGAAAAGATGAACGTGAGCCGCACGCCTATCAGGGAGGCCATTAAAAAACTCTCGGATGACGGCCTGGTCAAGATCGTGCCGAGAAGGGGTGCATATGTAGCCAATATCTCAATCAAGGACATGCTGGATGTCTTTGAAGTCAGGGAGGACATGGAGGGCTTTGTAGCCAAGCTCGCCGCCCAGAGAATCAATGACGAAGAAAAGGAAGAGCTCCGCAGAATTGCAGCCGAGTACGACGAGGCGCTGACAAGAGCAGAGGATAAGGAAAACATAATCGAGCTCGATGAGAAATTCCACAACTTCATCGTAAGCTGCTGCGGCAACGACACCCTGAGCGAGCTCGTAAAATACGTTCAGGAGCTCTCCCTGAGATTCAGATATCTCTACTACAACGACTACTCGCTCTACGAATCAACCGCAGAGCAGCACCACAGGATAATGGATGCGATAAACAACGGCAGGGCGGAAGAAGCCAGAGTTGAAGCCGACGCCCACGTGAAATACCTTAAAGAGTTCGTGTTCGAACTCGGAAAGAGGATGGAATCCGCCGGAGACACCGAATAGCCCGCATCTGAACCCGAAACAATTCTTTGAGACGATAAAAATGATTCCTTTATGAAGAAAGTGCATAATAAGGAATCATTTTTTTGAGCTTTTTGCGTGAATTGTCTGAAATATGTGATTCCCAAAATAGAATTGAAGCATAAAAGAATCACTTTTGTGATTCCCTTTTTTAAAAAATATAAAGAGGGAATCACTATTTACTCTTTCGGGCAATTAAAAATGATTCCCGAAAGACAATTATTGACTTTTGGGAATCATTTATGATTAATCCGTTCAGCTGATTGGTCCGTTTTGATAACTGATACGGTCCATTGGGTGGTCCAGTCTACTGGTTGGTCTGGAGTTCTTCGAGTTCGGTCTTGATTTCGATTTCCTGGCCGTCCCTGCTTACAACGATAGTTACGGTATCTCCGACCTTGCACTTTCTGACGAGAGTAATGAATGTGCTGCTGTCCTTGACCTCGGTTCCGTTGAAGGAAACGATTCTGTCCTGCTCTTTAAAGCCGGCCCTGAGTGCATTGTCTCCGGTTACCTGAGCGATATACACGCCCGGCTCCTCGAGTCCGTAGTACTGGGACTGCTCTTCGGAGACATCACTGATAACGATGCCGACGGCCGGTGTGCCTGCAGTCCTGCTGCTGACGTTGCCGCCGCTTTCGATTATGTCGTTAAGAATCTCGGATACCGAGTTGATCGGAAGGGCAAATGCCAGGCCCTCAACTCCGACGGCTGCGGCCTTGGATTCAACTATTCCGATAAGTTCTCCCTTGCTGTTAAAGAGGCCGCCTCCCGAGTTGCCTCCGTTGATGGCAGCGTCTGTCTGGAGAAGCGTGAGCGTCGTGCCTTCGACCGACAGCGTTCTGTCAAGAGCGCTGATGATGCCTGTCGTGGCGGTGCCGCCGAGCTGACCCAGGGGGTTGCCGATGGCGACTGCGAGGTCACCTACCGCTACTTTGCTGCTATCGCCGATGACGGCTGTGGTCAGGTCTTTTTCGTCTATCTTTATCACGGCCACATCGTTTGCGGGGTCGCTTCCGATTATCTGTGCGGGATATGCCTCTCCGTTGTGGAGCGTCACCTGAACTTTGTTGGCACCCTGGATTACGTGGTAGTTGGTTGCGATGTATCCGTCCTTACGAATGATGACTCCGGAACCCGCACCCTCTGTGAGCTGCATCTGTCCCCACATGCCCTGGGTTGTGCCGGATACCACTATCTCAACAACTGCGTCTGCGTTCTTTTCCACAATCTCGGATACGGTCATCTCGCTTCCCGTTGCATCGCTGAGATCGAGCTGCGAGAGCTTGGAATCGTCACGCTCCTTCCTGCTGTCCGGATTGTTCGAGCTCATGCTGCCTCCAAGGAGCGAGCCGAGGAATGTGCTCAGCAGCATGGTGAGTATCATGCATCCGATGAGCGTTCCTCGCGTTACATATTTCTTTTCTTTCTTTGGCTTGGCGGGCTTTTGGGCATAGTGGCCGCCACCCTGTTGTGCATAGTGGCTGCCGCCCTGTTGCGCGTAGTGGCTGCCGCCCTCGCGTGCAGCACCTGAGCCACCGGCTACTGTAGTGGAACTCTTGATTTCTGGCGATGGTGCCGCCTGCGCCGAAGTTGCAGGCGCAGCACCCGAAGCAGCTCTTGCGGCGTCCTGTGACATGGAGACTTTGACGTCGGTTTTTATGGAGTCGAAGTCTCTTTTGAGATCCTGGGCTTTATCCTCGGGTTTATCCGGATTCATGGAAAAGGCCGAAGATGCGGGCTTTTCTGCCGGCTCGCTCGGAGTCATTGTAAAGCCTGCGCCTTCCACTACCGGCGCGGCCTCCGTTTCATCCGGCTTCATTGTAAAACCGGTGCCTTCCGCTCCGGAAACTTCAGGCTCGCTCGGCTTCATCACGAATTCCGGATTTTCAGCCACGGGCTCTTCCTTTGGTGGCTGATCGTCTTCGATGTCAGTATCAAATGTTATTATGTGTCTGTCTTTTTCTTCCATTATTTTATCACCCATCTGCGAATCTCCCGCAGATTCCTTTCCATCGTATATAGTATTTCGGCAAACTAAAATGAAACTTAAAACTTCCGTTGTAATCTGCCTGTTTGAAACAGATTCATTGTACACGATTTAATGTAAAATTCAAAGTTCTTACCCTTGTACCGAGGGGGTTAAAAGTATAGAATTATTCCATTATGAAGAAGCAAGTAAACCTCAAAATCACAAGCACGCAGTATGTGGAAAATCTCAAGCCGAGCGGGGAGGCATTCCTTCGCGAACTTGAGAAGGAGGACTCTCTCGAGATAGTGACAGAGGGCATGATGTACCAGAAAAACAACGCCAAGTACATCAGCTATGAGGAGTCCGAACAGGTCGGCCTCGAGGACAGCAGGATGCTGGTCAAACTCGCGGACGGGTCAATTCGCATACGCAGATTCGGCGCAGAGGGCGAGGACGACTCCATGGACATGACACTGCAGCCGGGAGTTCTCAACATCACGAGGTACCAGGTGCCCGAGCTTGCGTCACTTGACCTTGAGGTATACACCAACAAGATCGAAGACAATCTCGATGAAGAGGGATACGGCACAATTTCCGTGGATTACAAGATTAAATTCGACAAGTACTTCTCGAGAAGAAACGTCCTCGAGATAGAAGTTATGCCATCGTGATTTACAGAGCGAAAGAGTGATATGAACAAAGAAGGTTTCAGCGCAGAAAAGTATATCGAAGAGCAGTCAAAGTACATCCTTGAGAGGATAGGCAGCGGAGAGGGAAGACTGTATCTGGAGTTCGGAGGCAAACTCGTGGAGGACAAACACGCCATGCGGGTACTGCCGGGCTTTGATGAGAACGCCAAAATCAAGCTCCTTCAGAGGATGAAAGAGCAGGCTGAAATCATCATCTGCATTTACGCCGGTGACATCATAAAGAGCAAGACAAGGCAGGACTTCGGGATTACATATGACCTGGAAGTTATGAGGCTCATCGATGAGTTCAGAAGCTACGACCTCGAGGTGAACTCCGTGGTCGTGACAAGATACGAGGATGCTCCTGCGGTCAATCAGTTCATAGCCAAGCTCGAAAGACGCGGGGTCAAGACATATACTCACAAATTCACAAAGGGTTATCCGACCGATGTGGATACGATCGTATCCGAGGAAGGCTACGGAGCAAACCCATATATAATGGTAAGCAAACCGCTGATAGTAGTGACGGGTCCGGGAGGCGGCTCCGGAAAACTCGCGACATCTCTGTCGCAGGTATACCACGAGTACAAGCTGGGACGTAAGGCCAGGTATGCCAAGTTCGAGACATTCCCTATCTGGAACCTGCCGCTCAAACATCCGGTGAACATCGCATATGAAGCGGCGACGGCAGACCTCAAGGATGTAAACATGATAGACCCGTTCCACCTCGAAGCATACGGTGAGACGGCGGTCAACTACAACAGGGATATAGATGCATTTCCCGTGCTCAGCAGAATCCTCCACGCCATCACAGGCTCCACCGAGGGCTATAAATCCCCGACGGATATGGGGGTTAACAGAGCCGGATTTGCCATCACGGATGATGAAGTGTGCAGGGAGGCCGCAAAGCAGGAGATAATCAGGCGCTACCTGATAGCCGAGTGCTCATACAGAAAGGGCACGATTGATGAGACCACGCTCGAGCGCTGCAAACTTCTGATGGAAGAGGTGCAGGCCACGAGGTACGACAGACCGGCCGTTCAGGCGGCTGAGGAGTATGTGGAGGTTAAAAGGCGCCTCGATCCGGACAGGTATGAGAACGTGGTTGTATCTGCCATGCAGCTGCCGGACGGGAGCATAGTGACAGGAAGATCATCCCGCAGGATGGTGGCCACGGCGGCCATGGTGCTCAATGCAATCAAAAAACTGGCGGGAATCCAGGACGACATGCTCATCATATCTCCTACGATTTTCGAGAGCATGTCCAACACAAAGTCGAACGTGCTGCATGACAAGACAAGCCTCAACCTCGAAGAGGTGATAATGGCGCTGACGCTGACCAAGCTCACGAATCCGTTCGCAGAGCTCGCGCTCAGGGAGATTCCGAATCTGAACGGCTGCGTCGCGCACTGCACGGCGATTCTCTCGGATAAGGACGAGCAGGCCGTCAAGGCCCTCGGGATAGATATCACATCAAATCCTGAGTTCTCGGGAAACAATCTGTACTCTGTGTAAATAAAAGATTGAAATTGAAAGAGAGCTCTGCTATGATATTTTGACGTCGGGACAATTGAAAAGCTCGTCGATTGTCGGGACAATTTCTCAAACGGCACGTATGCAGCGACTCTGACTTCGTCTTCGACTCGTCAGTCGTCGGCATACTGCGTATAGAAGTTTCCGCGACTCCGACTTCGCTATAGCTCGTCGATCGTCGGGACAATTTCTCAGCTTCCGTGGCTCAGTTGGTAGAGCAACGCATTCGTAATGCGTGGGTCGCCGGTTCGAGTCCGGCCGGGAGCTCCATTTCTAAGGCTCAGAGAGCAAATCTCTGGGCCTCTTTCATTGCAAGGGATGCGTTGAAATTGCAGGGGAATCCGC
>ONJG01000016.1 GCA_900318105.1 uncultured Eubacteriales bacterium
ACTCCGCCGAGCTCAATGCCATCGATAAGCTCTTCAGGCTTAATGCCCATTACATCCATGCTCATGGTGCAGGCCACGATTTTAACGCCGTTTGCCATAGCGCTCTTTATAAGCTCTTCAAGGCTGTTGACATTCTTGTCTCTCATGATTTTCTTCATCATGGCAGTTCCCATGCCGCCCATGTTCATCTTGGAGATTTTAAGCTTTGATGCTCCTTTAGGAAGCATAGCGCCGAACATCTTCTCCATAGGAGCTTTATCGACCTTAGTCTTTCCGGCTTTTCTTAGAACCGAGAGACCCCAGAAGGTGAAGAACATCGTTACAGGCTTTCCCATGGCGGCAGCGCCGTTGGCTATGATAAATGATGCCATTACTTTGTCCATATCTCCCGAGAATACGATAATAGTCTTACCGTCTTTATCCTTCTGAACAGCGGCAGGGAGCTCATTTCCCGCCTTGGCAGCAGATACATCCGCGCTCTGACCTTTACAGATCTTCGCTACATAGTCCGTGCCTTCTTTATTATTATACAGGAGGCTGTTGCCGGTACGCTTGCACCAGGCTGCCACGTCCTTTGTGAATCCCGGGTCTGAGGCTCTTACTTCAAGAATCTGTCCGTCGCTCAGATTCTGCATGCTTTCATATACCTTCAGCAGTGGACCCGGGCACTGCATTCCGCTGCAGTCGAGCCTCATGCTGACATTCGCAGCGGCGGCTGATGAGATTTGCGTATTATCGGATTTTGATTCGCTGCTCATATGGATTCCTCCCTGTGATGAATTTGAAATATCTGTTGCCGTGTCAGTTTCAGCATAATCCCTGTAGTGCATAGAGCGGTAGAATCTCGTTCCCGCAGGATATACTTTCACTTTCTCAAAGCCGTTTTGCATCAGTATTCTCGCAGCGGCATATGATCTGACACCTATGGCACAGAAGGTGATATATTCTTTATTCTTATCCAGCTCTCCGAGTCTCTCTCTTAACTGACCGAGAGGGATAGTTACCGCATCCGGAAGTTCAAATGCCATGCGCTCTGCATCTTCTCTTATATCAAGGAAGACGGTGTTTTCATCCGGCTTGACATCAATATCCGAGAAGCTGACCATTCCATCAATAACGTTCCTGATTACGAAACCTGCCATGTTTACGGGATCCTTTGCGGATGAATACGGCGGGGCGTAGGTGAGCTCGAGCTTTGCCAGATCAGTGGCCTTTGCTCCGAGCCTGGCTGCAACTGAGATGACGTCAATTCTCTTATCCACGCCTTCTGCGCCTACTATCTGGGCTCCGAGTATCTTCTCCCCGTCAGGAGTAAAAATAAGCTTGATTATAAGCGGCTGAGCGCCCGGATAGTATCCGGCGTGGTGATTCTGGGTAATGATTATGTATTCGTAGTCTTTGCCGCGCTCCATGCCTGCTGCTTTAAGAGCCTTTTCGCTCTTTCCGGTCATGCCTACGGCGAGGTCGAAGACCTTTGCTATGGACGTGCCCTGGGTGCCTTCATATTTTTCATCGGCTCCCATGATGTTGTTAGCCACGATCCGGCCTTCTTTATTTGCAGGGCCCGCAAGCTGGTACTGCATCCGTTCCTTGCTCGTAAAATCTTCTATCTCTGCAATATCACCGAGTGCGTAAATGTTCTCATCGTTTGTCTTCATGAAGTCATCAACTACGACTCCGCCTTTTTCGTTAAGAGTGAGGCCTGCATCACGTGCAAGCTCGCTGTTAGGTCTGAGTCCTATTGACAGAACCACAAATTCTGTTACGACTTCCTTGCCGCTTGCAAGAATTATCTTTACTTTCTTTTTCCCGTCCTCGTTAATTTCCTCGAATGAAGCGACGCCGTCAGAGAGATGCATATGGACACCCTTTTCCTCGATGTGCTCATGGAGCAGTTCGGCGAGTTCATAATCGACCGGCGGCATCACCTGCGAAGCGGCTTCTATAAGAGTTGTGTCGAGGCCTGCCGCGTGCAGGTTCTCGGCCACTTCGAGGCCGATAAATCCGCCTCCTATGACAGCAGCGGATTTGATGCCGCCCTTAAGTGCCATATGACGTATCCTGTCCGTATCCGGTACCGTCCAGAGGGTCTGTATAAGCTCCGATTCGATACCCGGAATCTTAGGCTTAAGAGGGGATGAACCCGTTGAGATAACAAGAGTATCATAGCTTTCGTCATACTCACTGCCGTCTTTACGCTTTACGTGCACCGATTTGCCTTCACGGTCTATGGATGTAACTTCATTCCCGGTTCTTACATCAATATTGAACCTGCTCTTCATCATCTCAGGTGTGGATACCAGAAGGGCATCGCGGGATTTAATGACATCTCCGATGTGATACGGCAATCCGCAGTTGGCGTAGGAGATATAGTCTCCTCTTTCCATAAGGATAATCTCCGCATTTTCATCAAGCCTTCTGAGCCTGGCTGCAGTGCTTGCACCTCCTGCAACTCCGCCTATGATAACTGTCTTATTCATATTCTATTTCCTTTCTCCGGTACTTGATTATCTTAGGTATAGCGGGCACTATACGCTCGGAAATGGAGCCTTGGCCCGGTTAAATTATTATCGATATTCCTTTATATGCTCCGTGACAACATCACAATTATAGTTTAGTTTAAGGAAATGCTTCTTCAGGTTTGAATCAGCCGGGAAGCGAGCAGTTCTATGGAAGAGGCCGGGGAAACGGAGGCAGGATGATGTCGCCTGACGGAGGCCAGGGAGGTCAGATGATGCCGCCGTCAATCAGTGATCGGAAATCGGAAAGTGCTTCTGAGAGAAGCGGTACAGAAAGATACCGAAAGCAATAGCACATAGACT
>ONJG01000022.1 GCA_900318105.1 uncultured Eubacteriales bacterium
CGTATCGGATTATTCAAATGCGTGCCGCACCATGCTCTTTGACATCAATACCCTGAAATGGGACGAGGAGCTCTGCGGCCTTTTGAACATACCGATGTGTATGCTGCCTGCTCCCGTAGAGTGCTCCGCACACTACGGGGACACGGTCCAAGAGCTCTTCGGAGGACCGGTTCCGATCACCGGCTCCGCCGGCGATCAGCAGGCAGCCCTTTTCGGAGAAGCCTGCTTTAACGAGGGAGATGCCAAGAGCACCTACGGCACGGGCAATTTCCTCCTGCTGAACACGGGAGATAAACCGGTGCCGTCAAAGAACGGGCTGCTCACGACCATAGCCTGGGGCCTGAACGGAAAAGTCACATATGCACTCGAAGGCTCCGTGTTCGTATGCGGCGCGGCAGTTCAGTGGCTCAGGGATGAGCTTCAGTTCTTCCGAGATGCAGGTGAATCCGAATCGCTCGCCGCAAAGGCTGAGGACACAGGCGGCGTGTATGTGGTGCCGGCATTCGTCGGACTCGGGGCGCCGTACTGGGATCCCGAAGCTAGAGGCGCCATGTTCGGAATCACGAGAGGAACGGCGAGAGAACACATAGCAAGAGCAACCCTCGAATCGCTCGCATATCAGAATGAAGATCTGCTGTCAGCCATGAAGGCGGACACGTGCAGGGAGCTCGCATCGCTAAAAGTGGATGGCGGCGCCGCTTTAAACAACATGCTGATGCAGTTTCAGGCAGACATATCAGGCACCGAGATAGTGCGTTATGCATCGATTGAGTCGACATCACTCGGCGCTGCATACCTCGCGGGACTTGCCGCAGGCTACTACGAGAGCCTCGATGATATAGTTGCCGCCAAGGAGATATCAAAGACGTTCACGCCTTCAATCACAGAAGATGAGCGAAAAGAAAAGATGGCGGGCTGGCACAGGGCCGTAAACGCCACCATCGCATTCCACGAACTCTAAGCACAAAAAAGGAACCTTGAGGTTCCTTTTTAGGTTACTTACTTAGCTCTCCTCTGAGATTCATCTCCATAAGAATTCTGATAGCCTCGAAACTGCAGCCACGGCTCAAGAGAAATGAGAGCTTGGTAACTGCGGCTTCAGTTGTCATATTGTATCCGCTGACCGCGCCGGCTTTGACCAGAGCAGACCCGGCTTCATAAGCCCCGAGCCTGACCGTCCCCTGCGGACATTGGGTACAGACCACAACTGCGGTATTACGCCTGGCCGCTTCATTTATCAGATCGGTCAGGGCGTGGTCATATGTCGGTATATTTCCCGTACCGAAGGTCTCAAGAATCAGACCGTCCATCTCATGTACGATAGGTGCAAAGAGTCCGAACTGTATACCAGGGAACACCTTGATGACCCCGATTTTGCATTCTTTGTATTCGGTAACTGACAGATTGGAATCTGAAGACTCAGCATCCCGCACCAGCATATTTGACATCCTGTACTCAATATCAATACCGGCTTTTACAAGCGAAGGAAAATTCGGAGAGGCGAAGGCGACCATACCATCTGCGGAATATTTCGTGCTGCGGTTGCCCCTGTAGAGCCGATCGCCGAAATAAAGCCCGACTTCTTTTACAGTGCCATCCCCGGCTATCATGACAGAGGTGATGAGGTTATCTCTTCCATCGCTTCTAAGCTCGCAGAGAGGTATCTGTGAGCCTGTAAAAATAACAGGCTTGTTGAGGTTCTCCATCATGAACGACAGCGCAGACGCACTGTAGGCGAGGGTGTCAGTTCCATGCAGCACCACAAAGCCGTCATATGCCGAGTAGTTTTCCTCAATCGCATATGCAATCTGGTTCCACTGCTCATACTTCACATTGGTCGAGTCAAGCAATGGATCAAACTCAATCAAATCCCAACTGGGCATCTCCGAAGAATATATGTCACGAATCTGCTCGAGCTCAGACATCAGGGCACCCTTTTTAGGCGCATATCCGTTCTCGGTACGCACCATGCCTATGGTGCCACCCGTATTGATAATCAAAACTCTCCTGTCCATGCACAAATTGTAGCACCAAGCCCAATCATTTAGCAAAAAAATATAGACAACTCATCGACTTTCGGTTATAATACCACTTGCGCCAACTAAATATGCTGCCTTGGTCAAGTGGTCAAGACGCTAGCCTCTCACGCTGGAATCAGGGGTTCGACTCCCCTAGGCAGTACCATGAACC
>ONJG01000026.1 GCA_900318105.1 uncultured Eubacteriales bacterium
AAGAACTTCACAAAGGTTGGAATCGCATGCTACGAGTACAACGGAGTTACATACTGGGCTCAGATCTTCTCAAGCTAATACCACAGATATCAATCTGAGCGAAGCTGAAATGTCATTCTGAGCGAAGCGAAGAATCCTAGATAACATACACTCCTTACATATAGATCATCGTTACAGTAAGAGGAATAGAACGAAACAGGAGGTCCATCACTCAATCGGACCTCCTGTTTCGTTTTTGTTATATATGTTTGTCAGCGAAGCGGACGGCACCCGGAATTGTATGTACCAAAGAACAAAGATATATGCATATTTATTCATAAAAATGTTGACTTATGCATTTTGTTGTGTATAATCATCCTTGTAAACAATTTATAAATATGCAAGTTTAAGCATAATTTTTAGAAAAGAAAGGATTTAAAAAGATGAAAGGTTTCAAGAAATATCTCGCACTCATACTCGGAGCAGCCATGATCTTTACTCTCGCAGCATGCGGAGGCGGCAGCAGCTCCGAAGAAGCAGCCACTGACGAAGCAGCAACAGAAGAAGTAAGCGGCGGCGATGCAAGCGTATCGGCAGCATATGACAAACTCCTCGAAGGTCTCAACGGAGATGCTGTGACAGACGGTGAGGAAATCGTAGTAGCCACATCCCCTGACTTCGCACCGATGGAGTTTGTGGATCTCTCGAGAAGCGGGGACGAGCAGTATGTAGGATATGACATCCTCCTGGCCAAGTACATCGCAAACCACCTTGGTAAAAAACTCGTCATCAAGCCGATGTCATTCGACGCAGTTATGACGGCAGTTGCCACAGGTAACGCAGACATGGGTATTTCCGGATTCAGCTGGACGGCAGAGCGTGCCAAGAACTACTTCATCACAGACTGGTACGAAGCCGGTGATAATGAGACAGAGCAGGTTATAATCACAACAAAGGCCAACGAAGGCAAACTCACATCAGCTGATAATTATTCAGGACTCAAGGTAGGAGCTCAGGGTGGATCCCTGCAGGAACTCCTGGTAAATGAGCAGCTTGTAAACAAGGGTGCTGAGCTCGTGCTCATGCAGGACCTCAACGACCTCTGCACTGCCCTTCTGACAGGAAAGATCGATGCGCTCGCAGTAGCACAGGGTAACGGAGATTCCTTCGTATCCGCCAACAAAGATGAGCTGGTATTCACGGGATTCCAGTTCGAAATCGATGAGAAGTACAAGAATAACGTAGTTCTGATCAACAAGGATAACGAAGAGCTCGGAAACCAGGTCAATGAGGCCATCGCTCAGCAGAAGAAAGAAGATCTTGCAGACACATGGTATGAGGCTTGCCAGCTCCTCGGACAGATCAAGACAATCGACGAGCTCGGATATGACGAGAACGGAAACAAGATCACAGAGGCAGCTGAGTAATAAGAGACAGCTGACAGCCATAACAATTTCCCTATATAAATAGTTTCACAGGGGCTTTCCTGAGGAAAGCCCCTCGCGTTTGTAAAATCGGAGGTCACAAATGACTTTAGGAAGCATACTCCACGATATGTGGGCCATATTTGTGGAATATTATCTGGGGCACGGACTGCTCTGGACGGGCATAGGCTATACGCTGCTGCTCTCCGCCATTGCAGTGGTCTGCGGCACCATACTCGGTTCGCTCCTGGCCATAGGCAGGATGAGCCGCTTTAAGATATTGCATTATATAATCACGGCGTTCGTTGAGATTATGAGGGGCACGCCGGCGCTGCTGCAGCTCTACATCGCATATTTCATAGTGCCGATGCTGCTGCCATCGCTCGACCCTTCGCCTATAGCCTGCGTTGCCATAGGTCTGTCGCTCAACTCGGCTGCATATGTGTCTGAGATAGTGCGCTCCGGCATCAACGCAGTGGACAAGGGTCAGACGGAGGCCGCCAGAGCTCTCGGACTTACAGCCCGCACCACGATGACCAAGATTGTATTGCCGCAGGCGATCAGGAACATACTTCCGGCCCTCGGCAACGAGTTCATTACCATCATCAAGGAAACGTCGCTGGCTTCGACTTTCTTCGTCGGAGAACTCATGACGACATATGCCACCATCAAGGGTGTCACCTTCAACACGGTGCCTACGCTGATGGATATAGGTATCATTTATTTCGTGATGACATTCACACTGTCCAAACTTCTCGGAGTGGCAGAAAGGAGGATGAAGGCAGGTGCATAATTATGACGCACTGTCCGTATGATTATGAATAATATAGAAATGCAGAACCAGCACATGCTGGATATCAAGAATATATTCAAGAACTTCGGTGACCTCAAGGTCCTCAAGGGCGTGTCCACCACCGTGGATAAGGGCGAGGTTGTGTCCATTATCGGTGTTTCGGGTTCGGGCAAATCCACCCTGCTCCGCTGCATGAACCTCCTCGAGGAGCCTACCTTCGGAGAGGTCTGGATAGAGGGTCAGCTCATGACTCCGGTCGATCCGTACCTCCACTTTGATGTCATCAGAGCATCCAAGACGTATAAAGGCCTGGTAAGCGGAGGCATGTCCGATGAGGACGCCATCGCAAAGATAAAGGCCGAAGACCTTCTGATCGAAAAGAATTCCCAGGAAGGCCCGGAGTACAAAAAGCTGATGGATGAGATATATAAGGAGTATCATATCGACACCAATCTCGGACGCAGAAAGATGAGCATGGTGTTCCAGCAGTTCAATCTCTTCAACAACCTGACCGTGCTGGATAATATTATGTTGGCGCCTGTTGAGACCGCAAAGTACAACAAGGTCAAGGATCTGGAAGCTGAGAAAGCTAAAATTAAGGAGCAGGCCATGACTCTGCTCGAGCGTATAGGACTGGCGGACAAGGCGGGTGTATATCCTTCCAAGCTCTCCGGCGGTCAGAAACAGAGGATAGCCATCGTAAGGTCCCTTGCTATGAATCCGGATGTCATGCTCTTTGACGAGCCGACTTCCGCACTCGACCCCGAGATGATCGGAGAGGTGCTCGATCTTATGAAAGAACTCGCAGAGGGTGGCATGACCATGGTCATAGTAACCCACGAGATGGGATTTGCCCGCGAGGTATCCGACAGGGTTCTCTTTGTGGATGAGGGATATATCAAGGAAGAAGGAACGCCCGAAGAAGTCTTCGATCATCCGAAAGACCCGAGGCTGCAGGACTTCCTGAGTAAAGTTCTGTAAAGTCTGTTATTCTGAGCGCAGCGAAGAATCTTAATTGAGGAACGAAATGAACAAAAACGACATCATCAAATACATAGACGAAAAAGCGGCCGCTGAGATCGTGGACATCTCCCACAAGGTCTGGGAGTATGCGGAGCTCTCTCTTAAGGAGACTAAATCAGCGGCGCTTTATGTGGAGAAACTCAGGGCGCACGGCTTTGCGGTCGAGACGGGTCAGGCCGGGATCGAGACCGCATTTACGGGCACGTATGTGTCCGGAGCCGGGAAGCCCGTCATAGGCATACTCGGCGAGTTCGATGCCCTCTCAGGGCTCTCCCAGAAGGCGTGCGCCACCAAGCACGAGGAGATAGTAAAGGACGGGCCGGGGCATGGCTGCGGCCATAACATGCTCGGGGCTGCAGCCTACGGCAGCGCCCTGGCAGTAAAGGAGTATCTCGAAAAGACCGGCGCTGACGGCACCGTAATCTTTTACGGATGCCCCGGCGAAGAAGGCGGAGCATCCAAGGCCTTTATGGCCAGGGAAGGTATCTGGAAGGACCTGGACTGCGCCCTCACCTGGCATCCGAGCTCCGTAAATGAGGTCGTGACCGGCACATGCAATTCCTGCACGCAGGTGCTGTACAAATTCAAGGGTGTAGCCGCACATGCCGCAGGCGACCCCGAGAACGGAAGATCGGCACTCGATGCTGTAGAGCTTATGAATATAGCCGTAAACTACCTCAGAGAGCACATGAAGTCCGATTGCCGCATACACTATGCCATGGTGGACGGCGGCGGCTTTTCGCCTAACGTAGTGCAGCCGCACGCATCCGTCCTGTATATGGTCAGGTCCGTACAGGTAAAGGACACTCTCGACCTTCAGGAGAGAGTGGATAAATGCGCAGAAGGTGCAGCCCTTATGACCGGCACGACTTTTGAGAGGATATTCGTGGACGGCACCGCAAACACAGTGCCGAACAGCACGCTTGAAAAGCTGCTCTGGGATAATATGAACGAAGTTCCCCTTCCTGAATACACAAAGGAAGAAATGGAGTACGTATCAAAGCTCGATGCCACCTGCCCCGTCACCGATGAGATTGCAGGACGCGGCGCCAAATATGACGCGGCCATAAGAGAAGAAGTAATAAAGCTTACGGAAAAAGGCACAAAGCCAATAAACGACTTCGTGATGCCCTTCTATACAGGTAACGAATTCGAGGCCGGCTCGACCGACGTCGGAGACGTCAGCTGGCAGACGCCAGCCGCGCAGTTCAACGCAGTTTGCTTCACTGCGCACTCGCCCGGCCACTCCTGGCAGAATGTATCCGCAGGAGCATCACCCATAGGCGACAAAGGCACAGTCTACGCAGCAAAGGTACTGGCCTGCGCCGCAGCAGAACTCTTCGAAAAGCCGGAGATAATCGAAGCAGCAAACAAGGAGTTCAAAGAACGCCTGGGCGATTCGGAATACACCTGCCCGATCCCGGAAGGCGCCGAGCCATACATAGTCGAGGAATAAAAACCGGGCTCTATGAGCCCGATGCAACTCCATCAACAAAAGAGCGTCTGATCAGGCGCTCTTTCACGCCCGCCCGGGACTGCCCGCCCCGGAGAGCGCGAATTAATTCTTATTAGCTATATACTCCCGGTAATCATTTATCTCCACACCAAGCACTTCGCAGGCCTTCTTCTCATCGAAGGTGCCCTCAGCTACTAGTTTTTCGACATCCTTATAACCTCTGTTTATCTCGCCTTCTGCACGGCCTTCTGCACGGCCTTCTGCGAGCCATTCCTTGCGTTCTACCTTCAAAGAATCTTCCAGTGTCATGTATTCTCTCCTCCACTGACCACGTTCCTTTGCCTGTAGTATA
>ONJG01000069.1 GCA_900318105.1 uncultured Eubacteriales bacterium
GAATTTTATGAACGGTCAATAAGATAAACACCAACTGCAGTTAAATATTAATAGAACATGAAAGCAGAAGTTAATCGCACAAATTCAGGTTTTGTCGATGACTAGAAGGTGATTGGATGAGTGGTTGGATGAAAAGAGATGGCGTGCTGTCCTCCTTTCATTTCAACATGTTCAGCGATAGCTTGCAAATTCGATCCCCCTACGCTCCACCACCAAAAAACGGATGCCGTATTATCAATTGTTAACAGGCATCCGTTTTGATATTTTGAAGATTATTCCATGCTGAGCAGGTCCGGAATAGTGGCTTCGAAGTCAACTCCGTACCACGGTTTCTTCGGGTTGTTCATGGTCACTTCTATCGTGTGCGCTGTATAATCAGCTGCGATTCTCATAGCGTCTTTCCATGATTTTCCCTTCATGATTTCACCTATTACCGTACTTGAGAAGAGGTCGCCCGTGCCGTGGAACATGGCGCCGACTTTATCGTTCTGGTAGCAGTAAATCTCGTCATTTTTCTTATCGTAGCCCATTACGCCGGTCTTGCCCTCGGAAAGTGAAACTCCGGTGAGCACGCTGATTTCGGCACCGAGCTTTGTGAGTCTTTCGAGCATCTCCCTGATGTAGCTCTCGTCGTATTCTTCTTTGTACTCCATGCCCGTCATGATCGACGCTTCCGTAATATTCGGCACTATGATGTCGGCGCATGAGCAAAGCTCCGCGTTCTTTCTTGCATAGTCCATATCAAATGCCGGATAGAGTTTGCCGTTGTCTGCCATCACGGGATCAACGAAGACTATTGTGTCATCTCCCCTCTTGAAGGTTTTGAAGAGATCCTTCATCATGTCTATCTGCTCGATAGTGCCCAGGTATCCTGTGTAGATTGCGTCAAACTCAACGCCCTCTTCCACCCATTTCTCGCAGATGGGCTCAATCTGGTCTGCCAGGTCCTTGACAGTAAAGCTCTTGAACAGCGTGTGGTTTGAAAGCACTGCCGTCGGCAATATAACCGTCTCGGTTCCGAGAGCGGATATCACCGGAAGAGCTATCGTGATTGAGCACTTGCCCAGGCATGATATGTCCTGAATTGTAAGAATTCTTTTCATTATTTCTGTACACTCCTTTTAAGTCCCAAGTATTTAATGCGGACTCCGTGTTGTTACTCCGCATCGCCTCTATAGTACAATTATTTGCGGTTAAAAGACAATACAAACTATGTATTTTTATCAGGGTGCACCCTTTTATCACAAAGCAAAATGTAATATACTTACGTGGGCTCAGCCCGTTGACGATTTTGAAAATATAAAAAAGGACAGAATTATTATGAAGAAAACACATTATACAAGGCTGGCTGTAATTATGCTCGTATGCGTGATGGCTGCCTCTGCATTTTTCACCGCATGCAGCAAGCAGGAAGAGGAAGAAGAGATTCCCCCACCACCTCCAAGCGATCCTCTGACGGGAGCTCTTGTCGAGGACGGTTTCGACGAGTCCGCACTCACAAGACGTACTGTCGCATTCGTTGTTGAGAACGCTCCGGATGCACGTCCTCAGTGGGGCATGGATGATGAGAACTACTCACCCGACATACTTCTCCAGGGAGAAGTAGAAGGCGGAATCACCAGGACGCTTTGGCTGTACTCGGACTACAAAAAACTGCCTGCCGTTATCGGACCGATGAGAAGCGCTCGTCCTCCGTATATCAAATTCAGCGAAATGTTCGATTCTGTTTTCATTCACTGGGGCATGAGCCATTCAAAGGGTGAATACATAGGCGCCAACTCGATTTTCAGATGGCATGGCGTTGACCATATCAACCAGATGACCCTGGACGATAAGGAAGGCCTGTACGACAGAGACGGTTCGCGCGGTGTTTCTTCAGAGCACACCGGTATCGTGCATACAGACAAGCTCGAGGCCACAATGAAAAACGAGGGATTCCGCAGCGAGCCTAAGGAGTTTACCAAACTCAACTTCTTTGAAACGGCTCAGCCCGTAAGTACAGATCCCGCAAAGACCGTAAGCGTAAAGTATTCTGACCGCGCAGACTGGGAAAACACAGACTGGACATATAACGAAGAGGATGAGATGTATCATACATCCAGCTTCGAAAATGACTTCAAGCGCGACAATCTGCTCGTGCTCTACGATGACACAGAGTACATAACAAAGAGCGATTATCAGGGCGGTGGCGGCGGAAGCGTCACATACTGTGACTATCTGTTCTCGGGCGGCAAAGCGCAGCTCTTCACCAAGGGTTCCGTAAAAGAACTCCAGTGGCAGAGAAAAGCCGGCAAACTCATGCTCATCGATCCTGCCGTAACAATGGAGGATATCGAAGCAAAGGCCGCTGAGCTCATGGAGGCTGACAAGAAGATGAGCGAAAAGAAAGCCATCAGAGAAGCCGCAGCAGCACTTGGCGCCGTAATCGCCGAAGTGCCTATGACTGACGAGGAGCTTGAAGAGGCAATGACCGCATTTGAGAAATCCAAAGAGGCCGGAGAGGTCGAAGAAGATGCGGAATTCGAGCCTGAAAAATACGTGTCTCAGAGCCTCAATAAGGGCAAGACCTGGATCGGATGGATCTCAGCCAACAACGGTGGCTCAGTAAAGGTCGATGCAGGAGATCTTACAATCACAATGCCGGGCAGCGAGGATGCAGGCGAAGGAGAGGAATCAGCAGACGCTTAAAACAATTGGTAATATGCAAAGAGGGCAGAATACAAGCTGCCCTCTTTTTATGCCCGAAGTTAATGCGCCGCTACTCCACGGATTTCAGAGATTCCGTCATCGAGATATTTGCCAGTCTCCTCTGCATTACGAGGTTTACTGCAAATGCAAAGAGGAAGGTCAGCACAACGGAAAGAACCATGTCAAGATTTGAAAGTTTAGGCTCGAAGAATATCATCTTGATTACGATATTGTCTATTACGAATTTCAGGAGCCATTTGCCGAGAGGAATTCCGACCACGGCCGCTATGGCAGTCAGGAAGAAGTTTTCCCTGAATACATAGAGCGAGGTCTCAAGCTGATAGAATCCGAGAACTTTTATGGTCGCGATTTCCCTGACTCTCTCCGTGATATTAATATTTGTCAGGTTGTACAGGACTATGAACGCCAGGAGTGCGGCAGATAGTATGACGACATACACCACCGAGTTCAGGCTCTTCATCATCTGATTTACATTATCCTTTGTGTCTATGTTAACGGAAACCGCAGCCGCGTCATCGTATCCTGCCGCGGCCGTTCCCATGGCCCTGATCTTATCTTCTTCCGCATCCTCTCCTGCAATTACAAGAGCTGTCTTAATTTCCGGTTTTTTGCCAAAGGCCTGCTCGTAAGTGTCTTCACTCATGTATATCGTGTCGAATACGTAGTTGTCGGCGACACCGGACACTCTGAAAGTTGCCTTCTTGAAACCGTCTCTCACGGTGATTTCATCACCGGCATTGATTCCGTAGTCATGCTGCAGTTTCTTAACCACAACGACCTCTCCCGGGCCAGGAAAATCTATGTGCTCCCCTCCGTTATGAAGGTTGATATATCTGTCGAAGTCCTGAGGATCTGCGGCAGTGCATGTCACATCGGTGTTGCCGCCGTCCATGATTACGGTAGTCTCCGCCTGGTGTATGAACTTTATATCCGACTCCGATGCCCCGGCGTCCTTCATCAGGTCGGTGAACTCTGCCTGCCTCTTTTCGTTCATGTTCTTGGTGAAAATAACCGAAAAATCATAGAGGGATATTTCATTGAACTGGTAGTTGGCAACCTCGGCTATGGTGGTTTTAATTCCCATCCCGGCTATCAGAAGAGCCGTGCAGCCGCTCACCCCTATCACCATCATCAGGAACCTTTTCTTATCCCTGAATATATTCCTTATGGACACCTTGTAGAGAAAGCTGATGCGGCTCCAGAGCGGCTTTACCCTCTCCATAAGTATCCTCTTACCTGCAGGCGGCGTCTTGGGCCTGATAAGTTCAGCCGATGCCACCTTGAAATCTTTTCTTATTGTGAGCCAGGTCGCGCCCATACAGCAAAGGAGCGCAGTGGCAAGTGAGATAAGCCCCAGCTTGGGATCAAATACAAAATCCACGTCCTCGCTGAAATCGTACATCATTGTATATGCGTTCCAGATAACCGTGGGGAACACCTTACAGCCTATCAGGAATCCGGCTATGCTTCCGAGAAATGCCGCGCTGCCCGAGTAGAACAGATACTTGCCCGCTATGGCCGCATTGCCGTATCCCAGCGCTTTCAGGATGCCTATCTGAGTCCTCTGTTCATCGACCATCCTGGTCATCGTGGTCATGCAAACGAGTGCCGCAATGAGGAAAAAGAACACCGGGAAAATCTTCGAGATGTTATCCACTATGCTCGAATTGCTGTCAAATGACGAGTAGCCTGTGTTATCTGTCACGGAAAAAGCGTAGGAGTTACCGGTCTCCATGTCGTCTATCTTTTCCTGGGCCTCGTCAATTTTATCCCTGGCATCATCCAGTTTCTTTTCGGCATCGGCAAACTCCGCATTGGCTTCTGCTTCTTTGCTGTCAAGCTCGCTCTCCGCTCTGTCCAGCTCATACTCCTTGCTTTCGAGTGTTTTAAGTCCGTTCTCGGCCTGCTTCAGTCCGTCTTTTGCTTTGGACAGTCCTGTATTAATTTTTTTGCTTTTCGTACTTGCTGACTTCCGAACCGACTTGCTTGATGCCGGCGTTCAGATCGCTCCGGTTTTTATTGAGAACTGACAGGCCCGCAGTTATCTCCGCTTTTTTCGCATTGTATTCATCGTCCGGTATCTTTCCCGCAGCATGTGCGGCCTCAAGAGCCTCCAGCGAACCATTTGTCTCTTTTATCTTAGCCTGTACCTGTGCTGTCGTGGCAATCAACTCGCTCTGTTTGGCGTTAAGCTGACCGATTCCGTCATCGATTATTTTAATTCCCGCCTCGGCCTGATTTATCTTTGAGTTCAGGTCCTTTATTGTGGCATTGACTTTTTTCTTCTCGGCGTTTATCGTCCTCCTGCCGCTGCTGATTTCATTCCTCGCCTTTCTTATCTCGGCCTCGGCATTTGCTTTTTCGCTCTCATACTCAGCCAGATTGTCTTCGTACTCCTTTTTCTTTTCGTCTAGCTCATCCTGGGCCTCGCGCCTGGCATCCTCCCGCCTTGCATCGTTGATGTCCGCGGCGAGGTCTTCCATGTCGCTTTCTTTAGCCTTGAGCATATCCTCATACTCGCTGCTAAAGGCTTCCTTATCTCCCTCGAGCTTCACATAGAGCTGGGTATAGTAGTCTACATCGTATGCTTCTTTCGGAATAAAAAAGAAGGTAGTCAGGCTCCCGTTTCCGATATCCGTAGACCCTCTCTGGTAGTCGAGGTATATCGGTGTGTTTACGGTGCCGACTATCTTAAACTCGGTGTTTTTGAACTCCTTAAGAGTTTCCTTATCGTTTTCTTCGGACAGCCTGATGCTCTGGCCCTCACTGTATTCATACGTGGCCATGCTGTAGTTATCCACCACGCATTCATCCTGGGACTCCGGAAGTCTGCCGCTTACGAGCCTCAGTTTGTTGATGTCAGTTGGAAGGGATATGGACTTAAGCGCCACGGAGTCACCTTCACCGGTCTCCGCCATCACATCAATCTGAACAGAACCCTCCGCTTCTCTTACGCCGTCAAAGCCCTCTGCTATCTCCACGCTGTGGCTGTCTATTCCGTACGAAGTGGCAATCTGATAGTCATAGAGCCTGTAGTCTCTTACATAATCCCTCGCTGTTTTCAGCATCGAAGGCTTGCAGTCTTTGAGCCCTGCAAAGAAACCCACGCCAAGTGCGACGATCGCAAAAATCGCCAGATATCTCGCAAGCGATGTTCTGATTTCCCTAAGTGTGGATTTTACCAGCATCTACCATTCAATCTGAGCTATGGGAACAGGATTCGGATTTTCCTTTATGTCCGATACTCTGCCGTTTCTGACGCTTATGACCCTGTCAGCCATTGGTGTGATAGCCTTGTTGTGGGTGATGATTATAACCGTGGTCCCGAATTTTCTGGCCTGATCCTGCAGGAGCTGCAGTATGGATTTACCGGTGTTGTAGTCGAGTGCGCCGGTCGGCTCATCGCAGAGCAGGAGTTTCGGATTTTTGGCCAGCGCTCTTGCGATGGCAACTCTCTGCTGCTCACCGCCGGAGAGTTGCCCGGGGAAGTTGTCCATTCTGTCCCCGAGGCCGACCGCCCGCAAGGTCTCTGCAGGATCCAGCGGATTTTCACATATCTGCGTTGCCAGCGATACATTTTCAAGTGCAGTGAGATTCTGCACGAGATTGTAGAACTGGAAAACAAATCCGATGTCGAATCTGCGGTACTTCGTAAGTTCTTTGGTTCCGAGCTCGCTTATTACACGTCCGTCCAGGACCACGCGTCCGCTGGTCAGCGTATCCATTCCTCCGAGTATATTCAGGAGCGTCGTCTTACCTGCGCCGGACTCTCCCACGACCACCGCGAGCTCTCCTTTTTTCACAGTAAAACTCGCGTCGGCCAAAGCTTCAATATCCACTTCTCCGACGCGATACACTTTCCTTACATTTTCAAAAACCACATAATCCTGTTTCATATCTTAATCTATATATAACCCACGGGCATTGTCATTTCAAGCCCGTCTTTTTCATGCCTCATCCGAGCCCGTAAGTATGGCAACCGCCTCCCTGAGAGTGGTCTCATCTGCCATTTTCTCATCAAGCGCAGGAAAACTGTCCAGAACAGATATATTAAGATCTCCGATAATCTCTCCCACGGCCTTATCTTATCACAGACGCTGCCAGGAAACATGGATAATCCCATGAAATGCAAACATTCACTTGCCGATCTTTTGCTCTGCTGATTTATTTTCAATCTTAAAAAGCCCCGAGAAGTGAACTGAGGCGACAAGGAGGAAAAGCGCCGCCCACGTTTGTACCCGGGATTGTACCCAGAAAGAAGGGGGCTGTCAGCGACAGCCCCCTTTTCTGAAGAACATGATATTATTCTGGAAGATCGATATGTCAATGAACTGGAATTAGACCATGTATAATCTCATGTCTTCACTATAGATAAAAGATAATAGTGCTTTAATCAATGAATTATACGTTATGTCTGTACTCGTAAGGCAGCACTTTGAGTCCATTGAACTGCGGGCAGTCTCTTACCCACTCAAGGGACTCTTTGAGGATAGCAGTCTGCATTTCCTTATTATTAGGCTCACCTGCGTTTGATCCGATAGGAACATGAGGTGCTGTGATTCTAGGAGCACCCTGCTGACGAGCGATCGGCGGCAGAGCAGCGATAACTACGCAGCTCATTCCTTCTGCCTCGCATGCTCTTGTAACGATAGTAGCCGATCTGTGGCATGTGCCGCATCCGCCTGTGCAGAGTACGATATCCACGCCCTGAGCCTTAAGCTTTTTAGCGATCTCAGGTCCGGTCTCTCCTCTGAACTTCTCGACGTTTCCGCCGCCGCCCATGAATGTATAAGTCTCTTTCGGAAGGGATCCGATGAAACCTTCATCAACAAGCTCATGCAGTCTGTCGATCGGGAACATAGCGTTTACGTCCTTGTTGATATCGGAGTTATCGAATCCGCCATGTGTTACCATCAGCTCACTGCTAGGTGTGTCAAACTCAATAGTTCTGTAAGAGAAATCTCCGGATGTGTTGAACGGAGTCTGGCTCTTTTTGTGGATTCCACCTGCTGTGATGAATGCAACTTTGCACTCGCTGAGAGGCTTCTTAAGTTCTGTAAAAACAGGATCCGGAGTCAGTGGTACGAAAATCTCCGAAGTCATTCCTTCTACTGTTGTAAGCTTCATTAATATTTCCTCCTATGATTGCAACAAGGGGGACCGCCTGCGGTGGATCCCTTATTGCTTTGTTTCAGATAAACATTGCCGGCAAGTCCCTCTTGCCTGTGACATCCATGCAGCTGAAATAGAATTCTGCCTGATCACCCTCGGCAAGCACCTTGTCAGTGATGATCCACCTCCTCGGAACAGTTATCTCGCCAAGGTCATCCATGACTTTCACTGTAACTGCAGTGTCATTTACATCAATGACTATACCGCCTAAGAGAGACGGGAATATTTCTTCCGCAGGATCCATTTCATTGCTGGAATAATCATATGGGTCGCTCACTATCTGTATATAGCTGAAATAGAATTCCAGCTCATGACCCGGCTCAAGATCGATGTCCTGTCGGATAATACCGCGAGGAACCTTGATTACACCAAGCCTTCCGTGAAGATATATTTTGACCATTTTGCCTTCGTCATATACTTCTTTGACGAGGCCACCCATTCTGACCGGGTTTATCAGATAATCGACCATCATATTAGTGCATTGTTCCACTCTTAACCAGAACTGTCTCAGGGAGTCCGAGCAGTTTGTTGTTAGCATTAATTACATCGTTGTTCCACTTCTTCGGAGCCGGGTTGATTGCAACGCCTGCCATCTTATTCTTGAGCATCTGGATAGCACGAGCAGCAACTTCCTTGGTTACGCAGGATGTTCCGGCGATATCGTCCTCGAATCCGCCTTCGTCC
>ONJG01000065.1 GCA_900318105.1 uncultured Eubacteriales bacterium
GTCAGCAAGCAAGACATCATGCAGCGTTGCCAATCAGCACTGCGAGCAGCGCAAAGAAAAATAGAAATGCTTTTCGCCGGCGCTGCATAAAGCAGCGCCATTTTTTTAGCGTTTTATTCGTTGCCACTATTTGTCCATAGCCACTCGCATGGTGCTCGACTCGAGGACTCATGAATCCGCCATTGCATCCTTGCTGCGCTCGGTCTCGCGGGGCCGTTCTCACGTGAAGTCACGTTCGCAACGCCATCCGCTCGTCCGTCGCTACGCCGGTGCAGCTGGCAGGATTCACTCGTAACTCTCGTCTCGCAGCCATACGAGTGTCTATCAAAATATAATTATGATTCATTCATTCAAATTAAACGGTTTTAATATAGTAGTAGACGCTGCGAGCGGCTCCGTTCATTCGGTGGACGAGGCTGCTTTTGATGTTATAAATGCCCTGGATGAGGGACGTGATGCAGCAGAAGCCGCCGCAAAGCATAACGTGAGCAAAGAAGAGCTCGAAGAGCTGCTTTCGGATATTGATGAACTTAAAAAAAGCGGGCAGCTCTGGTCTGAGGACATCTTTGAGGAGGCAGCGTCTGAGATGAAGATAAAGCAGTCCGTCCTTAAAGCTATATGCCTGCATGTGGCGCATGGCTGCAACATGGACTGCGAGTACTGCTTTGCCGGAAAGGGAGACTACTCCGGAAAAAGCGGAATCATGAGCCTTGAGGTCGGAAAACGCGCCCTGGATTTTCTGGTGGAGAATTCAGGATCCAGGAAGCATCTCGAAGTAGACTTTTTCGGCGGAGAGCCGCTCATCAACTGGGATGTCTGCAAGGAGCTCGTCGCATACGGCAGGGAACTTGAAAAGAAATATGACAAGATTTTCAATTTCACCCTGACCACCAATGGTGTCCTCATAGACGACGATGTAATCGATTTTACAAACAGGGAAATGGGAAATGTGGTGCTGAGCCTCGACGGCAGGCGGGAGACCCACGACAGGATGCGCCACAGCAAGACCGGCGAGGGCACATTCGACAGGATAATAGACAATTTCAAGGCGCTTGTGGATTCAAGGCTTGAAAATGCCGAACGCTCAAAAGAATACTATATGAGAGGAACATATACCGCGTACAACAAGGACTTCTCGGAGGACGTTCTGGCCATGGCGGACATGGGATTCAAGGAGACATCAATAGAGCCTGTGGTATCGGATCCGGAAGTTCCGTATGCGCTACACAGCGAGGATATTCCGAAGTTGAAAGAAGAGTATGAAAAGCTCGCCCTCGAAATGCTGAGCAGGTATAAAAGAGGAGAGGAATTTAACTTCTATCACTACATGCTGGATCTCACGGGAGGTCCCTGCATCTACAAGAGAGTCGCAGGCTGCGGGGTTTCGACCGAATACCTGGCTGTCACTCCGACTGGAGACCTCTATCCCTGCCACCAGTTTGTGGGCGATGACGACATGATAGTCGGAAACATTTATGAGGGAATCACTCATCCCGAAACAGTCGCCATTTTTGCCGAAGGCAACAACGTATATACCAGGGATAAGTGCAGGGGCTGCTGGGCCCGTCTGTACTGTGCCGGAGGCTGCGCCGCCAATAATTATCACTCAAACGGGGACATCAACAAGGTCTACGAATTTGGCTGCGAACTGCACAGAAAGCGCATCGAATGCGCTCTGATGCTCGAAGTGGCAAAGAGCGAACTATAGTGATAAAATACAGGGGCTTTGAAAAGGAAAGAGATATGATAACAGCAATTCTCGCATCACAGAACAAGAAAAAGATAAAGGAAATCCGTGACATATTGCTTAAATACGATATGGACGTCATCACCCGTGATGATGCGGGACTTCCCAAAGACGATATAGAAGAGACGGGCACGACATTTGAGGAGAACTCGCTTCTCAAGGCAGATGCCATCATGGATATGATAAAAGCCGACCAAAGTCTCAGCGAAAAGTACGGAAACAGTCCTGTCATCGCCGATGATTCCGGCCTTATGGTGGATGCGCTCGGAGGAGCTCCCGGAGTTCACAGCGCACGCTATGCGGGAGAAGACTGCAACTTCGATGCCAACAACGAAAAGCTCCTCTCCGAGCTTTCGGGCGTACCGGATGACAAAAGGACCGCACACTTCGTCACGGTGATTACCATGATCTATCCGGACGGAGAAAAGATCGTTGCAAGAGGCGAGTGCAGGGGTCACATCACGGCGGAGAAAAGAGGCGAAGGCGGTTTCGGATACGATCCGGTCTTTATCCCCGAAGGATACGATAAGACGTTTGCCCAGCTCGGCACGGACTTCAAGAATACAATCAGCCACAGGGCGAGGGCCCTTGAGGAACTTGAAAAGATACTGGATAAATAGGTCCCGGATTTGAGGATATGAGCGATTTCTGGAAGGAAAACGAACCTTATACCGTTGAGAAGAGCGAAGAAAAACTCCCGCTGACGTGGGAACGCTTCAAGAAAATAGTATTCCATCTGTGGAGGCAGTTTGACGACCCGTATTATGCGGGCTTTGCCGCGCAGCTGGCCTATTTCTTTTTAATGTCCGCAGTTCCCATGCTGATCGTTCTGACGCAGGTGCTCGGTGTGTTCGACATATCGATGGACTTCTTCAGAGAGTGGCTCGAGCTGCATCTGTCCAACGAAATGAGCGCATTTCTTAAAGGAATATTCACCGCATCGTCGGCTGCTCTTCCTAACCTGCTGATGATAGCCCTCGCTGTCTGGTCGAGCTCATCGCTCGCATTCTCGCTTTCAAGGCTCACAACCTACACTCTGAGTTACGGCAAATACAGATACAATTTTTTTACGGAACGCGTCAAGGCCATCCCGATGGCGCTGCTGACCATACTGGTCGTAGCGGTATCGATGATCATATACGTGTACGGAGAGCTGATCGCCAACAGGGTGTTTAAAAACGAATTTGTGGTGAGGTTGATAGCGGACCTCAAGACACCAATCATGGGACTTTTGTTCTTCGTGCTGATAGTATCGGTGTTTTATATCCTGCCGAGGATAAGAGTTCCGATCATGGCCATAGTGCCCGGGGCGGTTGTGGCAACTCTCGGAATTTTGATAGTCACCTGGGCATATTCGTTTTATATCTCAAGGGCCACCAACTACAACTTCCTGTACGGAGCTTTCTCCAACATCGTGGCCATGATGCTCTGGTTCTACCTTATCAGCTGGGTGCTCTGCATCGGAATGATGTTCAACAAATCATGGGACATCATCTTAAGGCGCGGCAGGCTCAGCCCTGCAAGAATCAGGGAATACATCATGAAACAGTACGGAGCCAAGGGCGAGGAGATGTTCAACAGGCTCATTATCGGCGAATATGACATGACGGACAGGACACTGGACAGCCTTGCGGTCAGAATGTCCAGGAAATTCGATCCCGGCTACCAGGAAAAAAGAGAGCGCGAGATACTCGAACTGAAACAGGAGAGAAGGGTAAGAAACAGGGTAGAGAAGGAAGTCGAAGCAAGAATAGAAAAAGCGGAGAAGCATAATGACAGCAATAAAAAATAGAAAAAAACTGCTGCTTATAATGAATCCGAAGTCCGGCGTTATGCTGGCGCCCAAGTACATGTCCGAAATACTCACGAGCTTTTCACGTGCCGGATATCTCAGCACGGTGCTCATGACCGAGGGCAGGGGCGATGCAAGGGAGTTTACGTCCGAATATGCGGGAGATAACGACGTAGTGGTAGTGTCCGGCGGCGACGGCACCCTGAATGAGGTAATAGACGGACTCCTCAGTGCGGGCCTCAATACTCCAATAGGATATATACCCGCGGGTTCGACAAATGACTTCGCCAATTCGCTCGGCCTGCCAAAGAACATTTTCGACTGCGTGAGCAAAATAATAAACGGAAATCCCGTACCTGTAGACATCGGATGCTTTAACGGCAGGTACTTCAGCTATGTGGCAAGCTTTGGTGCATTCACATCTGCCACGTACTCCGTGCCGCAGAACCTCAAAAATATCTTCGGCCATGCGGCTTATGTGCTCGGCGGAATAAAAGAGCTGACACATATAAAACCCATACATGCAAAAATGACGATAGATGAAGGCGGCGGAAGGGAAATCGTACGCGAAGGCGAGTACGTGCTCGGCCTGATATGCAACTCCAGGTCCATCGGAGGAATTCTCAATCTCAGGAGCCTCGATGTGGATATGAGCGACGGTCTTCTCGAGGTGCTGATGGTAAAAATGCCGGGAGACATACTTGCTCTTAATGACATTGCTGTGAGCATGCTGTCCGGCAGTTTCAAATCCAGTCAGATAGAGACATTTACGGCCTCGAATATCAAAGTGGAGATTGAAGGAAACACTCACTGGACGCTCGACGGGGAGTACGAAGAAGGAAAAGAAGACTGCAATATCAGGACAATAGAAAAGGCTATTCAGATTATAAAATAAGATTCTTCGCTTAGCTCAGAATGACATAAGGAAAGTCGGTATGACGGAAAGGGACAGAAATGCTGATCAAGTATATAGGACATTCATGCTTTAAAATAATGGACGCCGAGACAGGATATTCCATAATAATAGATCCGTACAGGAACGGATCCGTGCAGGGATATCATGACATTGTGGACTCTGCGAGCGAGGTTCTCTGCTCACACGAGCACGACGACCATCACGGGGTGGAATGCGTAAACATAGAGCCAAAGGACGAGAGCCCGTTTGAAGTGACATGGGTCGACAGCTATCACGATCCCGAAAAGGGCGCGCTGAGAGGCCCGGACAGAATTCACATAATAACGCACAAGACCACGGGAGAGAAAGTCGTGCACTACGGGGATGTCGGCGAGGAACTGGATGATCTGCTGAGAGAAGAGAACCTGTCAAAACTCAAGGATGCGGACATAGCGCTAGTGCCCTGCGGCGGTGTCTACACGCTGAACAGGTACCAGGCGCTGGAGCTCATAGAGAGGACGACCCCGAAACTCGTGATTCCGATGCACTTCAGGTCTGAGAGGCTGGGCTTTGATTTCCCACACATAGACAGCATAGAGATGTTCATGGATGCGGCCATAGAAAAAGGCCTCAGAGCAAACGTCGGACAGGTTTGTTTCGTAGATAATACACAAAATGATCTGAAATGTGATATACTCGCGCTTAGGCCGCAAAACATCTAGACAAAAAAGGTTTACTAAACTACGGCATAAAAACATCAATATATAATCTTAAGGAGGAACAAAGAAAATGAAAGGTTTTATGACAGAGTTCAAGGAATTCATCAGCAAAGGAAATGTGATGGATATGGCAGTAGGTATCATCATAGGTGGTGCATTTACAGCCATCGTGACTGCACTTGTTGAGCAGATACTCATGCCGATCATCGGTGCAATCTGCGGAGGCATGAGCCTCGAGGATATGTCCGTAAAGGTAGGAAACGCTGCCATCGCATACGGAGCATTCATCCAGGCCATCATCAACTTCCTGCTCGTCGCATTCGTGCTGTTCTGCATCATCAAGGCTCTTAACAAGGCCAAGGCAGCAGTTGAAAAGCCGGCTGAGGAAGAGGCTGAGGAGACACCAGCAGACATCGCACTTCTCGAGGAGATCAGAGACCTTCTGAAGAAGTAAGAGCATTCTGCACCGAAGAACACTATCGTATTGGCGCGAAAGGAGATCGACTATGTTTATCACAGCTTTACTGGTTATACTCGTAATAGCTTATGTGGTCCTCAAAACGCTCAATATGAGAGCGAGATTTGAAGAGCGCGACAGAGAACGCGAAATGGCCGAGCAGGCCGCAAATGAAGAGGCTGCGGAGTTCGCCGAGATAAGCGAGAACGCAGTCGACGTCGAAGCCGAGACGGAGTTCGAAGTCGAGGCAGAAACTGCTGCTGAGGCCAAAGCCGAAATTGAATAAAAGGGTAAAATTACTTCCCAAGCACTGAAAAAAGTGTTTTGGGAAGTAATTTTTTCCTGATTTTAAAACAGAATTACTTCCCAAGTGCCGATAAAAGTGTTTTGGGAAGTAATTTTTTCCTGATTTTAAAACAGAATTACTTCCCAAGTGCCGATAAAAGTGCTTTGGGAAGTAATTTTTTCCTGATTTTATAACAGAATTACTTCCCAAGCGCCGGAATAAGTGTTTTGGGAAGTAATTTTTTCATAATTTGAAAATAAAATTACTTCCCAAACACCCTATTAAAGGATTTGGGAAGTAAAACTATCCGCATGCGGGCGGCAGCCCTTTAGTTTACAGGCATCTGGCTCTTACGATGCAGTCGCAGTTGAAAGCTTCGCTTCCTGCCTTGACGTCTGCGATGAAGTAGCCGTATTCGTTTCTCTTGGAACCTGCGAATCCAAGGAGATTGTCTCCGTAGAAGCCTTTGATCTTCTCACTTACTGCAGCCTCGTCCTTGTCGCATTTAACGAGGAAGCAGTGTCTGTCTGAACCGGCTGCTCTTTCCATCGTTACTCTGCCGAGGAAGTTTACGGAGTTTACTACGTTTCCGTTTTCGAGGTAGTCCATGAGCTGGTCTGTAGCCATGACTGCGCAGTTCTCCTCAGCCTCTGCCGTGGATGCTCCGAGATGCGGTGTGGCTACGATGCCTTTCTTTCCGATGTATTCCGGCTCGAGCAGGTCTGTCATGTATTTTCTCATCTTACCGGATTCGAGAGCCTCGATTACGTCATCAACGACGATGAGGTCAGGTCTTGCGTAGTTCATGAAGATCACGCCGTCTTTCATCTTTGAGATGAGGTCTTTGTTGATCATGCCCTTGGTTGTAGGCAGCGAAGGAACGTGAATCGAGATGAAGTCGCAGAGAGGAACCATTTCCTCCACGCTGTCGCAAAGTTTTACGGGAGCAGTCAGGCAAGGATGCGGTGTGAATGCTTCGTATCCCACAACGTTCATGCCGAGTGCATATCCGCTGTTTGCGATTTTGGCACCGATAGCGCCGAGGCCGATGATACCGAGGGTTTTACCTGCGATCTCTGTTCCGGCAAACTGTTTCTTTCCTTTTTCGACTTCCGATGCAACGTCGCCGCTGAGGCTCTGTCCCCATGCGATGCCCTCGTAGATATTACGGGCGCCCATGATCATTCCTGCAACAGCGAGTTCCTGTACCGCATTGGAGTTGGCTCCCGGTGCATTGAATACAACGATTCCTTTTTCGCTGCACTTGTCAAGCGGGATGTTGTTGACGCCTGCTCCGGCTCTTCCTATGGCCAGCAGATCATCCGAGAAACCCATGTCGTGCATTTTGAAGGATCTTACGATGATTCCGTTTGCCTTGTCGACATCTTCTGTCAGGGCGAACTTGTCTGTAAGCCTGGAAAGGCCTTTGTCGGAAATGTTGTTAAGAGTACCGATAAGATATTTATCCATTTTATCCTCCGATTAATATTGATAAATTAGGTGTTTTATATCCGGACATCTCTATGAGCCTGCCCGCAGACCGCGACCTCTCCTTACACAGGGCACAGTCCAAGAGAAGTATAACACCCGAAGGCTTGAGTATTCAACAAAGTTAGGGGCATAGAAATAATAAATACAAGTTGAAACATTGACAAAAATATGCTTATTATTATATGAGCAAAAATTTGGTTTTATATTGTAACGATAACTTATCGGGAGGTAGTTAAATGGCAAATATCGATCTGACTAAATACGGTATTACAGGTACTACTGAAGTAGTCCACAACCCGTCCTTCGAAATGCTCTTCGAAGAGGAGATGAAGCCGGAGCTTACGGGATTCGACAAAGGACAGCTTACAGAGCTTGATGCCGTAAACGTAATGACCGGAATATACACCGGACGTTCGCCTAAGGACAAATACATCGTAATGGATGAGAATTCCAAAGACACTGTATGGTGGACAAGCGAAGGATACAAGAACGACAACCACCCAATGTCCGAGGACGTATGGGCCAAGATTAAAGATCTTACTGTAAAAGAGCTCTGCAACAAGAGACTCTTCGTAGTAGATGCATTCTGCGGAACAAACGAAGACACACGCATGGCCATCCGTTTCATCATGGAGGTTGCATGGCAGGCACACTTCGTAACGAATATGTTCATCGTTCCTACAGCAGAGGAACTGGCAAACTTCGAGCCGGACTTCGTTGTATTCAATGCATCCAAGGCTAAAGTGGAGAACTATCAGGAGCTCGGACTCAACAGCGAGACCTGCGTGGCATTCAATATCACAAGCCGCGAACAGTGCATCGTAAACACATGGTACGGCGGAGAGATGAAGAAGGGTATGTTCTCAATGATGAAC
>ONJG01000027.1 GCA_900318105.1 uncultured Eubacteriales bacterium
GCCTTGTTCCGGACCGGGGACAGGGCTTTTAGATTTTAATAAAGGAAACGGGTGAGAATGAGACGGGACGGCAGGTTGCCGAATTACTGGAAGTTAATACTGATAGTGCTGCCGTTTGTTGTGGCACTGATTGCACTCGGAATCGGGAGGATGAGCATAAGTCCTGCCGAGGTTATTGAGGTGCTGAGGGCGAGGCTTTTCGGCGGAGCATATGCCGGAAGCGAGCTTACGGAAAAGACCGTGATGCAGCTCAGGCTGCCGAGGATAATCCTCGCGGCACTCGTGGGCGCGGGATTATCCGTGTCCGGCACTGCCTTTCAGAGCCTCTTTGCGAATCCTCTGGCCACGCCGGACACGCTCGGCGTCGCAAGCGGGGCTTCGTTCGGCGCCGCGCTCGGCATCCTTATGGATGTTGGGCTGATCGGCGTGCAGATAATGGGTCTTCTCATGGGAGGCCTCGCTGTCACGCTGACATGGCTCGCGGGCTCAGGAAAGGACAAGGGAGGGCTGAGCTATATAGTGCTCTCGGGCATCATGATGGGCTCGCTTTTTTCGGCGCTGGTATCGCTGATTAAATATGTGGCGGACGAGGAGTCGCAGCTTCCCGCCATCACATACTGGCTGATGGGAGGACTCGACAAGGCAAACTACAAGACGCTTGCCCTCGGAGCGCCCGTGATCATCGCGGGCATAGTGATGTTCATGCTGATCAGATGGCGCATGAACCTGCTGCCGCTTTCGGATGATGAGGCCAAAGCTTCCGGAGTGAATGTGAGGCTCCTGAGAGGAGCCAGCGTGGTGGCCGCAACAGCCATAACCGCATCATGCGTTTCGATGTGCGGACAGGTAGGCTGGGTGGGGCTCATCATACCGCATATGTGCCGGATGATGTTCGGAAGCAATCACCTGTCTCTTGTGCCTGCCTCGGTGAGCCTGGGAGCGGTCTTTATGATAGTCGTGGACACGATGGCGAGGACTGTCTCGGCATCCGAGATACCCGTGTCCATACTTACGGCCATAATCGGTGCGCCGTTCTTCGTGATGCTGATGAGAAGATCGGGAGGCTGGCGCATATGAGTTTGCTGAGAATCGAGAGCGGCTCATTTGCATACAAAGGCGGGCCGCAGATACTGAAAGATATAAATATAGATGTGGAGAAGGGCGAGATACTGGCGATTCTCGGTCCGAACGGCGCCGGAAAGACGACGCTGCTTCGCTGCATGATGGACATGCTGCACTGGCAGGAGGGCAGGAGCCTCCTGGGTGGTGAGGACATCAGGACGATGCCTGCATCAAAGCTCTGGAGGAAGATGGCTTACGTGCCGCAGGCGAGGTCGGCTGCCGCATCATATACGGCTTTTCAGACCGTGCTGCTTGGACGAAGCAGCAGGATAGGCGCATTTTCCGCACCGTCAGACGAGGACATGGCTGCAGCGGAGCGCGTGATGAAGGAGCTCGGGATATGGCATCTTGCGGATAAGCATTGCCACGAGATAAGCGGAGGAGAGCTGCAGATGGTGCTCATCGCGCGTGCCATGGCAGGGGAGCCTGAAGTTCTCGTGCTCGATGAGCCTGAGTCGAATCTCGACTTCAAAAACCAGCTCGTGGTGCTCGATGCGATGTCTGAACTTGCAAGCTCCGGAGTTGCCTGCATATTCAACACGCACTACCCGGCCCACGCTCTTCAGAGGGCTGAGAAATCCCTGATGCTGACCAAAGGGGGCATGTACATATACGGGCCGACCAGATATGTGGTCAGCGAGGACGACATAAGGAGCATATTCGGGGTCAATGCGGTCATTGAGGAAGTGCGTGGCGGCGATGAATCCGTACGCACGATAATCCCGATAAGTATAGATGAGAAATAAAGATCTGATTGAAAAACTGAAAATTCAGCGCGGGCTGGCAGAGGATGAATGGGTGCAGATCATCGATACTTTCGATGAGGAAGACCTGAGATTTGCCATGGACACGGCGCGCGGGATCACGATTGAGCGTTTTGGAAAGAAGATATACTTTCGCGGCATCGTGGAGTTCACGAATGTCTGCAGGAACGACTGCTATTACTGCGGCATCCGGGCGGGCAATTCAAATTGCGCGAGATACAGACTTGATGAAGAGGACATACTCGCCTGCTGCGAGGACGGCTATGCGCATGGCTTTCGCACCTTTGTGCTGCAGGGCGGCGAGGATCCGTATTATACAAAGGAAAAGATCTGCGGCATAGTGCGCAGGATTTCAGAGAGATTTCCGGACTGCGCGGTGACGATGTCGATAGGAGAACTTGACAGGGATTTTTATCAGGCGCTCTATGATGCCGGCGCAAGGCGTTATCTTCTGAGGCATGAGAGCGCAGATGCATCGCATTATGCGATGCTGCATCCTGCATCGCAAAAGCTTGAGAGCAGGATGCGCTGTCTGAAAGACTTAAAGGAGATAGGCTTTCAGACAGGCTGCGGGATCATGGTCGGAAGCCCATACCAGACGAGCCGACATATAGCTAAGGACATGATGTTCATGGCGGAGTTCAAACCGGAGATGGTGGGCCTCGGCCCGTTCATCCCACACAGGGACACGCCGTTTCGGGATGAACCCGCAGGATCCGTGGACTTGACGCTGATGGTCATAGCGCTGACACGGATCATGCTGCCCGATGCGCTCATACCATCTACGACAGCGCTCGGGACGGCCGAGGCCGAAGGGCGCCAGAAAGGCGTTCTGGCCGGTTGCAATGTAGTGATGCCTAACCTTTCTCCGATGGAAGTGAGAAAGAAATATATGCTGTATGATGGAAAGGTCGGTACGGACATGAGTGCAGAGACCGGCATCAGAACACTCAGGGCGCAGATGGAAGAAATAGGATATGAAGTGGTGGTCGCCCGCGGCGACTTTCAGAGGAGATGAAAATGGTTAAGATTGCAATTTACGGAAAGGGCGGAATAGGAAAATCCACGACGGTTTCAAATGTCTCCGCCGCACTTGCAGACATGGGATACAAGGTAATGCAGATAGGATGCGATCCCAAGGCCGACTCCACGGAGAGCCTGCACGGTGGCAGGAAGATAAGCACCGTGCTGGATCTCGTCAGAGAGCGTAAGAATGACTTTGAGCTCTCCGACATGGTATGCGAGGGCTACGGGGGAGTCATATGCGTGGAGGCGGGCGGTCCGACTCCCGGGCTCGGCTGCGCCGGGCGCGGCATTATAGCGGCCCTGGATAAACTAAAGGAAAAGGGTGCATACAATGCCTACGAGCCAGACGTCGTTATATACGACGTGCTGGGCGACGTTGTCTGCGGAGGATTTTCCATGCCGATGAGAGGCGGATACGCAGACAAGGTATTTGTGATAACGTCCGGAGAAAATATGGCCATCCACGCTGCGGCCAATATCGCGGTCGCAATAGACGGCTTTAAGGACCGCGGATATGCGTCCCTCGGCGGCATCATCTTAAACCGCAGGAACGTAAAGGACGAGGACGCCAAGGTCCGCGAGCTCGCATCAGACATAAACAGTGAGATAGTAGGCGAGCTCAGCCGCAGCGAGACCGTAACAGATGCAGAGGACCTCGGCAAGACCGTAATCGAGGCCTTTCCGGACAGCGAAATGGCCGAGGAGTACCGCAAACTCGCCCAAAAACTCCTCGAAATCTGCAAGCAATAACAAAAGAATAAAGGACATATAAGCATGTTAAAAAGAATAAACGAGAGAGACGACAGAAATACGGAAATAAATAAGAAGGAAATCCCGCATATAAGAATAGGGGATGCGGAATTTCCGGCGCCTTTCAAATCGGGGCTTGAGTACGCATCACCCGCAAGGGGCACATGGAACATAGTCCACACCGGGATGCTCATCCCGGAGGCGCACGAGATATTCGTGTGCGCTTCATGCTGCCTGCGCGGCGTTGTGCTCACGGCGGCCGAGATGGGCGCCATGGACAGGTTCTCGACAGTCGAGATCCGTGAGCACAACCTCCTCGATGGCGACATGGAGGATCTCGTCATCGAGGGCGTTTCGGACATAATAAACAAGCTTCCGAAACGGCCGCCCGCAGTCCTCGTATACACCAGCTGCGTACACCACTTCACGGGTGTGGACCTCGATATGATATACGAAAGGCTGCGCGAGCGCTTCCCGGACATAGACTTTACGGACTGCTACATGAATCCGATTATGAGAAAGAGCGGTCTCACACCGGATCAGCTCATGCGCTCGCGCCTCTACACCATGCTGCATGAGCGTGAGATAAACCCGAGGGCGGTCTCCATCATAGGAAACGACCTGCCGACCGACGAGGAAAGCGAGCTCATGCAGATGCTGCTGGCAAACGACTTCACGGTGCGCGAGATCACATCCTGCAGGACCTACGAGGAGTATCAGGAGATGGCAGAGAGCGCATACTACATTTCCTACTATCCGGACGCCGCGCCCGGCGGCGACATGCTGGCAGAGAGACTCGGCGGCAAACACATAAAGCTCAAATTCAGCTTTGACTACGAGGAGATAGACGAGTCCTTTGCGGAGCTTGCGGGTGCGCTCGGCATCAATCCGAGAAAGCCCGATGAGATATCCGACGCAAGGCGCCTCTGCGAGGATGAGCTGGCAGAGACAAAGGAGCTCGCGGGCGACATGCCGATTGCCATAGATTATACGTACTGCACGAGGCCGCTCGGGCTCGCAAAGCTGCTTCTGACACACGGCTTCAACGTGCGCAGGGTATATCTCGACGCCGTGTCCGCAGGGGATAAAGAGGCATTTGACTTCCTGAAGAGAAAGTACCCGGACCTCGACCTTGCACCGACGGTCCACGCGGGCATGAGATTTGCCCAGGCGCCCGGTCATGAAAAGCTGCTGGCGCTCGGACAGAAGGCCGCATATTTTGAAAATACAAATCACTTCGTAAATGTGGTCGAAGGCGGCGGCATGATGGGCTACGAGGCCGTATACAAAACCGCACGTCTGATGCGGGAGGCCATAAATAACGAAAAGAATATGAAAGAACTTGTCGGCATCAAGGGGCTCGGCTGCGAGAGCGGATGTTGCAGCGGCATATAAAAACAGAAACCCGGCCGGAACTGATTGGATATAACTTACAAAAGGAAAAGGAAAAAAATGAAACAAACATCCAGAATCACATCGACATATTCTGCAGACACCATGGGAGTATGCTCGGCGCTTTTTGAGCTGGGCGGCATGACCATCATGCACGACGCCTCGGGCTGCAACTCAACATATACCACGCACGATGAGCCGCGCTGGTACGACATGGACAGCATGGTATACATCTCCGCTCTTACTGAGATGGAGGCCATAATGGGTGATGACGAAAAGCTGCTCGGAGACATCGAGGATGCGGCACGCGAATACCACCCCGGGTTCGTGGCAATTGCCGGAACGCCCATACCGACCATGACCGGTTTTGACTTCGAAGCGGCAGCCGAAGTGCTCGAGCAGAGGCTCGGAATCCCGTGCTTTGGATTTCCGACCACCGGCATGAATACATACATCCACGGAGCGTCGATGGCACTCGCCGGATTAGTCGACAGATTCATAGACGATCCGAGCAAAGATTGGATAGAGGCAAAGCTGAAAGAGGTTGAAACATCAGATGAGGAGGTCCCGTTCAAGGTAAATCTGATAGGGCTGACGCCCCTGGACTTCTCCGTGAACGGACAGGCCGAGTCGGTCGCTGCATGGCTCAAAGAGCGTGGCTTTGAGGTCGGCGCGAGGCTCGCCATGGGAAGCAGCCTCGAGGAGATAGGACGCGCGTCCGAGTGCGAAGTCAACCTGGTGGTCTCTGCGGCAGGCTACGAAGCAGGGCTCATGATGTATAAAAAGTTCGCAATACCGAGCGTGATAGGCCTGCCGATAGGACCCAAACAAAGCGAGCTGCTCGAGGACGCGCTGAGAAAAGCCGCGGGCGAGTACCGCAGGTTCAGGACCTCCGGCACCATATACGAGAGAACCGGCATGACGTCCGTAAAGATACACCCGAATGACCTCGATCCCGTGCACAAGGATGAAATAGTGGCGATTATAGGAGAGGGCATCACGAGTTTCTCACTGGCAAACTGCGTGAGATTTGAAACAGGTCACAAAACCAAAGTGCTCTGTGCTACCGAGTGCCCCGATAACGTGCTCAGGGAGTGGGATGTGATGACTCCGGATGAGGACGATATAATACTGGAGCTTGCGGGAGCAAGCTACATCATCGCAGACCCGCTGTATGAACCGATATGCCCGCCGGATGCAGAATTCATAGCGCTGCCGAGCGAGGCATTCTCCGGCAGGCTATACAGGGACGATATTCCTAACCTTATTGCAGATCCGGAGACTATACTTCGAAGACTCAGTTAGCGTTATGGGCGTGACAACACCCCATACACGGACGCGCTTAATCACTTAATAATGTTAATCAGGGATGGGACACTATATAAATTTTTTCAAAGGAGGATTCTGAGTATGAAGAAATCATTTCTGAGTATGAAGACAACGAAACTTATTGCACTTATGATGGCCATGGTCATGATGCTTATGGCCCTCGCAGCATGCGGCGGCGGAAGCCAGGAGAGCAGCGATGCAGAGGAGGCGGCACCTGCTACCATCACGGTCACCGACCATGCGGACAAAGAGGTTAAAGTGCCTGCAGAGATTAATAGAATCGCAGTCTGCGATATATTCCCTCTGCCGAGCGTGCTGACGGTATTCTTTAACTCCGCAGACAAGATCGTAGGCATGCCTGAGCCCAGTATGACAGCAGCCAAGAACGGACTGCTCGGACAGCTCTATCCTGAGATTCTGAACGCAGAGACAGGCTACATCGACGGCAGCAACGTCAACATGGAAGAGCTCGCAAAGCTCGAGCCGGATGTGGTATTTTACAGCGCATCGAGCCCCGAGATCGGAGAGCAGCTTACAAATGCGGGATTTGCCGCAGTGGCTATTTCGGTCAACAAGTGGAACTACGACTGCATCGAGACTCTCAACAACTGGATTGACCTGCTCAGCCAGATGTTCCCGGAGAGCGACAAGGCTGAGGCCGTAAAGACCAAGTCCAACGAGATGTATGAGATGGTGCAGGAGCGCGTCAAGGATATTCCGGACGAGGAAAGAGCCAAGGCATTCTTCCTCTTCCAGTACAGCGACACGACCCTCCTGACTTCAGGCAAACAGTTCTTCGGTCAGTGGTGGGCTGATGCCATCGGAGCCAAGAATGTCGCAGAGGAGCTCACTCAGGACAATTCCGCTCCGGTTAACATGGAGCAGGTCTATGCGTGGAACCCCGATCTGATCTTCATGACCAACTTCAATACGTTCTTCCCGGACGACCTCTACAGCAACACGGTCGAGGGATATGACTGGAGCGCGGTCGATGCAGTGAAGAATCAGAGAGTGTTCAAGATGCCGCTCGGTATGTACAGGAGCTACACACCGGGAGCAGACTGCCCGGTCACACTGCTCTGGATGGCCAAGACAGCATATCCCGAGAAATTCGAGGATGTGGATGTAATCAAGGAGGCCAAAGACTACTATAAGGAAGTGTTCGGTATCGAGCTGACGGACGATCAGGCCAAGTCGATATTCGAACCTGCACAGAGCGCAGGTGGCGGCTTCGCCTATCAATAGAAACAGCGTCGTAAAACAGCAACGAAAAACATCACGTATATGCAGTCACAGTGACATGATATACGTGATGTTATTATATGGGGGTTTGTTTATTTTACGTCGTCGCTTTTATCCTCCGCGTGGTACGGCACATATTCTTCATCGCTGAAGTAGTTCTTGATCAGCTTGATCACCGTGCCGGACAGGAGGAATACTCCTATCAGGTTCGGGATGGCCATGAGTCCGTTAAAGGTCTCTGCTACCTCCCAGATGAGACCGAGGTTTACGGTCGCTCCGAGTATGGCTACGAGGGAGTAGAGAATCAGGAAGGGCTTTTGTGCAGCGCTTCCGAAAATGAACTCTGCGCATCTGGTGCCGTAAAGTCCCCAGCCGAGAATGGTGGAGAATGCGAAGCAGCACATTGCAACAGCTGTGAATATGGACACCCAGTTACCATAGGTATTGGTGAAGCCCTGGATGGTGAGCTCTGCTCCGGCTGCCTGGCCATACTGGATGGACGCCTGTCCGCAGAGTATGATGAGGGCTGTCATGGTGCAGATTACGATGGTGTCGACGAATACCTCGAAGATTCCGAAGAATCCCTGCTTTACGGGGTGATTTACGTCAGCGCTCGCATGTGCCATAGAGCCTGTACCGAGTCCTGCCTCGTTTGAGAAGATACCTCTTGCGATACCCTTCTGAAGGCTGAGAAATGCGCTTCCGACAACTCCGCCGGTGACTCCTGCAGGGCTGAATGCTCCCTCAAAGATGGAAGCGATGGCGCCCGGCACGTACTTGTAGTTGATTACGATCACGCCGATTCCGAGCAGGATGTAGAACACGGCCATGAACGGCACGAGCTTCTCTGTTACAGCACCGATTCTCTGGACTCCGCCGATGAGAATAAAGGCGATGAGCACGGCGAGTATGACGCCGATGACGAGGTTCAGGGTCTGGATGCCTGATTCTCCCATCACATTGAATGATGTGAGCGCGGTATCGATAGATGTCGTGATTGTGTTGACCTGGGTCGCGTTGCCCGTTCCGAATACGGCGAGTACTCCGAATATGGCAAACATCGTTCCGAGCCATTTCCAGTTCTTGCCAAGACCGTTTTTGATGTAGTACATCGGTCCGCCGACGTATGTGCCGGTGTCGTCGATCTCCCTGAAGTGAACGGCGAGCGTTACCTCCGAGAATTTCGTGCACATTCCGAGGATGGCGGAAATCCACATCCAGAAGACCGCTCCCGGGCCTCCGATGGCGACAGCTCCTGCCACTCCTGCGATGTTACCCGTGCCTACCGTTGCGGCAAGCGCCGTACACAGGGCCTGGAAAGGCGAGATGGCTCCTTCGGCTGTCTGATCCTTTGAGAAGATCTTTCCGAAGGTCTCTTTCATCGCGAGTCCGAACTTGCGGATCTGGATGAAACCGGTGCGTATGCTGAGATACAGTCCGATACCCAGTATGCACACCATGGCGGGAATGCCCCATACAAAATTGTTGATGGCAGCGTTGATACTAGCAATAGTTTCCATTTTTACACTCCTTTGTCTCACATGGGATATCCGCATGAATGAGCCGGTAAGAGCCGGAGCAAATGCCGAGGAAGCGGCAGGCCTAAAAAAATACAGGGAGCACGTATGCAAAATAATCTGCATCATACTCCCTGTCCGTTTACCTGAAAGTATTACTTCTTCGGTGACCGCATCGGCAATCCCGGAAACTTCGTTCCGTTTGTCAGTGCGGCTCTCTCCAGAGTCTCGTCAGCGCTACGTCCCTTTGCCTGAAAGCTTCACCTTTGCGTTGATGAGCGCAGAGGCTTTCTTCTTCGGCTCCGCCACAAGGGCGATCTTTCCGTAGGCGCTTCATACGAATATTGAATTGCTGTTCGTAAACTATCATAGATATCAGTTGACAATCAATGTTTGTTAATGTTTTGACAAGATTGCACTTAAAAAGTACAATCAAATAAAATAAAAGGGAACATAAAAATGTTTTCTGTAGTAATTACGGATATCTGATTGCTGAACGGAGAAAGATTTGAACACACAGAGAATAAAAATACTGCTCACCGCCATAGAGCAGGGGAGCCTCACAAAAGCCGGGGAGATGCTCGGATATACGCAGTCCTATCTTACGCAGACCATGAAGGCCTACGAAGAAGAAATAGGTTTTCCTTTGCTTGTAAAGACCAACAGGGGAGTCGAGCCGACCAACGAGGCCAGACTGCTGCTGCCGTCGATGAGGCAGCTTATCAGCGATGAGGAGAAACTCAACCAGGAGATGGCGGAGATTCAGGGCCTGCACAGAGGTAATATACGGATAGGATCGTTTCCGAGCACGTCGGTATACTGGGTGCCGCAGATACTGCAATACTTCCAGGGCAACTATCCGGACGTTGTCTTCCGTATAGAAGAGCTCGGGCACGAAGAGATGCTGCATGGTCTGACTGACGGCTCCCTGGACATGACTCTTATGAGCGATCCCGGCAAATCAAATATAGACTTCATACCCATTCTGGAGGATCCGATGCTGCTGGTGATGCCGGCAGGACACAGGCTGGCGCATCTTGAGACGGTTCCCGTCAGCAAACTGAAGAAGTATCCTTTCATCATGACATATGAAAGCTACGACAGGGATCCTCATATAATATTTGAGAAAGCAGGCTTTATGCCGGAGGTGAAATATTTCTCCAGGGACGACTTCGCAGTTCTGTCCATGGTGCAGAAAGGACTGGGACTGGCCATACTCCCGGAGCTGACGATAAATGAGTTTCCGGGTGATTATGAATGCAGACCGCTCGAGCCTGCGTCCCACAGAACAATGGGGATCGGTATAAAGTCGCTCGCAGATGCCGGGCCTCTGACGAGATTTGTTATCAAATATATCAGGGACAATATCAAGTAGTAATACAGAGCAAACAGCCGGACAACAAGGACAACGATATGAAAAAACCGCTCAGCCGAGCGGTTTTTTCGTCAGTCTTTATTAAAGTTATTTTGTAATGAGCTATTTCTTCGTGTCACGAACTGAACTTAGAGTACATCCGGTGCGTTCTTCTCGAAGATGTAAGTGATGATAGCGGATGCTACGATGATTCCTACTGCGATTCCCATAGTGTTACCTCCTGTTAAAGTATTTATTTTTGGTCTGCGGTTTGTACCGCTGTTTCTTTCTGACAATAAAATAACACAGCCTGTAAGTACTGTAAAATGGGAGTTTTTCATACCCGATATAATAAAAACTAATACCGGAATAATGGTGAAAATGCATTGCAGTAGAACTGTCTCAGTGACATGTCTATAGCTAAAAAAGCGGCTCTGACTGAGTGTCAGTCAGAGCCGCCTCCCTGGAAGATATATGTATTTCCGAAATGTCAATTAGTCTATGAAGCCTCTCTTTTCGAGGACCTTGACGATGCTTCTGGCTTCGTCTGTTCCGTCGATGATTCTCCTCTGCTGTTTGGAGTCACCGATGTTCATGATTTCAACCGTGCCGTCGCCGAATTCGCTTTCGAGCATCTCAAGCACCGGATTGTTGGACTTGAGTCCCATGCAGATGCATCCGTAGTCGAAGTCAACTTCCTCGATTGAACCGTCGGGATTCTTTACCACGAAGCAGTCAGGCTTAACTTCCTGAAGAGCGGTGCTCGGTCTCTGATGAACATTGTACTTTTCCATCAGGTCTTTGATGCTGACCTTTGTGATCGGGTCGAGTCCGGCTCCGATTGCAGGCATCATCTCGATTACCGTGGTATCTGCGCCCTTGGGTGCAAAGTATTCCACTACGTCGAGTCCCACTGCTCCGCCGCCGATTACGACGGCTTTTTTACCCTTCATATCCTCGGGATAATTCGGGAGATTGTTGATTACCCCGAGAACTGTATGAATCTTTCCGCCTTCTTTATTTACATTTTCCTTGAGTCCCGGAATCGGGAGGATGAGCGGAAGTGAGCCTGTCGAGTTGACGATGATGTCGGGGTTGAGGCTCCTTACAAACTCCGGAGTGGCCTCGGTGCTTGTAAACACATGGAGATTGTGGAGCTTCTTGATTCTTCTTTCGAGATAGTCCGGGAAGTCTCTGAGCCTGTTCTTGTCAGGGAACTTCGAAATCTCCACTGCGAGTCCGCCTAGGTGATCCTCTTTTTCGATGAGGAATACCGAGCAGCCGACTTCAGCTGCCGTGCATGCAGCTTCCATTCCTGCTGTGCCGCCGCCCACGACTACCACGTTGCATGGTTTGTTGACGGAAAGCTTTTTGTATTCTTCACCCTCTGTTACTGCGGGGTTGACCGTGCATCTGATCGGTCTGTTGCCCTGGATGCGGTTTCCTGCGCATCCGATGTTGCAGGAGATGCACTTTCTGATATCTTCTTCGCATCCGAATTCAGCTTTGTTGACCCAGTCCGGATCTGCAATGAGGCCGCGGCCAATGCCGATGAAGTCAGCGTCGCCTTTTTCGAGTATGTCATTTGCGACCTTCGGGCTTCTGATGTTGCCCATCGTGATTACCGGTTTGCCGTATTTTTCTTTTACGGCCTTGGCCATATATGAACGCCATCCGTCCGGGTAGCAGTTGGAATCAATCTGATACTGCAGGGACGGGTTGAGTCCTGCGGATACGTTGAATACATCAACTTCTTTTTCAAAATACTGAAGGTAGTCGAGACAGTCCTCGAGGGTGTTTCCTCCCTCAAGCATCTCATCAGCGCTTATTCTTGCGATGATGGGGAAGAACGGTCCGACCTGGCGGCGTACTTCTTCGATGACCATAGTGGCCAGCCTTGCGCGGTTCTCTGCGGATCCACCGAATTCATCAGTTCTCTTATTGTAGAGAGGGGAGAGGAACTGGCTGATGAGATATGAGTGACCGCAGTGAACCTCGACTGCATCGAATCCTGCAGTCTGCGCTCTCTTGGCTGCGTCGCCGTATTTTTTGACTATGACTTCGATCTCTTCCTTTGTGAGAGGGCGTGGCTCCTCGCCGCCGTCCTTGGTTGGAACCGTCGAAGACGAAACCGTGGGAACTCCCGTACGTGCAGACGATGCGGATGCTCCTGCGTGGTTAATCTGAATAGCTGCTTTGCCGCCTTCCTGATGGATGGCTTCAGTCAGTTTGTAAAGCCTCGGCATGAAGCAGTCATGGTCGATTCTGATCTGGCTGGTGCCGTTGGAACCCGTAGGATAATCTACGTTGGCATTCTCCACTATAATGAGTCCTGTGCCGCCTCTGGCTCTCAGCCTGTAATAATTGATGTGTTCGAAACTCATCTGACCATCGGGTTCTCCGTAGTTGGAACCCATGGGTGTCATGACCACTCTGTTTTTGAATGTGGTGCGCTTGACGGTGAATGGTTCGAATATTCCTGGATAATCCTTTTTCATAATCTTTCCTCCCGAGCAATCTCGTAAGTCAGTTGAATCAGCATTATCTTCACTTTCTTGTGGCAGTTTCATAATATATAAAAAGGGCGCAAATGAAAATTATCATTTGCGTCCTCAATTGATAGCCTCAGGGTATCAATTATTACAAATTCTATATATGTTCCGAATCGATGTCGGAATTCTCTATCATAAAGTCTATGAATTTCCTGACAGCCGGCATCTGGTAGTGGTTTTTAAGCCATACCATGTTGACATAGTGAGTGAGATCCGTATCCGAAAGATGCAGGATCTTTATTTCATCTTTGTTCAGAGCATCGACATTTGCAACGAGCGCTATCCCGAAATCTTCCCTGACGAGCGCCTGTATGGCATTTTCATCCGAGCATTCGCAGAGTATGTCCGGTTTGATGCCGAGGTTTCTGTACAGGCGGTTTGTGTAGCCGCCTAGACCGGAGAATCTGTCATAGCCTATCACCGGATAGTTGTTAAGCTCGAGCACGGATACGCTGTCACCTTTTGCAATCGGGTGACCCGGCTTTGCAATGATAACCATCTCCTGCTTAAGTATCCTGACGAATTCGAGCTCTTCTTCTGCCTCCACATATGCGCAGAATCCGACATCCAGCATGCCTTTTTTTATGTCCCGTATTATTGCGGAGGTCCTGTTCTGGCTGAAACCGAAAGTCGTGTTTTCGTTGCCGGGCTGATTCAGAAATGTCCTGACTTTATGCGGGATGTAGTAATTGGCCAGCGGAAATACGTAGCCTATGTCAATCCTGCCGCCCGAGGACGAAAGTTCCTTCATCTTATATACCGCTATGTCGCAGTCCTCGAGTATGCGATTTACATACTCAAGGAAAAGTGTTCCGGCTTTGGTGAGGCTTATCCCTCTGCCGCTTCGCTCAAAGAGCATGATGCCGAGCTCTTTTTCGAGAGAGTCAATGGATCTTGAGAGCGAGGGCTGTGAGATATACAGGTCCTCTGCCGCCGCCCTGAAATTCTCGGTTCTCGCGACGCACTGAAAGTAGTATAGCTGGTTCAATGTCATGATATCTGTCTTTCCTAATTGCTTCTGAATAAAATGTTGACATATACAGGCGGGAGCAAAGTTCACCGGCTGTTTAAGTCAGTTTATCAGAACCGCAGTCTGATTGATAGCATAAATGTATCAATTATTACAATACTTGGCATTGGATTCTATCAAGAAGAGAGGATAGAATGTATGCAAGAAATAGTTACACTTTTAACAAACATATCTTCGGTCTTGTGGCAAATTCCGAAAAACAAAAAACTATTCATTATTATTAAGGAGACATAACAATGGCAGAAAGAATTACCGGACATACCGAACTTATCGGGCTGATGGCATATCCGATTCGTCACTCAAGCTCACCTGCAATGCAGAACGAGGCGTTTGCAGAAGTAGGTGCGGACTATGCATACCTTGCATTTGAGGTCGGTGCTGATGAAATCGAGGATGCAGTAAAGGCCATCCGTACTCTCAAGATGAGAGGATCAAATGTATCGATGCCCAACAAGACCATCGTGGGACAGTATCTCGACGAACTCGATCCTGCAGCTGAGCTCTGCGGCGCTGTCAACACAATCGTAAATACCGACGGACACCTCAAGGGTTATATCACGGACGGCATCGGATTCATGGCAGCCATGAAGGATAACAACATCGACCCGATCGGAAAGAAGATGACCATCGTAGGAGCAGGCGGCGCAGCCACTGCCATCGAGATCCAGGCCGCTCTCGACGGAGTTGCCGAGATGTCCATCTTCAACATCAGGGATAAATTCTATGAAGTCGGAGAAGAAACGGTAAAGAAAATAAATGAAAATACCAATTGCAAGGCCAGAATGTACGATCTTGCAGATACGGAAAAGCTCCGCGAGGAAATGGCAGACAGCTATCTCTTCGTAAATGCGACCGGTGCAGGCATGAAGCCGCTTGAGGACGTGTCGGTCGTTCCCGACAAGAGCTTCTTCCATCCTGACCTCATCGTAGTGGATGTACCTTACGGAACGCTGCTCACAAAGATGAGAAAGATGGCCAAGGAGGTCGGATGCAAGACCATGAACGGACTCGGCATGATGCTCTTCCAGGGAGCTGCCGGTTTCGAACTCTGGACAGGTAAGAAGATGCCGATTGAGCATATGAAAGAAGTGCTCGGCATAAGCTATGATGACTAATTTATGACAGTGAGGGAATAATCATGACTGACAAAAAATATTTACCAAGCGTAATCGTACTTTATCTCAACTACTTCCTGCATGGAATCGGATGCTCCGTTCTCGGGCAGGCAGTTATCAAGGATGCACTCGCAGGAAGCTGGGGCGTGGAGGCCATGTCCATAACTGCAATCGCAGCAGCTCTCGGACTCGGAAGACTTATAGCTCTTCCTTTTGCAGGACCGCTCTCCGATAAACTCGGACGCAGAATCTCAACTGCAATCGGCGGATTATCCTATGCTATCTATCTCATCGGACTGGCATTTGCATTCAATGCCGGTGCCAATGGCGGATATCAGATCGCATATATCTGTGCAATCGTGGGCGGAATTGCCAACTCATTCCTTGATACGGGTATCTATCCGGCAGTTGCCGAGATCATCAAGAAAGCTCCCGGCGTTGCAACTATGGGAATCAAGTTTGCCATCTCAGGCGCACAGTTCCTGCTTCCGTTTTTCCTCGGAGTGACAGTGGCCACTACAGCTTCCGGAGCAACATCATACAACAGGCTGTTCTATATCTTCGGAATTGCATATCTCGTACTTATGGTACTCATCCTTTTCTTCCCGCTTCCTGATACAGATCAGAAGGCTGAGAAAAAGGAAGGCCTCATCGAGGGAATCAAAAAGGCCAATTTCTCCGCAGGTTCCATAGCGATGATACTCATCGGATTTACCTGCACGGGAACATTCCAGCTCTGGCTCAACTGCGCACAGAACTTCGCAAAGGAAGTCGTTATGTGGGAAGATCCTTCATCAATGCAGTCCTTCTATGCGGCAGGCACTATGATCGGACTTGTTGTGACAGCAGCTCTTACAAGTAAAATCAAGGATGTCAGATTCGTAATGATCTATCCTGCAGTATGCCTCGTTATGATGATTGGCGTACTTATGATTCCTTCACAGGGCGTACTCAAAGTCGGCGCTTTCGTGCTCGGATGGTTCGGAGCCGGCGGACTTCTGCAGATTGCAACTGCTGTCTGCAACATGCTGTTCCCGAAGATCAAAGGTACGGTCACAGCACTCGTAATGATCGCATCATCTCTTTGTAACTACACACTGCTCACAGCAGCCGCATCGATGACTCCGTCAGGCGTCATGATCATGAATATCGTTCTGACAGCAGTCGGAGTTCTGCTCGGAGTATTTGTAAACATGAATTATTCCAAAATGCAGGCAGCTGCAGAAACGGAAGACGCAGCCGCATAAGGGGTAGAGAAAGGATTCTGTTATGAAGACTGTAAAAATGAGAAACATGGTGCTCGGAGAAGGCATGCCCAAAATATGCGTTCCGATTGTTGCAAGCACAAAGGACGGCATCATCGAAGAAGCACGCAATATCAAAAATCTCCCGGCGGATATAGTCGAGTGGAGAGTGGACTGGTTTGAAAATGTATTCGAATTTGATAAAGTTAAGGATGTGCTCAAGGAGCTCAGAGAGACCCTCGGTGACATGCCCATACTGATGACATTCCGCACATCGAAAGAAGGCGGAGAGAAGTCCATCGAAGATGAAGCATATGCAGAGCTTAATATCAAAGCAGCGGAGACTGGTCTGGTCGATGCAGTGGACGTTGAGGTTTTCACAGGCGATGAAGTTGTAAAGAGAATCATCGAAGGCGCCCATGCTGCAGGAGTCAAGGTCGTGGCATCAAATCATGACTTCGACAAGACACCGGACAAGGACGACATCGTAAGGAGACTCTGCAAGATGCAGGAGCTCGGCGCGGATGTACCGAAGATCGCCGTTATGCCGCAGAGCAAAAAAGATGTGCTCACACTTCTTACGGCAACTGAGGAGATGGCGACAGAACACGCCGACCGCCCGATCATCACCATGTCGATGGCCGGCACCGGAGTTATTTCAAGGCTTGCAGGTGAGGTCTTCGGATCGGCACTCACATTCGGAGCTGCCGCAAAGGCATCCGCTCCCGGACAGATGGGTGTGGAGGACCTTAAGGATGTTCTCACCAAACTCCATAACGCACTTTAAAGAGCTATGCTCATTAAGAGCAAGGATTTAAGAAAAGAGAGATTAAATATGAACAAAGCCCTCAAATGGCTGGATCATTATTTAGAAGAAACCATACTGGCCGCCCTGCTTCTTGGCATGGCGGTCATTATGGGAATTCAGGTGGTCTCGAGGTTTGTCCTCGGGGCATCCCTGTCCTGGACGGAGGAGATTACGAGATATCTCTTTATCTGGGCAGGTTTTTTAAGCGTCAGTTACTGCAGCAAGCGCTGCATCTCGATTAAGATTGAACAGTTTGTTGCGAAGTTCTCCAGGCGGACCCGTGCAATCATCAAAGTGGTCAATCATACAATTGAGCTGGCGTTCTTCTTTTATATGATTCCTTTCGCCTGGTCATATATGATGTCGGCGGTGGAAAGCGGGCAGGTAAGTCCGGCGCTTTCCATACCTATGTACTACGTGCAGGCAGCACCTTTTGTAAGCTTCGTACTTGTGGCATTTCGCATTATCCAGAGATGGATTATCGAGTTCAAGGTATCCATGGGTATCGAGGTATATGATCCGGCTCATCCGGAGAGGAACACGCCCGAATCCTTTATCGAAGCCAACCAGGCTGCGGCCGATGGCGGAAAGGAGTAAGGCATGCCGGCACCACTTCTTCTCGTAATATTCATAATACTGCTTCTGATAGCAATACCGGTCGGAATAACTCTCGGCATAACGGCTGTGCTGCCCGGTTTATTCGACCCCTCGTTTACTGTCGGAGCAAAGTATCTGATAAGGTCGATGTTCGGAGGCCTGGACAGCTTTCCGCTTCTTGCGGTTCCCATGTTCGTGCTCTCGGGCATCATAATGGCCAAAGGCGGAATATCCCGCAAGATATTCGATGTCTTTGCTTACTTCTTAGGAAGACTCACGGCAGGCATGCCCTGCGCGGTTATTATCACATGTCTTTTCTACGGAGCCATATCGGGATCTGCACCTGCCACGGTGGCAGCTGTGGGCAGCATGACCATACCTGTTCTGATAGGACTCGGATATGATAAGGTCTTTGCGACATCCCTCGTGGCTGTGGCCGGAGGACTCGGAGTAATAATACCGCCGAGCATCCCGTTTATAATGTACGGAATGGCATCGGGCGCATCCGTATCGGACCTATTCCTGGCAGGTATAGTCCCGGGAATCGTTATAGCCGGACTTCTGATGGGATATGCGGTATGGTACTGCAGGGTCCACGGGGAGGACAAGGACAGGATAAAGGCAGAAACGAACGAGCTTCATGCAAAGGGATTCGGATCGGTTTTCAAGGAGAGCTTTTTCGCACTCATGAGCCCGGTTATCGTACTCGGATGCATTTACTCGGGTATTACTTCACCGACCGAGGCTGCGGTTATTTCGGTATATTATGCACTGGCGGTAAGTCTGTTCATATATAAAGAGATAAAGATCGGTGACCTCTGGGGCATACTGGTGGAGGCCATGAAAACCTACACTCCAATATTGTTTATCCTGGCCGCATCCACGGCATTTTCAAGAGTGCTCACTCTCATGCAGGTACCGCAGACAGTAAGCTCATATATACTTGAGAATTTCCAGAGCAAGATAGTTATATTGCTCGTTATCAATATATTCCTGCTGTTGGTCGGCATGGTTATGGATACAACTCCTGCCATACTGATACTCACACCGATACTCCTCCCGATAGCTGAGGGCATCGGAATGGATCCGATTCAATTCGGTGTCATCATGGTGGTGAACCTCGCCATAGGTTTTGTTACACCGCCTATAGGGGTCAATCTGTTCGTTGCAAGCGCATTGACAGATGTGCCCGTTATGGAAATTGCAAAGAAGGCAATCCCGATGATAGTGTTATTCCTCGCGGCGCTGCTGCTGTTCACATTCGTTCCGGCACTGTCGCTGGTCCTGGTCTCATAGGAGGTGCGTCATGAGAAAGAAGACATTTAAAACCGTCATGCTCATCATGGCAATTCTGCTGAGCGGGATTATCCTGGCGTCATGCGGCGGTGATGAAAAAGAGCAGCGCTACGCATATCCCCTGGCCACGGCAAGTCCCGAAGACACCGTGACGCAGATATACGCCGAGAAATTCGCAGAGGAAGTCTCAAAGCTAAGCGACGGAAGGATCAAGATACAGGTCTATCCGAACTCGACTCTCGGAGGTGACAGAGAGCTCCTCGAATCCTGCAAGGACGGCGACATACCTTTCGTGGTGCAGAATACCGCGCCGCAGGTGACGTTCATGCCGGATCTGGCTGTATTCGATGTTCCCTGCGCGTTTGCCGATCTTGAATCCTGCAGGGAGGCCATAGACAATGCGGAGTTCAGAGGCCTTATAGATTCGGTCTATGAAGAGGGCGGCTATCAGCTCCTCGGTATCGCAGATCAGGGCTTTCGTGTCATGAGCACCAACAAAGCGGTAAAGAGTCTGGGTGATTTCAAGGGCCAGAAGATAAGAACCATGGAAAATCCCTATCATCTCGCTTTCTGGAAGGCGCTGGGAGCCAATCCCACTCCGATGAGCTTTGCTGAGGTATATATCGGACTGCAGCAACACACAATCGATGCCCAGGAAAATCCCTACGAGGTAATCGTGTCCAACAGGCTCTACGAGCAGCAGGACTACATAGTTGAGACCAATCATCTGCCTCATCTCATCACGCTCATTATGAATGATGATTTCTACAAGGATATGCCTGCCGAGGACCGGGAGATCATGACGCAGGCTGCCGAGACTGCGACCGCCTATGCAAGGCAGGCCTCGGATGAGAGAATAGCCGACAGGGTCAAAACAATCGAGGACAGCGGCACTGAGGTGCTGAGCGTGGACGAAAACATGCGCGGAGAAATCGTGGATGCAAGCGCATCCGTCAGAGATTCAATCAAAGCGAAGGTAAGTCCGGATATCTTCAACGCATATATCAGATAAGAACAGAGAGGGCTTTCAAGCCCTCTTTTTGTGTTAAAATAACAGATATGGTGGACATAGACAGATTTTTCGAATTACTGCAGGAGGTTTGCGACGAGCTGCCCGATGACTTCTTTCATGAACTTCATCAGGGAGTGCTGCTTTCGGAAGCCCTTAAAATATCACCGTACGCCAGAAGTGAGGATCTCTACATAATGGGAGAATACAGGCGCGCATATTACGGCAATCAAATAACGATATATTACGGATCGTTTGCCAGGGCATATGCACATCTTGATGAGGATGCGCTGAAAGACAGGATACGCGAAGTCGTGAGACATGAGTTCCGCCATCACATGGAGCATCTGTCCGGAATGTACGGAGCGGACTCGCTCGAACGCGAGGATCAGCTGCAGATGAGACGCTATCTCAGGGGAGAATAGGATATGAAGTTGACTAAAGGAAGGCATCTGACAGCATGCATAGCAGCATCTGTTATGGTGCTTTTTTTAGCTCTTCTACTGGCTGGCTGCGGCCTGCAGAGTAAAACGATCACTTCCCCGGATCAGCTGAACGATCCCGGTGTGACAATCGGAGTTGTCACGGACACGAGTGATGGGATGGTGGTCGAAAAGGAATTTCCCAAGGCGAATATCGAGTACTTCAGGGGAGAGATGAACGGTTTCGTCTCGGTAAGCCAGGGCAAGATAGACGCTTTTGTTTTCAGCAAAATCACCATGAATGCGGCTATAAGAGCAGGGCTTAAAGGAGTGAAGATACTGGATGAACCGGTCGGTGAGCCAAACCGGGGTGCGGTTGTGATCTCGGATGCTGCAAAAATCCCGGGGCTGGAAGATAAGGTAAATGAGTTCATCGATGAGATTAAAGCTGACGGCACGCTCGATGACATGAAGGAGCGTTGGATTGTGAATGCGGATGAAACCATGCCGGATATCAAACTTCCGGAGACCTCGGACATTCATCTGGTGGTGGGTACAACCGGTACCAACGTGCCATTTACATATTATAAAGGAACGGAACTTGCCGGTTATGATATTGAACTGGCCTACAGATTCGCATCGTGGCTGGGCGCGACGATAGAGTTTAAGGTATACGATTACGACGGGATTATCGCTGCGTCGGATAATGGTGAGATTGATTGCATATTTGCCGACTTTTTCATCACACCGGAGAGGGCAGAGGCCGTATCTTTCTCGCAGCCCACAAGCATCGAGGAAGTGGGGATAATGGTAAGAGACGGTGCCTCGGCGGGTACTGCGGACAGTATAAGAAACAGCTTTGAGAGGACGTTCATAAGGGAAAACCGCTGGAAGCTATTCGTCTCCGGCATCGTGACGACGCTTGTGATTACGAGTTTGTCCGTGCTGCTCGGGACATTTCTCGGCTTTTTCGTATACATGCTGTGCAGGAAGGGAAACCGCTTTGCAAATAAGATTGCGGCATTCTGCATATGGCTGATTCAGGGCATGCCGGTTGTGGTGCTGCTGATGATTATGTACTATGTCGTATTCAGCGGCAGCGGACTATCCGGAGCATCGGTCTCCATTATAGGATTTACTCTTATATTTGCAGCCGAGGTCTTCAATATGTTAAAAGGCGGAACGGGAGCGGTGGACATCGGCCAGACCGAAGCCGCATATTCACTCGGATACACAGACCTCGAGGCTTTTTTCCGTATTGTGCTACCTCAGGCGATGCCGCATTTCATGCCGGGCTATAAAGCGCAGATCACGGCGCTGATGAAAGCGACCGCGGTGGTCGGTTATCTGGCCGTTCAGGACCTGACCAAAATGGGGGACCTGGTAAGGAGCCGTACATATGAGGCGTTCTTTCCTCTCATAGCAGTCGCGATTATATATTTCATCCTCGCGGCAATCCTGAAGCGTATTGTGGGCAGGATTGAAATAAAAGTGGACCCCAGGCAAAGACCGGCCGGGGAAATTCTGAAAGGAATAGAAAAACATGATTGAACTGATACACCTTGAAAAGAAATACGAAAATGCGACACCTCTCAAGGATGTGAATGCCGTCATCAATGACGGCGATGTCATCTCGGTTATCGGGCCGTCAGGCACCGGCAAATCGACTCTAATCAGGTGCATAAACCTGCTGGAGCGTCCGACGGGCGGTAAAATCCTGCTCGACGGCGAGGAGATAAGCGCGCCGTCATACCCGGCCGAAAAAGCCAGGAGAAAGATGGGTATGGTATTTCAGTCGTTCAACCTTTTCGGTCATCTTACCGTTATAGAAAATCTGATGGTGCCTCAGGTGGACATTCTGAAAAGATCAAAGCAGGAGGCATACGACACCGGAGTCAGGCTTCTAAACAGAGTGGGGCTTGCGGGAAGGGAGCTCAGATATCCCGATCAGCTTTCGGGCGGTCAGAAACAGAGAGTGGCCATAGCCCGCACGCTGGCCATGGATCCCGAGGTCATACTCCTCGATGAGCCCACGAGCGCTCTTGATCCTACTATGGTTGGAGAGGTGCAGTCGGTAATCAGGGACCTGACGGGGACAGGCAAGACCATGATGATAGTCACCCACGAGATGAACTTCGCGCGCGCCATCTGCAACAGAGTATTTTATATGGACCAGGGCGGAATATATGAGGATGGAAGCCCGGAGCAAATATTCGACAATCCGCAGGGAGAACTCACAAAGAGATTTATCAAAAAACTCAAGATTCAGGAGTTCGATATCGACAGCACCGAATTTGACTTCGCCGCTGCGAACGCCGAAATCGATAAATACTGCCTGCAGAATGACGTCCCGCCACGCACAAAATACAGAATCAGGCTGGCATTTGAAGAACTCGTGCAGCAGCTGCTGATTCCGGTATTAAAAAGGACCGCTGTTCATGTGACCGTCGAATACTCGCCCGTTGAAAAACAGGCGACGGTGACTGCATCGTACGGAGGGGAGCGCTTCGACCCCGCAGAGGGCGGCAACGAACTCTCCTACAATGTGCTGAAATCTTCCGTGGAGGATCTGAGCTATGAGTACGACCTGAATGAAGAGAAGTCCAATATCGTAAATCTTGTTATTAAGGAATCAAAGTATATGTAGCTACTGCTTGCAGGCCTCGCAAAGCGACGGCGCCACCGCGCAGCCGCCGCGTCCTGTCTCGCGAAGGCTCGAAGGAAGAGCGTGGCCCACATCCGTCACTATTTCAGTCATTTCATCGAGCGGTATGCTTATACCGGCATCCGCAAGAGCGAGCTCCGCGGCTGTATATGCGCCGACGGCACCTATCGCATTTCTGGTCTGGCACGGCACTTCAACAAGTCCGCGCACAGGGTCGCATACCAGACCGAGGAGATTTGAAAGGGCGATGCTCGCAGCCTTGCAGCATTGCTCCGGCGTACCGCCGATCATCTCCACAAGGGCGGAGGCCGCCATGGCCGACGCCGATCCGACCTCTGCCTGGCATCCTGCCTCGGCACCCGAGACCGAGCCGTTTCTGGTCAGTATATATCCGATTGCGCTCGCGTTTAAGAATCCGCTTCTGATGGTTTCCACGCTGACGTTATGCTCCTGAAAATATGAGAGCAAAACCGCCGGCAGCACTCCGGCAGATCCCGCCGTCGGAGCGGCTATGATCTTACCCATGCTGGCATTTGTCTCAGACACCGCAAGAGCGGCGACTATGGCCTTGTGAATGGCCGGGCCGCATACTGCCCTGGACTCATCGAGCTCATAGACTTTCTTGGCCTCTCCGCCAAGAAGTCCTCCCACCGAGGGGACTGGATCCGAAACAGCCTTGTCCACTGAGACATCCATAACGCGCAGGCTCTCGTCCACATGTCTCAGAATATATTCTCTTCCGACATGCCCGAGCTGCATCTCACGCCTGATCATGACTTCGGATATGGGCAGATCGTGCTTGCTGCAGAGTTTAAGTAATCCTTCCGTATTTTTAAAATCCCAGCTCAATACATTCCTCCTTACAGCTCTATCATATCCACGTCTTTTACGGTTTCGTACTGCGTGACTTTCTCGACGACATCATCGGGGATAAAGCCCTCGGTCTCAACCACCGTGATCGCGGTTTTTCCATCGTCCTCGCGGAAACTCCTGAGATTGGCAATATTGACCTTTTGCTCTGCAAGGCAGGTGGTGATATATGCGATAGTGCCCGACTTGTTGAGGTGGCTGACTATCATGGTGCAGAATTCCCCTGTGAAGTCAACGTCGATATTGTTCATCCGGACGATTCTGACACGGCCGCCCCCGACGGACTCTCCGCGGATGAGCAGGCTCTTTCCGTCCTCTGATTCCATCAGAATATCCACGGTGTTCGGATGGCTTACTTCCGTCTTTTTGTCGATGAAGAAGTCGACCGTGAGACCCTCATTTTTTGCATCCTCATAAGCATTCCTTATGCGTGCATTGTTGGATCTGTATCCGAGCATACCGCCGATAAGCGCTCTGTCCGTTCCGTGCCCTTTATAGGTTTCGGCAAACGAACCATAAAGCGTATAAGTGACTTTAACCGGCCTGGCCGAAAAAACCTGCCGCGCCATCCATGCGATGCTGGCAGCTCCCGAGGTGTGGGAACTGGACGGTCCGATCATTGCAGGACCCATAACGTCGAAAATTCCGATATAATTCTTGGGCATACGCACCTCACATCATGCTATATAAAGTTATCAATTTTGGTATGTACCTGATACCTCTGCTGTCTCCAGTACATGGCCTTCCATGGCATGCATCAGCTCGTTGTAGAAAAAGCCTTCCTTGATGTCAAGATCCGTATCGAGCGCATAGACCTTAAGCGTGTAAACGTGCGGTGCATCCGGCGGTGCCATGCCGATGTATCCTGTTGAATTCTCTTTTCCGATTGAGGAAAAGCAGCTGTTGACGCCCTGCACAAAGTCTGCATCCGCGCTTGCTCCCTCGGGGATATCTGTATCCTTGATACCCGCGGCGATCCAGTGGATCCACACAAAGCCGCATACCGGAACCGAATCGATATCATCGAGAACAAGAGCATACGAAACCGTTCCCTCGGGAGCGTCCTCGATTCTGAACGGAACAGACAGGCAAGGGTTGCCAAAGCTGTTCAGTTCGCCGCGCTTTCCGTATTTATCGGGGATGATTCCTCCGTTCATTGCTTCACTTATTATCTTCATTTTATTTTCCTCCAGTCTGAGAATTAGCTTGTCCGTATAAATATTACAACAGAGCCACAGAAAACAAAAGAATGAAGTCATAGAGCGCCACCACGAAAAGCAGACAGACTGGAGATACAGCCTGCTTGAATGGTATGACGAAATAGCAATCATTAATGACAAACTCATGCTCTCAGATTACGGCATCACGGACATGATGAGCATGCGGGATTTCTACACGCAGTAGGGCGGCAAATTGTTTTTGAATCAATACAAAAATGGGTGTTGACGTACAGCACCCATTTTGTTATTATTGCTTTGTCAGTTTAACGCTTTAATACGCTAAAGCACAGAAGTAAAGAATACAGAATCAGACAAATCAAAAGAAGAAAGGGCCAAGAGGGAAGTAATATGCGAAACGCAGCAGGAAAACGACATTGATGCTTATATTGGATCAGCCGGCCTGACGGTGGGACACAAGATAACGGTTTAAGCATTAAATATAGAAAGGTTTATAAAGGTAACTGAAATGAAAAAGAAATTCACTATTCTCGGAATTATATTCACAATGATTTTCACAATGGTAGTATTCTCCGCATGTGGAGGCGGCGGAGAGGAAGCTGCGACGGATGAAGGAACTGAAAGCGCTGAGACAGTCACATTCAAGCAGGGATTCGACAAGGATTTCCCGCCATACTCATACATAGGAGATGATGGCAAAACCACAGGATTTGACGTAGAACTCGCTCAGGCTGTATGCGAACTCAACGGATGGGAGTATGAAGGTGTTCCTATCAACTGGGATGCAAAGGAAGCAGAGCTTGCATCGGGCAGCATCGACTGCATCTGGTCCGGATTTACAAAGAGCCCTGACAGAGAGCCGAAGTTCGCATGGAGCGAGCCATACTCCGTTAACACAATCAAGATCATGGTTCTTGAGGATTCCGACATCAAGTCGGCTGCAGACCTTGCAGGAAAGAAAGTAGGAGTACAGGGAAGCACATCCGCACAGGAGATGCTTGAAACACCTAATGCAGAGGGCGGTGCAAAGGATCTCAGAGATACATTCGGGGACTTCCCGGCATATGACACATACACAGTAGCAGTTAACGACCTCAAGGCCGGAGCTATTGATGCTATCGCCATCGATGTAACAACAGGTGACTACCAGATGACAAAGGTTGACGGACTCAAGTATCTGGATGAGGATATCTGCGAAGAGGTATATGCCATCGGATTCCGTACGGATGATACCGAGCTGGCAGAACAGGTAAACACTGCTCTCAAGACTCTTGCGGAAAACGGCAAGATGGATGAGATCGGCAAGAAATATCCTGAGATTTACGAGAATCTCTCGATGATTAAAAAATAAGCCATTGCCGCGGAGGCGGCTGGATACTTTCTCAATCAAATAAAAACGCAGAGGCTTCGCGAGATGGTTTGGTCCCGCGAAGCGTCTGTTTGTAAAAAAAGAGGACAATTTATGACTTTTGAAACAATGTTATCGACCATGGCAAGCGGTATGCTCAAGACGGGCCTGATATTCGTGCTGACCCTGCTTGGTTCGCTGCCGCTGGGAATGGTGGTCGCACTTCTCAGAAAATCAAGATTCGCTGTAGTGAGAGGAATAATAAGCGTATATATATCAATTATCAGGGGAACCCCTCTGATGCTGCAGCTTCTGGTTTGGTACTTCGGACCTTTCTACCTGTTCGGGTGGAATATAGGAAGCTGGAGATTTCCGGCCATTATAGTGGCCTTTGTGGTGAACTATGCAGCTTACTTCGCTGAGATATACCGCGGCGGAATAGAATCCATCCCGCAGGGACAGTACGAGGCGGCGCAGGTTCTGGGATACACAAAATTCCAGACATTTATGAAGATTATACTGCCGCAGGTTGTTAAGATTATAATGCCTTCGGTGACCAACGAAGTTATCACGCTCGTAAAAGATACATCGATGGCTTTCACGCTGGCATATGCGGAGGTATTCTCCCTGGCCAAGCAGATATCTGCTTCCCAGTCTTCATTCATGCCGTTCCTGATAGCCGGCGTGTTCTACTTCGTGGCCAATTACGTGGTTGAGTTCGTAATGAAGCGCGTGGAAAAATCCATGGATTATTACAAATAGGAGGGCCGGACATGATACTTGAAATGAACAATATACAGAAACAATTCGATGAGCTCGAAGTTCTCGAAGATATCAGTTTCGGCGTGGACAGCGGAGAAGTAGTGAGCATTATCGGACCGTCGGGTTCGGGTAAATCCACACTCCTCAGATGCGCCACTTTCCTTGAGACGATAGACGGCGGAGAGATAATTTACATGGGTGAAAAGGCTGCCTGGACCGATGAAAACGGAGAAGCAGTCTACGTAGGACCGCAGGAGATGAAGAAATTCAGAGGCTACTGCGGACTGGTATTTCAGCAGTTCAATCTCTTCCCTCATTACAGCATACTGAAAAACATAACGGATGCACCCATACAGGTGCAGGGTGTAAGCAGGGATGAGGCTGAGTCGAATGCGATGGACCTGCTGCGCAAGATGGGCATAGAAGACAAAGCGGATTCGTATCCGTATCAGCTGTCCGGCGGACAGCAGCAAAGGGTTGCCATAGCGAGGGCACTTGCGATGAAACCGGAGATTCTGTTCTTTGATGAGCCCACATCGGCCCTTGATCCCGAGCTTACCGGAGAGGTACTGAAGGTCATCAAACAGCTCGCAGACGAGAAAATGACCATGGTGGTCGTTACGCACGAGATGCCTTTTGCAAAGGCGGTGAGCGACCGCGTCATATTCATGGACGGAGGCGTGATAGTCGAACAGGGCGATCCGAAAGACGTGTTCGACAATCCTCAGGAGGAGAGAACAAAACAGTTCCTGAGCGTGTTTGAACGTTAGCCTGCCATCCTGAGCGAAGCTAAGGATCTTAATGAGGATAATTGCTGATGGATATAAAGTATTCGATATTCGATCCTACGGGAAATATAACGGCGCTGGTGGAGACCAGGGTGGCGAATGCAGAGCAGCCTGCCATTGCGGATGAGATTATGAAAGCTCATCCGCAGGTGGAACAGGTCGGCTTTGTATACTTCGTGCCGGGCCGTCCTGTTCCTGCGCTGCTGCGCATGGCAGGCGGCGAGTTCTGCGGAAACGCGACCATGAGCGCCGCGGCCCTCTATCTTATGAGAAGCGGAGAGGAGACCGACAGCGTCAGGGTGAACGTGAGCGGTGTCTCCAGGCCGATAGAGGTGAGCCTCAAGGCAAAGGACGACGGCAGCTATGACGCCGGAGTGCAGATGCCGGAGGCCCTTGAAATAAGCATACAAAAGCTCCGGTCAAACGTGGCCGATGCCTCCATGACCGTGGTCAGAATGGAGGGGATTTCGCATATTGTGATTGAGAGCTTTTCCGGGCTTTACTCACTGAAAGATGATAAACAGGCTGCGGAGCAGCTTGTAAGGGACTGGTGCAGCGAACTTGGAGCCGATTGCCTGGGGCTTATGTTCCTCGAAGGAGACGGCACATCATGGAAGCTTACACCGCTTGTCTACGTGCCGGGAGCAGACACGATGTTCTGGGAGAACTCCTGTGCGAGCGGGACGGCGGCGGTCGGCATGTATATGGCGTCGAAACTCGAAGAGACCGTCGACATGACGATAAATGAGCCGGCCGGCACGATGAGGGTGTCGAGCGATCCGGAGGTCCGGAAGACAATAATATATGGAAACACCAAACTGATTTGCGATAATTAGTATCCGGGAGGAAATACATGGTTTCATTTGACTGCGATTACAACAGGGGAGCACATCCCGAAATACTGAAAAAACTCATAGATACCAATTTTGAGGTGCAGCCGGGATACGGCTTTGATGAATACACCGCGTCCGCAAAGGAAAAGATCAAAAAAGCATGCGGAGGCGGAGACATTGAAGTGGAATTCCTGACCGGCGGGACACAGACCAATGCCGTGGTAATATCCACCATGCTCAAGGACTATCAGGGCGTGATTGCGGCAGACAGCGGGCATGTCAGCGTGCATGAGTCCGGTGCCATAGAGTATTCGGGTCACAAGGTGCTGAGCATCCCGGGACATGACGGCAAACTTCAGGCAGCCGATGTCAGGGCGTGGGTAGATAATTTCTACGGCGATGCGACATACGAGCACATGGTGATACCCGGCATGGTTTACATATCGCAGCCGACGGAGCTCGGCACGCTCTACAGCAAAGCGGAGATAGAGGCGCTGACGGAGATTTGCCGTGAGAGGGACATGCTCTTATATATAGACGGAGCGAGGCTCGGTTACGGCCTCATGAGCGACGAGTCAGATATGACTCTTGAAGACATCGCACGCATGGCGGATGTGTTTTACATCGGAGGCACCAAGGTCGGAGCGCTCTGCGGAGAAGCCGTCGTGTTTACCGGCGGTTGCAGGCCCGCGCACTTCATGACATCGGTCAAGAAAAGGGGCGCCCTTCTGGCCAAGGGCAGGCTGCTCGGCGCACAGTTTGATGCGCTCTTTACCGACGATCTCTACTTTAAGATCAGCAGACATGCAATCAAGATGTCCGAGCAGATAAAGGAAATAATCAGGGAAAAGGGCTGGGAGATATACCTCCTGACCCCGACAAACCAGCAGTTCGTGCTTTTCGATGAAAAGCAGATGGAGGAGATAGGTTCAAAAGTCGGCTTTGACAGGTGGGCTCCGTATGATGAGACGCGCACCATCGTCAGATTTGCCGGCAGCTGGTCCACAACTCAGGAGGATATAGAAGCGCTCAGGAAAGTATAGAGCCAAAGACAGACCTTTGTGGTAGAATAAGAGCAGCAAAACCACAGAAAGATTACAGACAAATATGCTCTTAAAAGATGTTGAAATAGGAAAGACCGTCACCATAGAAAAGGTAGGCGGACAAGGAGCTCTTCGTCAGCACTTTCTGGATATGGGAGTGATACCCGGAACGGAAGTTACCGTGGTCAAGTATGCACCTCTCGGAGATCCGGTAGAACTCAAGATCCATGGATACGAGCTGACGCTGAGGCTGGAGGATGCCGGTAAGATAGAAGTCTCACCGGCTGTTGTTCAAGTTGCAAAAAAAGAAGAAGAGCCGGCGGACAGGAATGCAGAGCCCGTTCACCCGGGTCTTGGAGAAAGCGGCAAATTCCACCCCAAGGGAAGCGGGGACCCTCTGCCTGAGGGGACCACGCTGACTTTTGCGCTGGTCGGAAACCAGAACAGCGGCAAGACAACGCTCTTCAATAGGCTGACGGGATCGAATCAGCACGTCGGGAATTTCCCGGGCGTCACGGTCGACAGGAAAACCGGAGCCATTCAGGGACACGCAGGCACCGAGATTACAGACCTCCCGGGCATCTACTCGATGTCTCCTTATTCCAATGAGGAGGTAGTGTCCAGGAATTTCGTGCTTGAGGAAAAACCGAAAGCCATCATCAACATAGTCGATGCGACCAACATAGAGAGAAATCTGTATCTGACGATGCAGCTGCTCGAGATGGGTATCCCGATGGTGGTGGCCCTCAATATGATGGACGAGGTTGTGGCCAATAAAGGGAGCATAGACGTCAACGGCATGGAGGCCATGCTCGGAGTTCCGGTGGTCCCGATCTCCGCAGCCAGGAATGAAGGCATAGAGGAGCTCGTGGATCATGCGATACATGTTGCTTATTATCAGGAAAAACCGCTTCGTCAGGATTTCTGCGACGAGACGGACAACGGCGGCGCAGTTCACAGAGCCATTCACGCCATCATCCATCTCATACAGGATCATGCCGAAAGCGCCGGGATACCGCTGAGATTTGCCGCATCCAAGGTCATAGAGGGCGATGATCTGGTGATATCAAAGCTGGGACTGGACCGGAACGAGCTTGAGATGATGGAGCATATAGTGCTTCAGATGGAAAACGAGCGCGGGCTCGACAGAAGCGCGGCTATGGCCGATATGAGATTTTCGTTCATACAGAAGGTCGCGGATGCGACCGTCACCAAACCGAAGGAAAGCAGGGAGAGAATCAGGAGTGAGAAGATCGACAGATTCCTCACCGGCAAATTCACGGCAATTCCCGCATTCATAGGAATTATGAGCCTGGTGTTCTGGCTTACGTTCAATGTTATCGGGGCATGGCTCCAGGGACTGCTGGAGACGGGAATCGGAGCTCTTACCGATGCCGTAGATACGCTCCTTACAAACACGGGAGTCAATGCTGTTGTTCACGATCTGATTATCGGAGGACTGTTCGAGGGGGTCGGAAGCATACTGAGTTTTATCCCCATTATAGTCACGCTCTTTTTCTTCCTCTCAATACTCGAAGACAGCGGATATATAGCAAGGGTTGCATTTGTGATGGATAAGATGCTGAGACGCATAGGTCTGTCCGGACGCAGCATAGTTCCCATGCTGATAGGCTTTGGGTGCACGGTGCCTGCCGTAATGGCCACGAGGACGCTTCCGAGTGAGAGGGACAGGAGGATGACCATACTGCTCACTCCGTTTATGAGCTGCACGGCCAAGCTCCCGATATACGCATTTTTCGTCAATGCCTTCTTTCCGGGGCGAGGCGGCCTCATAATGACAGGGCTTTATGTCCTGGGCATATTAATCGCCATAGGATCGGCATGCCTGTACAAGGGGACGATGTTCAGGGGGAGCGCAGCTCCGTTCGTGATGGAGCTTCCGAACTACAGGATGCCGGGCGCCAGAAACGTGGCACAGCTGCTCTGGGAAAAGGCAAAGGACTTCCTGCAGAGGGCGTTCTCGGTCATTCTGATTGCAAGCATAGTAATCTGGTTCCTCAAGAGCTTTGATACACATTTCAACGTGGTGAGCGACTCGCAAAGCAGCATACTCGCTCAAATCGCGGGCATTATCGCACCGGTGCTGAGCCCTGTCGGTCTCGGAGACTGGCGAATAGTAACCTCCCTCATAACGGGGTTTATGGCCAAGGAAAGCGTGGTCTCCTCGATGAGGGTGCTGTTTGAGGGCAATGTCCGGGCGGCCATCGACAGCGTCACCGCCGCATCGATGCTGGTATTTTCGCTGTTGTACACGCCGTGTGTGGCTGCTGTCGCATCGATAAGGCGTGAACTCGGAGGCAGATGGGCAATCGGCGTGGTGGTATGGCAGTGTACACTAGCCTGGATATTCGCGCTGATAACCAGAATAGTTGTTTCCGGACTGATTATGTAAAAAAGAGCTTGGATGCTCAGACTTATACAGAAAGGGTTTTAATGAGTAAGATTTATATCACAGGACACAGAAATCCGGACCTCGACAGTCTCTGCGCCGCCGTATCATATGCAGCGCTCAAAAATGCCGTGGATAAGGAGAATGAATACATACCCGTCAGGGCGAGCCACCTGTCGGACAGCGTCAGAAAGCAGATGGACGTTATGGAGCTCGAAATTCCGCCGTACAAAAAAGACGTCCTGCCCAAGGTCAGGGATGTCATGATGAAGCCGACAGCACATCTGCAGGCGGATGCGCCCATATACGAGCTGATAAAAACATACAGCACCGACAAGCCGTCGGTGGTACCGATATATGACGGCGACAAATTCAAGGGGCTTCTGAGCGTGGATGATATCACCTCGTGGTTCCTGTCAGACAACAGGGAGAAACTACCGACATATACCCTTGCGCTCGAGAGCGCGATTGAGGTGATTGACGCAAGGCTTGTAAAGAAAGGAAAGTCCGATACGATAGAGGGCTCGATTCTCGTGGGAGCTGCGACCTTTGACTCATTCAGGGAAGCGATCGATGAGCAGAGGGACAGCATAGTCGTGATGGGAAGCCGCATCGAGCACCTCGAGTACGCAGTTAAAATGCAGGTGCCTGCAATAATCATCACCGCAGGAGGCGACGAGCCCGATGTGGACTTTTCGGCATACGACGGAAGCGTAATGATAACGAACCTCGGAACGGCAGAGACCATCAGGAGACTCCGCCTCGCAGAACCGGTTGAATCCATGATGGTGATGGAGACCCAGACCATAGACGGGGAGGCGCTGTTTGCGGAGGGCAAATCCATATTCCTCTCATCGCATACCAGAGGTCTTGCGGTGACGCAGGGAGGAGAGTTCGCGGGCTTTGTAACCAGGAGATGTTTCCTGAATGAGCCCAGATACGATGTGATCATGGTGGATCACAACGAGCCGGCTCAGAGCATCAAGGGAATCGAATCGGCCAACGTGGTTGAAATAATCGACCACCACAGGCTGGATTCGCTTTCGACCTCAATGCCGATATTCATCGCAGCGGAGCCCCTGGGCAGCACATGCACGATAGTTTATCAGCAGTATATGAGGCACGGCATCATGCCGGATCAGACGGCTGCAAGGACCATGCTCACGGGCATTATCGCAGACACGCTCATCCTGAGGAGCCCGACGACCACGGCAGCGGATATCAGCACGGCTGAGATGCTTGCCAGGCTCGCAAAGGTAAACAGCATAGAGGAATTCGGAGAGAAGCTCTTCAGCATCACGGACAATCTCAAGACGCAAAATCCGAGGGAGATGATACTCTCCGACTTCAAGAAGTACGAGAACTCCGGCGTGAGATTCGGGGTCGGCCAGTGCGAGGTGACCACTTTAAAGGATGTCGATGAATATGCAGAGCGCTACCTCGCGGAACTGGATAAGATAGCGGATGACCAGGAGCTCGACTGGACTGTCCTCATGGTGACGGACGTGCTGAGGGAGCAGAGCGTGCTGCTCGCTTCGGATTACAGGGCAAACCGTGAGCTCCCGTATGCGATGATTAAAGAGAGAATTTACAATATGCCGGGCGTGATGAGCCGCAAGAAACAGCTGCTTCCGACGCTTATTTCGGCAACTAATTAGAGAATGATGATGAAACGAAAGACGAACTGGTACAAAGAAGCCGTGGTATATCAGATATATCCGCTGAGCTTCAGGGATTCGAATAATGACGGGATAGGGGATATTCCGGGCATAATCTCCGGGCTTGACTACATCAAAGAGCTCGGGGCGAACGCCATATGGTTTTCTCCGCTCTATCCGTCGCCGTGGGAGGACTGCGGATACGATGTATCGGATTACAGGGACATACATCCTGCGTTCGGCAGCATGGAGGACTTCGACAGGCTCCTGTCCGAGTGCCACAAAAGAGGCATAAGGGTGCTGATGGACATGGTGCTTAATCACACGAGCACGGAGCACGAGTGGTTTAAAAAGGCCATGGCCGATAAGAATTCCCCGTACCGTGACTATTACATAATCCGCCCCGGCAGGAGGAGAAGGGGGAGGCTGCTGCCTCCGACCAACTGGACATCCTCTTTTACCGGAAGCGCCTGGGAGAGAATAGAGGGGAGCGATGATTTTTATCTGCACCTCTTTGCGCCCGGACAGGCAGACCTCAACTGGGAAAATCCAAAGGTCAGGGAAGAAATCATAGATATACTGAAATTCTGGCTGGACAAGGGAGTCGACGGTTTCAGATTCGACGTGTTCAATCTCTACTCCAAGAGGCAGCCGATAAGAAGCGAGAGAAATCCTTTCAGATTCCAGAAGGGTTCGCCGTTCTTCGTGGACGGACCGAGGATGCACGAGTTCCTGTCGGAAATGAACGAAAAAGCGCTCTCGCTTTACGACACATATACCGTCGGGGAGTCGTACATACCCGATGAGCTTCATGCCCACAGATATGTGATGGAAGAGTCGGGCGAACTCGACACGATCTTCGACTTTGAGCACCTGACATCGGACAATCTCTTCGGACTCAAGATGATACCGAAACCGTTCAGCCTGAAGCGTTTTAAAAGAGGGCTGATAGACCCGCAGCTGCGCTACCACGGCAATGCCTGGAACACGCTGGTGCTCGAAAACCACGACACCAACAGATCGGTCAGCAGGTTTGGCATCAACACAAAGAAATACCGCTACGAAGCGGCCACCTTCCTGCCGATGATCACATTCTTTGGCTGGGGTATTCCGTATATATACCAGGGTGAGGAAATAGGAATGACGAACTCGGCCTTTGAAAGCCTTGAGGATTTCAAGGATCCGGTTTCGCACTTCGTATACGGGATGATGAGGAGGCTGCATATTCCGGACAAGGCTGCGCTTTCGATGCTGAGATTCGGCGCGAGGGATAACTGCAGGACGCCCATGCAGTGGAACGCATCGGTAAATGCGGGATTCAACGAGGGAGCCGAAACATGGCAGGCGGTAAATCCGAATTACAGGGAAATAAATGCCGAAAAGGATATGGCGTCCGAAAGGTCCATATACAGGTTTTACCAGAAGCTGCTGGAGCTCAAGAAAAGCGAGGATGTGCTGATTTACGGAAATACCATAGAATATTATCCGGATGACGCCGGCATAATAGCCTACAGCAGAACTTACGAAGGAAAGAGATTTTTCGTGATGGGGAATTTCTCGGGCAGGAAGAGGAAGTGCGTCATCCCCGGGGATTTCAATCCGGATGAACTCAGTGTGAGGCTCTCAAACTACGGCAGGACGATAGCAGACAGAGAGATAACACTTAAACCATACGAAGCCATACTAATTGAAGAGATAAGAAAAACGGAGGAAAGATAATGGGCATCATGGAATACTACACACCGACACACGTGTACTTCGGAAAAGGAGCCGAGAACAAAGCCGGAGAAGTTCTGAAGGGTCTCGGGGTTAAGAAAGTGCTGCTGCACTTCGGAACCGGATCCGTTAAAAAATCGGGGCTTCTGGACAGGGTCGAAAAGGACCTCGATGCAAACGGCATAGGATATACCGAGCTCGGCGGAGTTGTCCCCAATCCGAGGATTTCTCTCGCTCGGAAGGGAATCGAACTTGTAAAAAGCGAGGGTATAGACTTTATACTCGCAGTCGGAGGAGGCTCCGTGCTCGACAGCGCCAAGTGCATAGGCTACGGCGCATATGCGGGCGGTGACGTCTGGGATTACTACTGCGGAAAGAGAAAGGTTGAGGGGACTGTTCCGGTCGGAACGATTCTCACTCTCTCCGCGACGGGCTCTGAGATGAGCGACTCATCTGTCATGACCAATGACGAGACGGATCCTGTTTACAAAAGAGGTGTTAATACAGACTTCGGAAGAGTTAAATTCGCACTTCTCAATCCGGAGCTTACGTATACGGTATCTAAATACCAGACAGCGAGCGGCTCGACGGATATCATGATGCATACTCTTGAGAGATTCTTCCACTCGGGCGGCGGCCTCGATATGACGGACAGGCTCGCATTTGCCCTTCTTAAAGAAGTCATGGATGCGACGCCAAAGGCACTCAGCAATCCCGAAGACTACGATGCAAGGGCCAACCTCATGTGGGCCGGCTCCATCTCACATAACGGCCTGATGGCTGTGGGCAACGACTCGAGAGGAGACTGGTCGTGCCACCAGATAGAGCACGAGCTGTCGGCAGAGTATGACGTGGCTCACGGCGCAGGGCTTGCGGCCATCTGGGGCTCATGGGCCAGATACGTGCTCGATACGAACAGGGACAGATTCGTTAAACTCGGTGAGGGAGTATTCGGCGAAAGCGATCCTGTCAAGACCATCGAAAAATTCGAGGCGTTCTTTAAATCCATCGACATGCCGGTGGACATCGCAGGTCTCGGGCTCAGTTTCGACGAGGCTGCGTGCAGAAGGGCAGCCCTCGGGGTCACATTCCAGGATGCACGCACAATAGGCGACTTTAAGGTTCTAAATACAGAGGATATTTTCAACATCTACATGATGGCTTCCGGTCTGAAATAAGGAGGACGCTATGAACGAGGACATCAAGAGGCTTAAAGAGATAATCGACGGCAGCAGCAACATCGTTTTCTTCGGCGGCGCGGGGGTGTCGACCGAAAGCGGCATTCCGGATTTCAGGAGTGCGGACGGTCTGTACAATCAGGACCTCGGAAGGACGGTGTCGCCGGAGGAGATGATTTCGCATACTTTTTATGTGAATCACCCGGATCAGTTCTTTGAATTCTACAGGGACAAGCTCATCTATGAGGATGCCGAGCCGAATGCCTGCCATAAGGCGCTTGCAGAGCTCGAGGCAGAGGGTAAGGTAAAGGCCATAGTAACCCAGAATATCGACGGACTGCATCAGAAGGCCGGCAGCAAGGTCGTGTGGGAGCTCCACGGATCGACCCTTAGAAACTACTGCGAAAAATGCGGGGCGTTTTACGATCTCAGCAAGGTGACGGGGACGAAAGGCGTGCCTGTATGCGATAAATGCGGAGGCAGGGTAAAGCCGGATGTCGTGCTCTATGAAGAGGGCCTCGACAGCGATGTGATAGACGGAGCGGTCAAAGCCATATCGGAGGCAGACACACTGATAGTCGGCGGCACGACCCTGATAGTTTATCCGGCTGCCGGACTCATCCATTATTTCCACGGAAAGAATCTGGTGCTCATCAACATGAGCGCCACGAGCGCGGATAATTCAGCGGACCTTGTAATCCGCGAGCCTATCGGAGAAGTATTTGCTCAGGTGATGGGATACTGACGGGTATACCGGATTTTAAAAGCCCGCGGGTGCGGGCTTTTGTGATGCTGCTATAATTCGATTTTGTCACAGCTGACATCTCCGGACTTCCGGTCGATGCATATGTGGTAGTACGCATATTCCTCCGGGGAGAGTTCGCCGGAGCTTCTGAAGATCTCCTCCGCCTGCTCACGCTTTTCCGGATGTATGCGAACCGAGATGCCGCAGGATGCCGAGATGAATCTCGGCACCGGCATTATGGATACATCTGCCGGTTTCAACAGCTTCTCTGTTGAAATTGCGGCATGTGTGGATTCAAAAGTAATGAGATAATATTCTTCCACTACAGCTTGATTACCTTGCTTACTTCCTGCATGGCTCCGAGGATGTCATACATATTGCTGACTGTTCCTACCTTTATTTCGTCTGTGAGTCCGTAGAAGTTCAGGCATGTGCCGCATACCAGGACCTGGGTTCCCTTTTCGATAAGTGTGTTCAGGTTCTCCACAATCTGCGGCTCTACTCCCGTTACGAGCTTGACACCCTCGTTCATAAAGAGAACGTAGGATGGGATTTTATCCGACTCGCTGAGGGTAAAGATAGCCATTTTTGCGAGGTTGCCGCCGAGCTCTCCCTCATTGGTTCCGATTGAATCCTTGTTGAAGAATACGGCATATGTGTCTGCCTCGGAACCGGCAGCACCTTTCTTTGTCTCGCCATTTGCGAATTTAACGAGGAATTTGTCTCCGCAAGGCTCGCTTGTAGCGGGTCTTCCGAGGGCGTCTCCGAGTCTCGTCAGATTGTCGATCTGGGTCTGACCGTCAACGATGATTTCAACATCCTGCTCGCCTGCTTCGAGCTCTTTTTTAGCCATAATTACAGGGATAGGGCATTGTTTGCCACCTGCATCAATTCTCATATCATTACCTCCGTGTTTAGTAATTACATATAACCGCCGCCGGTCTGCCGACGGCCTACATATAGTAATATACTCTTATTTGTACAGCGAAACTATAGATTTATTCTATATTTCATATTGCTTTGGAAATGCATCTCAAATAAGATATGTTATACTTTCACAAGAGGAATGATAATATGAAAAAATGTTACGCAGTAGGAGAGTTCCTGTCGGACAGAAATAAGGAAGAAATGAAGCGCACTGCAGAGGAGTGCGGCTTTGTTATCGGATTCTTTGATTGTTCAGAGGACGCTGACGGCAAAGTCTCTGACGCCGAGGTGTTTTACGGAAACGAGCCTGCGCTCCTGGCTCAGATGCCGCAGCTCAGATGGTGCCACACGCCCTATGCCGGCATAGGAGGGCTCGTTCAAAGCGGTCTGTTTGATTCGGGAGAGATCGCGCTTTCCAACAGCTCGGGTGCTTACGGTCTTACGATAGGCGAACACATAATCATGGTGAGCCTGATGCTGATGAGGCAGATGCCTGAGTACAACAAGGTGCTGGGCAGACACGGATGGGTGCAGGAGTATCCGATACGGTCAATAGCCGGCAGCCATGTGGCCATCATCGGCACGGGAGACATAGGCAGAAATGCCGCCGCAAGATACAGGGTGCTCGGAGCATCGAAAATCATCGGCTTCAATCGGAGCGGAAGAGATGTCGATGTGTTTGACGAGGTATATAAACTTGAGAGCTTCGATGACGTAGTCGGAAATGAGGATATTGACATACTGCTTCTTTGTGTGCCAGGCACTCCGAAGAGCAAAGGAATCCTGGATGCAGACAGAATAGCAAAATTTGATGAAAAGACATTTGTCATCAATGTCGGAAGAGGCTCTGCAATAGATCAGGACGCACTGGTGTCTGCGCTTAACGGTGGAAGGATAGCCGGCGCGGCTCTTGATGTGACGGAGCCCGAGCCGCTCCCCGCGGATCATCCGCTCTGGACGGCGAGGAACTGCATCATAACTCCGCATATTTCGGGAGACATGGGACTTGAATATACCGTGGATAAGACAGTGGAGTTTTTCTGCGAAAACCTGAAGCGTTATTCGCAGGGCAAAGAACTGATTAATGTCGTGGATATAAAGGCAGGATACTGATTTCGATGATTATATTTGACCTTGACGGAACGCTCTGGGATTCGACAGTACCGGTGGCGGATTCGTGGAACGTGGTAATAGAGAAAGAAACCGGAGAGGAGGACAGACTCACTCCGGAGGACATAATGGGAGAGATGGGCAGGACCATGTCGCAGATTGCCGACGACCTGTTCGGAGATCTGCCCGAGGATGAGCGCTACGAATTGGCTCACAAATGCGAAGTGTATGAGAACGATTACATAAAAGAGCGCGGAGCAAAGCTCTACCCCGGCGTGATTGAGACGCTCGAAAAGCTCCTCTCTGCGGGAGAGAAGATGGCTGTGGTCAGCAACTGCCAGGAGGGCTATGTCGCGGCTTTCATCGAGTCGATGCGCATGGATAAATATTTCTGCGATTACGAGGAATGGGGCAGGACGGGTCTTTCAAAGGCAGGAAATATCCGCCTCGTCATGGAGAGAAACGGAGAAGATAAAGCCGTATATATCGGAGATATTCAAAGCGACGCGGACTCGGCCCATGAGGCGGGAGTGCCTTGCATAAATGCAGCTTACGGATTCGGAAACATCACGGATGCAGAGGCGGACATAGAGAGCTTTGATGAGCTCCCGCGCGCTCTGAAAGAAATCGGATATATGACAGATTAATTGCGATAAATGTTCGGAAAGATTAAACACGATAAAGGAAAAATAAAGCTCGCCGAGCACTATGCTCACAGAGGCTTTCATGACGATGACAAGGCGCCGGAGAATTCTCTTGAGGCGTTCAGGAGAGCGGCAGAGCTCGGCCTTCATACGGAGATCGATATACACAGGATAGCCGACGGCACTCTTGTGGTTTTCCATGATGACACACTCCACCGCATGACAGGAGCGAGGGGATACATAGCGGACTACGACCTCAGCAATCTCAGAAAGCTGAGGCTCGGTGGCAGCGATGAGAGAATTCCGACCCTGGATGAGGTGCTGGATGTATTCGAGGACAGCGGCCTTTCCCTTCTGATAGAACTGAAAGTCGACAGAGGAAATCAGAAAGAACTCTGCAAGGCGGTGGCCGAAAGGCTCAAAAGATACAAGGGCGATTACGTAGTGCAGAGCTTTTATCCGAGGGCGATAACAGAGTACAGAAAGCTGATGCCGGGGGACGTTGTGGGCCAGCTTTCCAAGAATTATTTCGACAGAAAAGACGGAGCTCTTAAGGTGCGAGTGGCCATGGCGGGCAACGTACTGTTCAACCGCCTCCTGAGGCCGGACTTCATCGCATACAAGTTCAGGGACAGGACGAGCAAAGCGCTGATGCGCACTATAAAAAGGAGGGGGATCCCCAGGCTCGCCTGGACCATCAGGACGCCTGATGCATACAAAAGGGCAGTGCAGGCCGGCTGCATACCGATATTCGAAGGATTTAACCCGGACACAATCAGTAATACATTAAAATCGGAGGAATAGATGAGAAACAAGAGAAGAGACGGCATCAGAATAAAGGGGCTGGACGGCTATCACAAGATACTTCCATATGTGATGCCAAAAAGGACAGAGGCAGAGGTGTCGCTGACCGAGCAGTTTGACGTGACCGAGCTGGTCAAATACATGGCGGAGAGAAACAAGGAGGAGGGAGTGCAGATAAAACTCTTCCACTCCATGGTATGCGCCATAGCAAGAACGGTATATCACAGGCCGCGTCTCAACTGGTTTATCTCAGGCAGGACATTCTACGAGAGACCGGATATCACATTCTCTTTTGTGGTAAAGCAGAAGTTTTCAGATGAGGGCGAAGAGACACTTATGTTCATGAAGGTCAAACCGGACATGAATATAGACTCAATCTCAAAGCTCATACTCGGTGATGTAAAGAAGGTCCGTGAAGAGAAGACCAACGACCTCGATAAACTCATGGAATTCGTGGGCAGCCTGCCAAGACCGTTTCTCGAGGTATTCTTTGCAACTCTCAGAAGGCTCGAGTATCACGGCGTCATGCCAAAGGGCCTGACAGCGGGAGACCCGAATTATTCAAGTGTCCTTCTCTCCAATCTCGGCTCCATCGGAGCAGACTCCTGCTATCATCACCTGAGCAATTACGGCACATGCTCAGTCATGATTACGATAGGCAAGATGCACAAAGAGATGAAGTACATGGATGACGGCAACTGGCAGGAGAGGGATGTGATAAATTGCACATTCACCCTGGATGAGAGGCTGGCAGACGGGTTCTATTATGCAAAGTCACTTCGCATAATGAAGTATCTGCTCGAAAATCCAAAGGCCATGGAAGAGCCTATTTCAGATACGGTTCCCGTGGAGCTGTAAGGATTTATAAAAGCTGATGCAACATGGGATTAAAGCGCTTCGCGGTTTTGCGGGGCGTTTTTTTGCGTATTGATAAACGGAATGTTAGTCGACTTTTACTATAGCTATTATCAATTATATTTCTGTCAGTTTAACTATTATAATGACGGCGTTTGTTTGCCGCTTCAAAAGGAGATGAACAATGAAGAATATTCTTGTGGTTTCGCATTGCATACTTAACAAAGCATCCAAGGTTGAGCAGGATGAATCAGAGCTGGCCGAAGAGTACAGACAAAGAGATGAACTTCTGAGACTGGCCCTGGACAAGGACATCCAGCTGATGCAGCTGCCTTGCCCGGAGTTCATTATGTACGGAGCCTCCAGATGGGGACATGTGAAGGATCAGTTTGACACCCCGTTTTTCAGGTCCACGTGCAGAGAGATTCTGAAACCGATAATGATGCAGCTTAAGGAATATGCGTCGAAACCCGGGAGATTTGACATCATCGGCATAACTTCCGTCGAAGGAAGCCCCTCGTGCGGACATTCCCTCACATGCAGGGCAGAGTGGGGCGGAGAGCTTGGCAAAGAGCCTGCACCGGCAGAAGTACGCATGGTGAATGAACCCGGAGTATATATGGAGGTGCTGTCAGAGATGATGGCAGAGTACGGCCTCGGTATACCCGTGTTCAGCATCCCGGAGGCAGCGGCACGCATTACGAAGCTATAAAATATTTCTTAAGAAAGAACAATCAAAACTGAAAGGGGAACACCCAAAATGAAAAAGACAAGCACATATGCACTCGTATTCTGCGGTATTTGTATCGCACTTAACATCGTACTTGGAATCATCACTTCCGCACTCGGAATTCCGCTGTACCTTGACACGCTCGGAACAATGCTTTCGGCAGCAGTTCTCGGACCGGTACCCGGCATGATCGTCGGTTCGCTTTCCAACATCATCACAGGACTCATTTACAGCGTGTCCGATATTCCGTTCTTCATCGTAAACCTCGTAGTCGGACTTATCACAGGTCTCGTTGTAAAGAAGTGGAAGTACTCCATCGTTACAGCAGTTATCCTCGGTCTCGTACTCGCAGTGGTTTGCCCTGCAATCGGAACACCGATCGGACTTTATGTATACGGCGGATTCAACGGATCTTTCTCAGACGTTCTCGTAATGTCACTCGTAGAGGGCGGAAAGACAATCTTCCAGGCTTCGTTCCTGAGAAACATCGCATCCAACCTCATCGACAAGATCGGCACCGCTGTTATCGCATGGGTACTTCTCAGAGCTATGTCTCAGAAGTTCTATGATAACTTCGGCAAAGAAAAGCCTGAAATCGTAAAATAATAAGAGCAGATTATGATAATTGCTGAAGGAGTAAAGCATCAATATGATGTGTGGCAGGGTGATGAGAAGTTCAAAAGAACTGCCCTTGACGGAGTGGATCTGAATGTGGCCCGTGGCGAATTCCTGGTCATACTCGGTGCGAATGGATCGGGCAAATCCACGCTTGCCAAGCATCTGAATGTGTTGCTCCTGCCTGATGAGGGAAATGTCCTCGTGGGCGGAATGAACACACGTGACGAAAGCAAACTGTGGGATATAAGGACCACGGTCGGCATGGTGTTTCAGAATCCGGACAATCAGATAATCGGCACGAGTGTCGAGGAAGATGCTGCATTCGGTCCGGAAAATAAGAATATCGAATCTGCTGAGATTCAGAAGAAAGTGACCAACAGCCTCGCGGCTGTTGGTTTGCTTTCAAAAAGGAAATCATCACCTTATAAACTCTCGGGCGGACAAAAACAGCGCGTGGCTGTGGCCGGAGTACTGGCGGGGGACTCGGACTGCATAGTGTTCGATGAGCCGACAGCCATGCTCGATCCGGTATCCAGAAGAGAGGTAATGGATATTATCCGGAGCCTCCATGAGGCAGGGAAGACCATTATCCTGATAACGCATCATACGGATGAGGCTGCCTCTGCCGACAGAATCATTCTGATGGACAGAGGCAGGGTGGCAGCATTCGGTACACCGCAGGAAATCTTTTCAAAGCCGGAGCTGCTCAGGAGCGTAGGCATGGAGCTTCCGCCTGTAGCGGAGCTTTCGGAAAAACTAAAGGCGGAGAAAGTAATCGACGCAGGAGAAACCCTGCTCACAAAGGAAGATCTGGTTCGCCGGATACTCGAGAAGAAAAACAGCGGCGTATCAATAAAAAGAGAAAGATCAGATGATGCTGATCTGAATAAAGAAGCAGCTTCGGATGCGGATGTCATCCTTGAACTGCGCGATCTCAAATACACCTATGCCAGAGGTACGGTCAACGAGATGGAAGCGCTGAAAGGGGTCTCGCTTTGTATACATGAAGGCGAATGCATCGGCCTTATCGGGCCATCAGGGGCAGGCAAAAGCACCCTGGCCAAGAACCTCAACGGCCTCCTCAAAGCAGAGTCGGGTGATGTGCTCTACAGAGGAGAGAGCATATACAGGAAAGGATTCAGACTCAGCAGCCTGCGAAAGGATGTGGGACTGGTCTTTCAGAATTCCGACATGCAGCTTTTCTGCAAGACGGTGCTGGATGATGTCGCCTTCGGTCCGCGCAGGATGGGCATGAGTGATGAAGAGGCGTTTGCCTCAGCCCGTGAGGCTCTTTTGCTTGTCGGCATAGGAGAGGAGTACTGGAGCTCAGGCCCGGTGGATTTGTCCGGAGGACAGAAGAAACGGGTTGCCCTGGCCGGCGTGCTTTCCATGAAACCATCGGTGCTGGTGCTCGATGAGCCTGCTGCCGGTCTCGATCCCGGGATGAAAGCGGAAATATTCGGAATCATAGACAGAATAAGAAGAGAAAAGGGAACGGCGGTCATACTTGTGTCCCACGAAATGGAGGACGTCGCCCGGTATTCGGACCGCGTGATGCTGCTCTCGGACGGGACTGTTAAACTGTCCGGGACTCCGAGGGAACTGTTCGGCAGGGTAGAGGAATTAAGAGCAAGCGGAGCGGATGTGCCCGCTGTGACAGATGTAATGTATGAACTCGATCAGGCGGGATTGGGCTTTGATTCGCTTGAGGTTGAAACGGATGCTGCGGCACGCGCAATAGCAAAAGCCATCGCTGCAGGAGGTGAAAAGCGATGAGAGATATAACAATCGGCCAGTACTATCCTGCAGACTCACTTGTGCACAGTCTCGATCCGAGGACCAAGCTCATGGCGGTGCTTTTATATATAGTGGGGCTTTTTCTCGTAAAGAATCCGCTCTGGTATATTCCGTTCCTGATAATAACACTGACCGAGTTTCGAATGGCCAAAGTGCCCTTTAATTATTTTCTCAAGGGACTCAGGCCGATAATCATATTGTTGCTGTTTACCTTTGTGTTCAGAACCCTGGCGACGCCGGGTGATGTTATGGCGAGTTTCTGGATTTTCGAGATAACCAGGGAGGGACTGCACAAAGGCATCCAGCTCGCAAGCAGGATAGCCCTGATGATAGTGGAGGCATCCCTGCTGTCATATACCACAACTCCAAAGGAGATGGCCGACGGGCTTGCCGAGGCTTTCAGACCTTTTAAAAAAATCGGGCTCCCTGTGGATGAGATGTCCGTTATGGTTATGATCGCTTTCAGGTTCATACCGGTTATGCTCGAAGAAGCTGGAGAACTGATGGATGCTCAGGCATCGCGCGGAGTGGAGTTTGAGAACTGCTCTGTGTTTACAAAAACGAAGAATATATTTTCCCTGCTGATGCCGCTCTTTGTGGGCTCGATAGAAAGATCTGCGGATCTGGCCATGGCCATGGAAGCCAGGGGATACAGCCCGGGCAGGGAGCGTTCCAAAATGTTCCCGCTCAAGTATTCACCAAAAGACAGGTATGTTTACATATTCAGCATACTGCTGCTTATTCTCTCTGTTATTGGAAGGGTATCCGGAATACTTTAAGCCGACGACTCAGGCGTCGGTTTTTTATTTGCGCGCAGATGCGGTTACGAGTAATATTTACATATGAAGGGTAAGAGAGGATTAAAGCTAACATATGTGGGAGTATGGCACTTCACAAGGCTGGCCTACAGGTCGGCGCTTTTCGTGCTGCTTCTGATAGGATATATAAGATACAGATTCATGTACGGAGAGCCTCTCATGCTCAGAATAGAGAGGATGCCCGTAATAATATATGTCACATGGGCGGTCTTTGTAATTGAGATGATAGCGAGGTTCTTTCCTTCGAAATACGAGAGCCCCGGATGCCAGAAGCAGTTCGCCCAGAATTACATCAAGACGGGAAATACCGAAATTGAGATACCCGACAACAACGCGACCTTCCTGGTTGCGCTGATATGGATAGTGTTCAATGGATTCTTTGGCTGGCTTCACATGCTCGGAATCCTGGACGACGGAGCGATGGTGCTGCTCTGCAGCGCATTTTCCGTCTGCGACATGATCTGCATACTCTTCTTCTGTCCGTTCCAGTCGTGGTTCCTCAAGAACAAATGCTGCGCGGCATGCAGGATATACAACTGGGACTATGCGATGATGTTCACACCGCTGTTCTTCGTTTCCAAGACATATACCTGGAGCCTGCTGCTTCTTTCGGTGGCGCTTCTTATCAGATGGGAGATTACATTTTACAGACATCCCGAGAGGTTTTCGGAAAATACCAACGCGTACCTCAGGTGCGAGAACTGCACAGAGAAGCTCTGCGGGCACAAGAAACAGCTGCACAGTCTGTGGAAGCAGGTGGAGAAATATACAAAGGAAAGGGTAAGACGGCTTGAGAATTAGCCGGTCTTCTGAAAGGGGATACAATGGCAGGACCGGGACCCGGACGCATGGGTATGGGGCCGAGAGGTTTCCTGACGGACGAAGAAAAACAGAATATGCCCAAAGTGACAAAGGCTCTGCTCGGCAGGATATGACACGGAGGTCGGAAACCGCGGCCTCAAGTTGTCGGGCGGAGAAAAGCAGAGGCTTTCGCTTGCAAGGGTCATACTCAAGGATCCGAAGATACTCATACTCGACGAGGCAACTTCGGCTCTCGATTCAATATCCGAGAGCTCAATACAGGATGCGCTTGAGGTCATGATGAAGGGCAGGACGAGCATAGTCATAGCCCACAGGCTTTCCACGATACTCAAGGCGGACAGGATACTTGTCGTCAAGGGAGGCGTTATAGCCGAGCAGGGAACCCACGAGGAATTACTTGAAATGAACGGAACCTATAAGGAACTTTACGAAACGCAGTTCAGGCAGGCCATAGAAAGCGAGACCTTCAGAAAGGCGGACAGCAGCGACATACCCGCAATAGAGAAGATATACGATCACACCCATGATGAAGAGGAGGCGGGTCATACAACCACCGGCTGGAAGAGGGGGATATACCCGACCCTGCACACCGCAGAGGATTCACTTGCCCGTGACGATATGTATGTGGCCGAGATCGACGGAAAAGTAATTGCCACAGGGATCATCAATCAGGAGCAGGTGGACGTGTATGCGGACTGCGACTGGAAGTACAAGGCGCCGGATGACAAGGTCGCGGTGCTCCATACCCTGGCCGTAGACCCAGATACGAGGGGCAAGGGCATAGGACCGTCGTTTGTAAAGTTCTATGAACAGCTCGCCAGGGACTGGGGATGCGAGGTGCTTAGGATCGATACCAATGCAACAAATGAGAGGGCCCGGGCGATGTACAAAAAACTGGGCTACATTGAGACGGATATCGTGCCCACCACATTCAACGGCATCAAGGACATTAATCTCGTGCTGATGGAAAAGAAGTTATAGTCTGTGCTTAAATATACAGGAGCCTTTGATGTCTGAATCTTATCGAGTTGACACAATCATATATAACCGGCTTTGTGAAATGCAGGATGAGACTTATAGGAGCTTTCAGGCGTCGCTGATACCTGAGCTTAAAGCCGAAAGAATGATAGGTGTACGCACGCCTGAACTTCGGTCATATGCAAAGGAACTTTTGAAATCGGGGGACTATACAGAATTCATAAGCACTCTGCCACATGAATACTTCGATGAGATGCAGCTTCATGCATTTATCATTTCAGAACTTAAGGACTTTGAGCAGTGCATGTCAGAGGTCGAAAGATTCCTGCCGCATGTTGACAACTGGGCTACATGCGACCAGCTTTCCCCAAAGATATTCGGAAAGAAGAAAAGCGGCAGACTCGTTTACAGCGACAGCTTGCTTGAAAGAATCAATAAGTGGATTGAATCCGACCACACATACACGGTCAGATTCGGCATAAAGATGCTGATGCAGCATTATCTGGATGACGAATTTGATGTCTCATATATGGACAGAGTTGCAGCCATAAGATCGGATGAGTATTACATCAATATGATGATAGCCTGGTACTTTGCGACTGCTCTTGCAAAGAAGTGGGATGAGTCCCAGGCAGTGCTGAAGGAATGCAGGCTTGATAAATGGACTCATAACAAAGCCATACAAAAAGCGATTGAAAGCCGCAGAATAGAAGATGAACAAAAAGCATTTCTCAGGACCCTTAAAAGGAAATGAGACGGGCCTCAACAATCAGCATACAAGTGCGCAATTGTGATTATTGCATGCAGGCTTCAAGCCTGCACTTTTTGTGGAAGGATATAAGCTATATGACTCAGCCGTGCAGTTATGGACAATCGACGCAGCGCCATGGATAAGCACATGGACTGTTTATTGCGAAAAAGAAAAACAGCCCACATGCTTATCCACAGCACTGCAGGAGCCCTGCGACTATGTCGATTGTCCACAGCCTGCACAGCTGCTGCTACGGGCCCAAAATAAAAAGAAGAATCAAGATTAAAGAAAAAACCATATTATCCGGGATGTTATCGGAGCGGAGAAAAGCTCTTCGAGTGACAATAAGTATCACATTGTTTTATTGTTCTATATCAAAAATGTCGTAGCAGGGGCTGTGGATTATGTGGGTAAGCGCACCTGCCATCAGGGGGGCGGTGTATAAGTCTGTGGACAGACAGAGAAAAAGACGCAAGTCATAGCATAGTCTGTCCATGGACTTATGCATGGCTCCGCGCTTATCCACGTAATCCATGGCCCGGCAGATAGGCATCCGCGCACTACATGATTGCCACGACTCAAAGAGGAGTTTCAGACTGAAACCTACATTTATTACAATTAAGAGAAAGAATATGTAGGTTTTGGTGCCCAAATGGGCATAAATAGTGCGAAAATACGGGAGAATTCAGCAGATTGGCTCATTGGAGGCGCCTATAACCTACATAGTTACTGTATAAATTGAGATTTATGTAGGTTGCGCGATAAAACTCCCGTTTGTCGGTGTATAATATGGGAATAAAAGAAAAGTCCGGGAATCAACACTTGTAAAAAAGAGAGGCGCAACATGATAATACTTAATGACATCCAGCGAATGCTGCAAATCCTTTCAGACCTACAAACCGATTTAGAGGAAGAGTCAAAAAACTTTCCTGAGGGCAATTTGTATTGCTACAATAGCAGAGGAACCAGAAACTATTGTGAAAGAATTCCAAAGGGCGGAAACAGAAAGAAGGAAAGACGCATAGGAGTAGGAAGAGATGTCCATAGATTACATATGCTTGTGCGTAAAGAGTATGTAAAGAGAGCTATTCCGTTAATCAAAAAGAATGTAGAGATCTGCAAAGATTTTCTCGACAGATATAACTGTGTGGATGAAAACTCTGTGATGAATTCATTTGTGCAGAGGTTTCCCGAGCTTGCTACACTGATATATAATGATGATATTAATGAAGAATGGGAGAATGATTATTCTCGGGACAAAACGCTCCATGCTGAAGATCTGAAGTCTCTGTCGGCTGACGGTACGGAAATGAGATCGCTTGGTGAGATTATCATAAGCAGTAGATTAAAGCACTATGGAATTCCATATAGATATGAAGCAGAGATTGGGCATCCCGATATTTCATATGTTCCGGACTTTACTATCAAGCGCCCAAGGGATGGTAAAATAATTTATTGGGAACATCTGGGCAAAGTAAACGACGAAGACTATTTAAAAAAGAACAAGACAAAATTCGATGTGTATGAAATGTTTGGGATTGTGCCATGGGATAATCTTATTATTTCATACAGTCAGGCGAATGGCGGAATCAATGAGAAACTAATAGATTCGCTTATACAAGGGTGGCTGATGTAGCAGCATAAATATAGAAATATGAGTCAGATTAGTTTATTTGAAGCTGAAAAAATGAATAACCAGCCGCTGGCAGCGAGGATGAGGCCGAGGAATCTCGATGAGTTCGTGGGTCAGGAGCACCTGCTCGGAGAAGGAAAGGTCCTGAGGAATCTTATAGAGCGGGACAGCATCTCCTCGATGATATTCTGGGGCCCGCCGGGAGTGGGCAAAACCACGCTCGCGCAGATAATCGCGACCAGGACAGACGCGCAGTTCATTACGTTCAGCGCGGTCACAAGCGGCATTAAAGATATCAAGACGGTGATGCAGCAGGCGGATAAGATGACCGCCGTGGGAGCACGCACCATAGTTTTCGTGGATGAGATTCACAGGTTTAACAAGGCTCAGCAGGATGCATTCTTACCTTTTGTGGAGAAGGGAAGCATCATCCTGATAGGTGCGACCACTGAGAATCCCTCGTTTGAGGTGAACGGGGCTTTGCTCTCAAGATGCAAGGTGTTCGTGCTCCAGCAGCTGACACAGGATAATATCGCGCAGCTCATCAGAAATGCGGTGAGCGATCCGAGAGGATTCGGAGACCAGAATGTAACTATTCCGGATGATGTCATAAATGCGCTTGCGGGTTTTGCAAACGGAGATGCCAGGACGGCTCTTTCGACTCTTGAGATGATGGTGCTCAATGCAGAGCACCGGGACGGAGAGATCAAGGTCACGACAGAGGACTTTGAGCAGTGCACCTCGCGTAAGTCGCTGCTTTATGATAAGCAGGGAGAAGAGCATTATAATCTCATATCCGCTCTTCACAAATCGATGAGAAATTCGGATGCCGATGCCGCAGTTTACTGGCTGGCGCGCATGCTGGAGTCGGGTGAGGATCCGATGTATATCGCGCGCCGCGTCACGAGGTTTGCGGCGGAGGATGTCGGCCTCGCCGATCCGAGAGCTTTGGAGCTCTCGGTCGCGGCATTCCAGGCCTGCCATCTCATCGGAATGCCGGAGTGCAGCGTGCACCTCACCGAGGCCGTCATCTACAAC